>JABHLN010000003.1 GCA_018693105.1 Desulfobacterales bacterium | reverse complement strand
GTGGTACCAAATACCCGCGTAACAGCTATATTTACCGATAGGGGAGTGAAGAACCTTCATTCAGCATTTTACGAGTTCTTCATCTTAGGAGATTGGAAACAGATGGGCCGATTAAACAAAGAAATCTGGGGCTGGGCACTTTACGACTGGGCCAACTCAGCATTTGCTGTGTCCATTCTTGCAGTAATATTCCAGTTTTATTTTGTTGATGTATTAGCTACCAGCGGGACTGAACTGATAAAAGAAGTTACAATTTTCGGAACAACTATACCCAGTGCAAGCCTTTGGTCCTGGTCCGTGTCCCTATCCATGATTTTCGTTGTGATTATCTGCCCCATAGTTGGCGCTATTGCAGATTATACCGGCAAAAAGAAGCTTTTTCTCTTCTTCTTTTGCTACACCGGAGCCGGTACTACCATGCTCATGGTATTTCTTAAAGTGGGTATGTGGCAGCTGGGTATGCTGCTTTTTATTCTGTCCAATATTTGTTTTGTAGGAGGCAACGTTGTGTATAACGGTATGCTGATTGATGTTGCTCCATCTGAAGATGATATTGGATTTGTTTCCGGTTTTGGTTGGGGACTTGGCTATATGGCCAGTTTTCTTATGCTGACCTTTAATCTCATTCTTATCAATTTGAAGATTCCCAGCCCGGAATGGGCCGTAAGAATATCTTTACTGAGTGTAGGTATCTGGTGGGCTGTTTTTGCCATCCCTACCTTTCTGTGGGTAAAAGAAAGGTCCGAGCCAAAGGATCTTCCCGAAGATCAGACCCTTTTAACAGTGGGTTTTTCCAGAATCAAAAAGACGGTAAAAAGCCTGCCGCGTTACCCTGAAATGCTTTTGTTCATGGGAGCATTCTTCCTTTACAATGATGGAGTACAAACTGTAATATCCCAGTCAGCAACTTTTACAAATTATGCCCTGGGAGCCACCCTTGAGTCTATTATACCGGCTTTCGTTATGATACAAATCGTGGCTTTTTTTGGTTCCTTCATATTTATCCGGATCGAGAAAGGAATCGGGGCTAAAAGGGCTCTTGTCTACTCCCTGATGGGTTGGATACTAATAATAGGGTGGGCCCTTGTGATGCATAAGCTGGCAGAATTTTACGTCATGGCCTTTATCGGCGGTCTTATCCTTGGAGTGTCCCAGTCTGCATCACGTACTATCTATGCTCTGATGATTCCACACGGGCATTCGGCCGAGTTTTTCAGCCTCTATGCCATTGTAGGTAAAATAGCTTCTCTGGTAGGACCTTTTCTTTTTGGTGCAGGTGCTTTATATGCAGCCCGCCTTGAAACCATTCCTATTATTAACTCCATGGCCGGAGCCATCCTGCCTTTGTTGCTTATGGTAATTATAGGCACGTTACTGCTTATAAAAGTTGATGTCGCAAAGGGCCGGGAGGAGGCAAAAGCAGGGTTTCTGAATGATTAAGGTGAAACACTCTCTGACTGATTAAATAAGGAGGTTGTCGTGAGAAATGTAATGGAAATGTTCGACCTAAAAGGAAAAACAGCTGTTGTTACAGGATCGGCTTCGGGAATTGGTCAGGCAATGGCGGAAAGTTTAGCTGAAGCAGGTGCGGATATTGCAGGAGTATATAATAAGACCTCTCCGGAAGAAACAAGAGTACTGATAGAAAAAACCGGAAAAAAATATTTTCCGATTCAGGCTGATTTGAGAGATGCTGAAAATGCGTCCAGGATTATAGAAAAAGCAGTTAAAGAGTTTGGTGAAATTAATATTTTAATAAACTGTGCCGGGGTTCACAAGACAACACCTTATAAGAATTTTTCTTTTGATGAATATTCTAAAGTCACTGACGTTAATCAGAATGTAATCGTATTTCTTTCAGTTGCGGCAAGTAATCAGTTTATTGCTCAGGGAAAAGGAGGAAAGATTATAAATGTTGGCTCAATGGCAGGTTTAGTGCCTCCCCCTGGGCATCTGGCATATTGTACATCCAAGCAGGCTATTTCCGGCATAACTATGGCCATGGCAGTGGATTTAGCAAAGAAAAAAATAAATATTAATGCTATTGCACCCGGTTTTGTCCTAACTAAAATGCTGTCAAATGCTGCAGATGAAGAAACACTGGCAAGGGTAGCAAAAAAGATTCCGGCAGGACGGTTAGGCTTGCCGGAGGATTTTAAAGGCATAGCCTTATTTTTAGCTTCCGATGCATCGGATTTTGTTAACGGGCAGACATTCCTGGTTGACGGAGCACATGCAAACAGTCTAAATCTTTAATGCACTGCCTGAAGCCTATATGTATTTGAATATTTATGTTTGATAAGCACGTAAACAAATCAACATATTGAAGTAAACTATATGAAGTAAACTATATGAAGTAAACTATATAATGATAAAAAGAAAAAGAAAAAGTAAACCGCAGATACCGGAATATAAGTATGTTAAGGACTCCCGGTTTTTTGCCCAGGTTGCAGAAGATATAAAAGAAGCCGGTGCGGAAGAGCTTGAACGGCTTGGTGCAGAAGACATTACACCAACTTTTCGAGGGCTGCATTTCAAGGCTGAAAAACCAGTACTATACCGGATAAATTATTCTACCAGGCTTGTTTCAAGGTGTCTTGCACCTTTAATTTCATTTAGCTGCCATGATACAGATGTTTTGTACAATAAGGCAAAGGAGATAAAGTGGGAGGACTTCTTTTCCAAAGATGATACTTTTGCTGTCGCAAGCAATGTTTCTGACAGCAATATTTCTCACTCACAATACGCTTCCCTCCGTCTTAAAGATGCTGTTGTTGATTATTTCAGGGAAAAAACAGGTATACGGCCGGATGTAGACACCTTTAATCCTGATATTATACTTAATCTTCATATCAGGAAAGACAGAGCGGATATAAGTTTTGATACATCAGGCGGTCCGCTTCACAAGCGCGGTTATAGAGAGGAAACTGTATCAGGCCCTATGCAGGAAACTGTTGCGGCAGCAATTATCAGGTATACTGAATGGGACGGGTCTATTCCTCTATACGATCCCATGTGCGGGTCGGGAACCCTTTTGTGTGAGGCTCTGATGCGGTATTGCAGAATTCCTTCGGGTATTTTCAGAGAGAAATTCGGATTTGAGTCTCTACCTGATTTTGACAAATCTGTATGGAAAGAAGTAAAAAAAGAAGCTGACGGGAAGATTATAGAACTCCCGGAAGGAATTATTTCAGGGAGCGACATGTCAAGGAAGGCTGTAAATGCTTCAAAGACGAATATAATGGGGATTCATTTCGGAAAGAATGTAAGTATTAAAAAAACAGACTTTAAGAATATTGACGCCATTGAAGGGCAGATAATTGTAACAAATCCTCCATACGGCATAAGAATGGGAGGGGATCAGAATCTTGACATATTTTACAAAAGCTTCGGTGATTTCCTTAAGCAGAAATGTAAAGGTTCTACTGCCTATGTTTTTTTCGGTGAGCGTATGTATATAAAGAAGATGGGTCTGAAAGCATCATGGAAAAAACCAATCATGGCAGGGGGCCTTGATGGTAGACTTGTGAAATATGAACTGTACTAATATATCAAAAGGTAACTATAAATATGATTGCTGAAGACTTACCTATCAAGGCTCTTGAAGATTACCTGAAAGATATTATGGGAAATGAAATAGCTCCCATTTCGCTAAAAAAATTTAGTGTTGGCCAGTCTAATCCAACCTACCTGCTTACTACCGGTCTGGGTGAATTTGCTCTCCGGAAAAAACCCGGAGGAAAAATCCTGGAATCAGCACATGCCCTGGATAGAGAATATCGTGTAATGGGGGCAGTGTATGATATGGGTGTACCGGTACCGGAAATGATTCATTATTGTAAAAGAGAAGATGTTATTGGTACTGAATTTTACATTATGTCTTATATTAAAGGCCGAACCCTGATCAATCCGGTACTAAACGAGATAGCTTTATCGGAACGCCCGAAAATCTATAACGAACATGCAAGGGTTATGGCAAAAATACATAGCGTTGATATAAAAGCCGCAGGTCTTGATGGTTACGGCCATCCCGGTAACTACTATGAACGGCAGATTTCACGCTGGATAAAACAGTATCGATTGTCGGAGACTGAAACGATTCCTGAAATCGAAGATATGATAAACTGGCTGCCCGGCCGTATTATTGATTATGGTGAAAACCGGCTGCTTCATGGTGATTATAAGTTAGATAATCTATTCTTTGATTTTGAAAGTTTTCGTATTGTAGGGGTACTGGACTGGGAACTTTCGACACTTGGAGACCCCCTGGCAGACCTTGCCAGCCATTGTATTACGCTTCAGCTTCCGGATACAAAAAGTCTTAGAACACTTCAGGGAGTTAACCGTAAATTGGAAAATGTTCCTGAAGACAGCGAGTATATTGAAATGTACTGCAAGCATAGCGGAATATCCAATATGGATAATATGGATTTTCGTATATGTTTCCAGTTTTTCCGTGCAGCTGTTGTAATGCATGGAGTTTACAAAAGAGCGTTGGATGGTTTTGCTTCGAACAAAGCTGCTTTTGCAATGGGTGATTATGCCAAGGCTATTGCACGGCTTGGGATAGAAGCCATTAATAAAACAGGGTAACTAAAAACATGATTAATGAAGGTTTACCGGTAAATGATCTTGAAGAATATCTGAAAAGTGTTATGGGAAATGAAATAGCTCCCATTTCACTTAAAAAATTTGATATCGGCCAGTCTAACCCCACCTATTTGCTTACAACAGGTCTTGGTGAATTTGTACTCCGGAAAAAACCCAGAGGAAAAATCCCTGAATCAGCTCATGCCCTGGATAGAGAGTATCGTGTGATGGGAGCAGTGTATGATATGGGAGTACCGGTACCTGAAATAATTCATTATTGCAAAACAGAAGATGTTATAGGGACCGAGTTTTACATTATGTCTTATATCAAAGGCCGGGCTCTTATAAACCCTGTACTAGACGAGATAGCTTTATCGGAACGCCCGAAAATCTATAACGAACAAGCAAGGGTTTTAGCAAAGATACATAACGTTGATATAAAAGCCGCCGGCCTTGATGACTACGGCCATCCGGGCAACTACTATGAGCGGCAGATTTCACGCTGGATAAAACAGTATCGATTTGCTGAGACTGAAACGATTCCTGAAATTGAAGAGATGATCAACTGGCTGCCCGGCCGTATTATTGATTATGGTGATAACCGTCTGCTTCATGGAGACTATAAACTGGATAACCTTTTCTTTGATTTTGATAGTTTTCGTATTGTCGGGGTACTGGATTGGGAACTTTCCACACTTGGGGATCCCCTGGCAGACATTGCCAACCATTGTGTCATGCTTCGGTTGCCGAATGCAAAAGGCCATAAAACACTTCAAGGCGTTAACCGTAAATCGGAAAATATTCCCGAAGACAGCGAATATATTGAAATGTACTGCCGGCATAGGGGAATATCAAATATTGATAATATGGATTTTCGTATATGTTTTCAGTTTTTTCGTATGGCCGTAATCACGGTTGGAGTTTACAAAAGGGGGCTGGACGGTTTTGCTTCGAACAAGGCTGCTTTTGCAATGGATGATCATGCCAAGACTATTGCACGGCTTGGGATAGAAACTATCAATAAAACTAATGAGGAGAGCTATGGACTACGACTTCACAGGAAATAATGGGCCAACGCGCACTGTTGCTTCTAAAGATGAATTTACGCATGTTGTTGAAGAAGTTGTTAACTACAACGAGAGTATGTATATCAATGCTTTTGATCATACTCAAAACATCGGCGGATGGTTTCGTGTAGGGAACCGTCCGAACGAACATCATGCAGAGGTGTCGGTGTGCCTTTACCTGCCGGATGGGAAGGTTGGCTTTATTTATGCGCGACCTGAAATAGCGGATAACTCGGAGCTGGTGGCAGCCGGTTTAAGTTTTAAAGTTGTAGACCCCTTGAAACATATTCAGGTGACTTATGAAGGGAAGATTTGTCTTCTTAATGATCCCGGGGATATGCAGGACCCTAAAAAGGCTTTTTCAGAAAATCCCATGGTAGATTGTTTTGTTGATATCGAGTTTCATGGGCTTCATCCTGTTGTGGGAGGGGAAGTGGTTGCTGACGATGGCGGGCCTGTTCCCCCTGAGTTATACAATGGTTTTTTTCGCGGACATTATGAACAGCATATGAGGGCGACCGGAAGTATTGTTGTTGATAATATGAAATTCCAATTTAACGGCTATGGATTGAGGGATCATTCATGGGGGCCGCGTTACTGGCAGAACATGCGCTGGTATAGATGGTTCCCTATATGTTTTGGTGAGGATTTCGGCATTGCATGTATAATGCAGCAAATGGACATCAGTTCTGATGTTAATTATTTTGGTTATATTCATGAAGGTGACCGGTTAAAGAAAATCGTAGAAGCAAAGATCAAAACCGAATATGATAAAAGTTTGTATTGCCGTAAAGTAAATCTAAGTATGAAAGCTGATGATGGAACGGAATATAAAATGGAAGGAAAGATTCTGTCTCTGATACCATTGCGCAATAGACGTACTACAGATGAAGGTGACGTGCTTGAAACTCGTATAATTGAAGCCATGATAGAGTTTCATTATAATGGTATGCGGGGTGTAGGGATGGCTGAATATCTTGATTTTATTGAAGACGGGCAACCGGCAGGGAATATATTTGAACTTACAATGTGAGTATAAGCTATCTCAAAATAAATCTAAGTGCCCCTGGCGGCGTTACAAAGCGGCTCAAAATGCTCACATACTTCCTGTATGCTCTGCTTTCTCGCCACTTTGTGCCTTGCCAGGAACCCCGATCTTTTTTTTGAGATAGCTTATAGTAAAATATTTAGAGACACACAAGTTGTGCGCTCCTGAATCAAGGTAAAGTAATAACTGCCGGTAAGTGAATAATATTTTCCAAGATAAAATAGAACGACCTGACTGTGCACTGAACACGGCCCAATCTTTTAAGAAGATTTTAATTTTGTACATAAACCTGTGTGCATCAATTCTCTGGAGTGGAAGGCTTGTCCATGACAAATTTCAGCTTCATAATAATTAAAAAAGTATCATGAAATTTTATCTTAAAAAATATCATTCACTCCCTTCAATGCTGTTGGCTTTACTGAAATTATCAGTTATGGAATTTTTAAAGGGTTTTATTTTGATGGAATTGTAAAAAGCTGATTAATGGTAATTTACACCACTGTAACAAAAACTCTTTCAAAGGTTTTTCCGTTATCAAGAGTGAATGTTTTTTTCTCGGTTTTAAGACGGCCTTCGGCAAATAATCTGACACATTCGGGGTAAAGCTGCCATTCCAGCTCAAGACCTTTTTTCTTTATTGTATCTATTGTATCTTCAGGTTCAATCTGAAACGATTTCTGTCCGATAATCGGACCGGAGTCCTCACCGTAATCTATGAAGTGAACAGTGCATCCCCCTGTTTTGCATCCGTAACGAAATGTATCCCCATATCCGTCAACTCCTGGAAAGGAAGGCAGAAGGGCCGGGTGAATGTTCATGATGCGCGGATTTAAGGGGTCAGTATTTACCCTGTCGATAAAATATGGGGTAAGATTACGCATAAAGCCTGCAAGAACTATGAGATCAAATTGATAAGGGGCCATTTGTTTCAAAAGATCATCTTCTGCAACTGCCCTTGTTACAAGAAATTTTTTTATTTTTTCAGGATTGTAGCCCTCCGGGGAAAATGACTGTTTTGTAAGAATATCTTCATAAATAAAATCATCGGGGGCCGCAATTATTTCCGGATCATTATTATACTTTTTTATTATGCCGGAATAATTGGTAACAAATGTCGGTATTCTGTCTTCTTCGGCTCTTTGAAGCCCTTTTGCATCAGGGTTGTCGGTGCCTACAAATACTATCTCTCCATTAATTTCACCTGAACGGCAAGAATCAATTATTGCCTGAAGGTTTGTTCCCCCGCCTGATATCACCGCGCCTATTTTTATCTTTTTTGCCATTTGCACTGTTCCCCGGTTTTGATTATCACGTAAACAATATAATAGGTGGTTAAGTAGAAAACTTTTGGTACCCTGCCATCATTTCTTTTCGAACTCATAAAAAGCTAAATAGTGATATTCTACGCCGCTATAATAGAGCAAGCTGTTTTGATTCGGCTATTTCTACGTAATCTACTTTCTGATATCCCCGGGGGAGTTTTTTACCTCGCCGCCCTCTTTCACCTTCATATTCTGAAAGATTACCCGCTTTCAGTGTAAGAAATCGTTTGCCTGCATGAATTGTCAATTCGCTACCAGTTGGAAATGTTACAAGTATTGAAATATACTCATCTCTGGATTTTACACGAGCTTTTGGGATATTTATTATCTTGTTTCCTTTTCCTCTTTGAAGGGTAGGTAGTTTTCTTAAAGGAAATATCAGCAGACGCCCTTCATTTGTGATTGCGGCAAGCATGTCGCTCTCATGTTTGTCTACATGTATCGGGGCAAGAGGTTTTGATCCGGCGGGAAGGTTGAGCATTGTTTTGCCGCTGCGGTTTTTGCTGAAAAAATCTGACATTTTGGTAACAAACCCGTAACCTGCGTCACTTGCTACAAGGATCGCCTGGTCTGGTTCCCCGATAATAACTGACTTGAAACTTGTTTCTGAAGGAGGTGTAAGGCGACCGGTCAAAGGTTCCCCATGTCCTCTTGCAGATGGAAGCTCGTGAGCATGGAGGGAATAACTGCGACCAGTAGAATCAAGAAAAACAACCTGCTGATTGCTTCTCCCCCGAACTGATACAAGGAGATCATCTCCAGCCTTGAAGTTCAGATTGGTTTCATCAATATCATGACCTTTTGCCGAACGTATCCAGCCGTTGGTTGAAAGAATTACTGTGACCGGTTCAACAGGTGTTATATCGGTCTGGCTCATGGCCTGTGCGATTTTACGTTCAACAATAGGGGAGTTGCGTTCGTCCCCGAACTTTTCCGCATCGGCCTCAAGCTCTTTACGGATAAGGGTTTTAAGGCGACGTTTGGACCCGAGTACCTTTTCAAGGTTTTCGCGTTCTTTTGTCAGCTCCTTAAGGTCTTTTCGAATTTTTATTTCTTCAAGCTTTGCAAGCTGACGGAGTTTTATTTCTAGTATCGCTTCCGCCTGAAAGTCACTTAAGGAGAAGCGCTTCATTAGTACCGGCTTAGGATGTTCTTCATGGCGGATAATTTCAATGATCTCATCAAGGTTAAGATAAGCAATGAGAAGGCCTTCCAGTTTATGAATAAGGTCAATAACTTTTTCCAGCCGGAAATTTAACCGTCTTGTAACTGTAATTTTCCTGTATTTGAGCCATTCGGAAAGCATCTCTGCAAGACTTTTTACTTTTGGACGTCCGTTAAGCCCTATAACATTCATGTTGACACGGTATGTTCGCTCAAGGTCGGTAGTTGCAAACAAATGTGCCATAATGGCTTCCTTGTCTACACGGTTTGACCTTGGGACTATAACTATTCGTGTGGGGTCTTCATGGTCGGATTCATCTCTGAGGTCGGATACCATTGGAAGTTTTTTAGACTGCATCTGTGCAGCAATCTGCTCCAGTATTTTCGCACCTGAAGTCTGGTGTGGAAGAGCCTTTACGACAATTTCACCGTTTTCAATGCAGTATTTTGCCCTCATTCGCAACGAACCGTTTCCGGTCTTATACATTTCGAGTATACTGTTGTGCGGGGTTATTATTTCAGCTTCTGTGGGAAAATCCGGACCCTGGATAATCTCACAGATTTCCTCGGTGGTTGCCTTTGGATTATCGAGAAGATGAATACAGGCTTCGGTTACCTCTCGCAGATTGTGCGGCGGTATGTCGGTTGCCATACCTACGGCAATACCTGTGGAACCGTTCAGCAGCACATTAGGCAGCCTGGACGGCAGTGTCAAAGGTTCATCAAGGGTGCCGTCAAAATTTGAAATAAAGTCAACGGTATTCTGGCCAAGTTCATTAAGAAGGATTTCAGAATAGGGGGAAAGTCTTGATTCCGTATAACGCATTGCAGCAAAAGACTTTGGATCATCAGGAGCCCCCCAGTTCCCCTGACCGTCAACAAGGGGATAACGATAGGAAAAAGGCTGGGCCATGAGAACCATCGCCTCATAGCAGGCGGAATCCCCATGAGGATGAAACTTACCCAAAACGTCTCCAACCGTCCTGGCTGATTTTTTATATTTGGCTGTAGATTTCAGTCCCAGTTCAGACATGGCATATATTATACGCCTCTGTACCGGCTTGAGACCGTCGCCAATGTGGGGAAGTGCCCGATCAAGAATTACATACATTGAATATTCACGGTAAGCTTTTTCAGTAAAATCCTGCAGAGGAATGCGTTCTATACCTTCATGATTAAATTCAGTTTGGCTACTCATGATTTTCTTTTAAATCTCCCTTCTTTTCCAGCCAGACTTTTCTGTCACCAGCTCTTTTTTTTGCAAGAAGCATATCCATAACCTCATAAGCGCCTTCTTTTAATTCTTCGGAATCAGATCTGTTAACAGAAAGTTGTACAAGGCGTCGTGTATCCTTTGCCATTGTTGTTTCCCTGAGCTGAATGGGATTCATTTCTCCAAGACCTTTAAAACGCTGCACATTAATTTTTCCACTTTTACCATCCGCTGCTATTCTGTCAAGGATACCCTCTTTTTCAGAATCGTCCAGCGCGTAATAGACATCCTTGCCAATATCTATTCGATAAAGTGGGGGCATTGACATATAAATATGGCCTTCCTTTACAAGAGCAGGGAAGTGCCGCAGGAAGAGAGCGCATAAAAGAGTTGCTATATGGAGACCGTCGGAATCGGCATCTGCAAGAACGCATATCTTACCATATCGAAGGTTGTCCAGGTTGTCTGAACCCGGATCTACTCCTATAGCTGTTGAAATGTCACTTATTTCCTTTGACCCCATTATTTGTACTGAATCTACCTCCCATGTATTCATGATTTTTCCGCGCAGGGGCATTATGGCCTGAAACTGTCTGTCCCTTGCCTGTTTTGCCGAACCGCCTGCGGAATCACCTTCAACAAGGAAAAGTTCACTCTGAAAGGGGTCCTGGATGACGCAGTCCGCCAATTTGCCGGGGAGGGCGGGTCCGCTGGTTACTTTTTTCCTTTGCACCTTTTTACTTGAACGTAAACGGTTCTGAGCATTACTTATCGCCATGTCGGCAAGCTTTTCACCGATTTCAGTATGCTGATTAAGCCAGAGGCTGAATGAGTCTTTGACAATCCCGGAAACAAAGGCTGCTGATTTACGTGAAGAAAGACGCTCTTTTGTCTGGCCTGAAAATTGAGGGTCCAGCATTTTTACAGATAGTATATAACTGCATCTGTCCCATATATCCTCCGGGACGAGTTTCACACCTCTGGGAATCAGATTACGGAATTCACAAAATTCACGGATTGAAGCAAGCAGGCCGGTCCGGAACCCGTTAACATGTGTACCCCCCTGGGGGGTGGGGATGAGGTTTACGTAGCTCTCGTTTACAGTTTCACCGCTTTCCTCCAGCCATGCCACCGCCCAGGCGGCCATTTCTTTATTCCCTTCAAAATTCCCGACAAAAGGCTCTTCAGGAATAAGATCATATTCCTGGAGACTGTCTGTAAGATATTCCTGAAGTCCGTCTTCATAATACCATTCTTCTGTTTCACCATTTTTTTTATTCAGAAAGGTAACAAGTAGTTTGGGGCAGAGGACAGCTTTTGCACGCATTATATGTTTTAAACGACGTATGGAAAATTTCGGGAATTCAAAATATTTAGGATCAGGCCAGAAGTGTATTGTAGTTCCGGTATTTTTTTTGCCTACAGAACCGGTGGCCTCAAGTTCATATTGTTTGAAACCGTCATTAAATGCAATTTGATGTTTTTCTCCATCTCTTTTTATCAGCACTTCAAGTCTCAATGAAAGGGCGTTAACTACAGAAACACCAACGCCATGGAGACCTCCTGAAAACTGGTAGTCCTTGTTGGAGAATTTTGCCCCGGCATGAAGTTTGGTCAGAATCAATTCAACGCCTGTAATCCCTTCTTCCGGGTGTATATCTACAGGCATCCCTCGTCCGTTATCACTTACTTCCAGAGACTCGTCTTCATGAAGAATGACATCTATCCTGGTTGCAAAACCGGCAATAGCTTCGTCAACACTATTGTCGATAACTTCCTGAGCAAGATGGTTTGGTCTTGAGGTATCAGTATACATACCAGGGCGTTGTTTTACAGGTTCAAGCCCTTTAAGTACCTCAATCGATTCAGCATTATATTCTTTTTTCATGATATGTGCATAATATGTCAGATATATTCTATTTGAAACCGAATTACATTTTTGAGACAGGTTCTAATGACATTCATAAGCACTAAGCTCATGCGCCTCTTTATTTTTACCAACCTTTGGGTACAGGCTGTAGCTTATTCTTATATGTGTTGCAAGGACATTTTCTTTTTTTACTGTTAAATATTTTATAACCGGTTTAAATATCTTTACCAATAATTATTGATGGAAAAATCAGAACTCCTTGTTTATTATTCACAGGAATTTGTAAAGATTCTTAATGCTATTAACTGATTTCCATCACATTCAAATTTGATGAACTCGTAAAAAGTATAACCGATGGCTAAGTATATATCTTTTCTGATATGCCTGATTTATAGAAACCGCTATATATTGTGTCATTTTTTTCTTGACATACAACCTGTGCTCTTTTATGAAAGTAAATAATAAATCTTTCTTTCAACTTTTATTTGATCGAAATAGCCCGATCCCTATAAATGAGTTGCCTCGTTTTCGAATAATTAAATGAAAAAGTTGAATTGCCGGGTGATCCCTCACCTGTACAGGTGACGAATTAATCCGCAGGAAAGATTTAAGAGGATGGGGGGTGGATGGATTTTAAAATTGGCCTGAAATCTCTGGGATGAAATAGTCTATCCACCCGCCTGTTCTTTAGAGCATGAGCCTGCCTTATCGATGTATACTCTTTACTACTATATTATCTTCAAGATTTCTTGAGGTGTTCGGATATCTCATTAAGCTTTGTTTTCATTATTTCAAGGGTAGCAACAGCTTCATTAAGTTTGTTATTGCCTGCTAATTCTTCAGCTTTTTTTGCGATATCCGAAAGTTCTATAAACCCCAGGTTTCCTGATGAGCCTTTAATGGAATGTACTGCTCTGGCTGCTGAATTATCATCTTTGTTCTCATATGCAACCTGCAATTTGTTTATATCTTCTGACGTAGTAGTAACAAAAAGCTCAACAAGTTCAATAAATTCATCTTTTTCCAACCCCAGATTAGAACCCAACTCTTCAAAATTCATTTATTTCTCCCTGTTTCTAAAAAGAAGTATAATATTCTGAAAATGATGTTATTCCATATCGATATTATCAAAATTTTTATTAACACTTTTGGATATTATCAGGCAACAGTTTTTATAAGCTTTAAATAAATTGTATATATCAATAAGCTTTATTTTAACAGTATTTAAAGTGTAGTACGGTTTAACTTGACAGAAATGTATTTTTATTATATCAATAAATCTTGATATGTTGATATTGTGATTTTTATCGTATTTGCGGCACTAAACTTGGTAAATTCATAAAAAGTATAACTGATGGATAGTATAATATATTTCAAAGCACTTTCCGATATAACACGAATCAGGTTATTTAATATACTGCTTCACCATGAGCTAAGTGTTAATGAAATAGTTTCCCTTATGGATATGGGGCAGTCACGAATTTCAAGGCATTTGAAAATTCTAGTTGACGCAGAACTCTTAAAGTGCCGCAGGGACGGTGTTTGGGCATTTTACTCATGTGTTGATGTGGGGCCGGGACGTGAGTTTGTTGATTCAATAAAATATCTTTTTGATTCTGAATATGATTTAAATAAGGACGTTGTAAAAGCAAGAAAAATTGTTGATAAACGAAAGCTTGCTACCATGCAGTTTTTTAACAGGGTTGCAAATGAATGGGATCTTTTGCAGAGGGAAGTCCTCGGTGGTTTTGATCTAAATGATAAAATCGTAAAGCATATCGGGAAATGTAATGTCGCTGTTGATCTTGGATGCGGTACCGGTGAACTGCTTTCATATATCAGGGAATGTTCGACACGGGTAGTAGGTGTGGATAGTTCTGCCAAAATGCTTGATATTACAAAAAAACGTTTCCGTAATGACATTGATTCAATTGATCTCCGCTTAGGGGAGATAGAACACCTTCCCCTTGGAAATGAAGAAGCGGATTGTGTTGTCATATCAATGGTCCTTCATCATCTGTCAGAACCAGACATGGCGATTAAGGAGGTGCACAGAATTTTAAAGCCTGGCGGGATTTTTATAATTGCTGATTTTGATAAACATAAAGATGAGGAGATGCGGCATTCATACAATGACAGATGGCTTGGTTTTGCAAAAAAAGAAATGGAGTTATGGTTAAAAGAAAATAATTTTTCATTGGAAAAAAGTGAAAAACATAAGTTAAAGCAATCGCTGGAGCTAAGTATTTACAAATCAGTTAAAGAAAGATGACGTCGTTAAAAGTCTCCATCTACTGCGTTATAGCGATTGATCAGAAGTTCGACATACTAAATGTATGCCTTCACTCCTGATAAATCACTATGCCTTGTATATGAAGATTTTTACTTAGTCATTGAATATATTTTATGTGTTAATCAAAAAAATAAAGGAGAAAATTATGTCTTTTCTAGAACTGGACCTGACTATAAAAAACAAAGTGGCGGACCTTTCGCTTGCAGATTTTGGTATTAAGGATATGCAGCTTTCAGAAAATGAGATGCCCGGACTTATGTCAGTACGTGAAAAGTATGGTCCTGATAAACCGTTAAAAGGCCTGAAAATAACCGGAAGTCTTCATATGACTACTCAGACTGCCATGCTTATCGAAACACTATACGAACTCGGCGCTGATATTCGATGGGCTTCATGCAATATTTTTTCTACACAGGATCACGCCGCCGCAGCTATTGCGCAAAGAGGTACCAGCGCAGTTTATGCCTGGAAAGGTGAAACCCTTGATGAATTCTGGTGGTGTACTGAAATGGCTCTTACATGGCCTGACGGCAGTGGCCCGGATCTTATTGTTGATGACGGAGGAGATGCAACTCTTTATGTTCATCAGGGTGTTGCTATTGAAAAGGATCCTTCTATTCTTGATAAGGAATATGAAAATCATGATATGAAATGTTTAATTGAGCGTTTAAAGGTTACATATAAACGCGACCCAAAGCACTGGACAAAAATTGCTTCAAAAATCCGTGGTGTGTCAGAAGAAACAACGACTGGTGTCCACAGGCTTTACCATCTGGCAAACAAGGGTGAACTCCTTTTCCCGGCAATTAATGTTAATGATTCAGTAACAAAATCAAAATTTGACAACCTCTACGGGTGTAAGGAATCACTTGCAGATGGAATAAAACGAGCTACAGATATCATGATCGCAGGAAAAATAGTGGTGATATGCGGTTTTGGAGATGTGGGAAAAGGGTGTGCGGCATCCATGCGCGGATTTGGCGCTCGTGTTTTAATAACAGAAATTGATCCGATTTGTGCGCTTCAGGCTTCAATGGAGGGTTACGAGGTTACTACTATGGAAGAAGCGGCCTCTAAAGGAGATATTTTTGTATCAGCTACAGGTTGTGTAGATGTTATTACCGGCGGACATATGGAATCTATGAAAAATGAAGCAATAATTTGCAATATAGGTCATTTTGATAATGAAATAGATATGGCATATCTTGTAAATACAACTGAATGCACATGTTTGAATATAAAACCCCAGGTGGACAAATGGACTCTTAAATCCGGGAAATCGGTTATTGTTCTAGCTGAAGGAAGACTGGTAAACCTT
This sequence comes from Desulfobacterales bacterium, assembly GCA_018693105.1. Lineage (GTDB taxonomy): Bacteria > Desulfobacterota > Desulfobacteria > Desulfobacterales > SURF-7 > JABHLN01. The sequence continues at coordinate 53,983 of JABHLN010000003.1, read as the reverse complement.
GGATGTGCAACCGGGCATCCGAGTTTTGTTATGAGCAATAGTTTCACAAACCAATGTCTTGCACAGATTCAACTTGCCGCAAAGTCTCATGAAAACAAGGTATATACACTCTTAAAGGAACTTGATGAAGAGGTTGCAAGGCTTCATCTTGGCAGGCTTGGCGTAAATCTGACAGAGCTTAGCGTAGAACAGGCAGATTATCTGGGAGTAAAGGTTGAAGGGCCGTACAAGCCCGACCATTATAAATATTGATGGCGTCGTAAAAATCTCCATCTACTGCGTTATAACGTTTGATCAGAAGTTCGACATACTAAATGTATGCCCTCACTCCTGATAAAACGTTATGCCTTGTATATGAAAATTTATACGTAGCCATTTTTTGGATACTTTATTTTGATGGCGTCGTAATCCCGCTATAGAGGGACTACTTAACCATCGATTAAGTTTATAATACTTAACCATGGGATATATACCCATGGATTTTACTATTTTTTTATCATCGATTTATTAAAATTATTATAAGTGGTTTAAAAACCGCAGATCATGTTCAAGGGCAAGGCCGCAGCGTTTTTTAAATCCACAGGAATAGTGAACTATTTCGAGGAGTTCAAAAAAGCGAGAACGCAGCCATTGGGCATAAGATGAGGTTTTTAAATCACTTATAGAGCATTGGAATAGAAAAATGAAGCTTGGCATTATAGGACTATCAGGTTCAGGGAAAACGACAATATTTGAGGCATTGACTCAAAATATATCCGACGGGATTAACAAAGTGGAAAACCGTATAGGGACTATACAGGTGCCTGATGAGCGAGTGGGCATTCTTAGTAAAATGTATAAACCCAGAAAGACAATTTATGCACAGGTAGAATACCTCCTTCCCGGTATCCCCGGTAATAAAAGGGATCAGAATATGTGGAATCAGGTAAGAGATGCTGATGCGCTGATTCATGTGATACGGAATTTCAGGGGTTATGGACTTGAAAAACCGGAGCCGTTTGAAGATTTTACATGTCTAAACCAGGAAATGATAATTTCTGACCTCATGGTTGTTGAAAAGCGGCTTGAACGTATTGAACTAGACAAAAAGCGTGGGAAACAGGTCAGCGAAGAAGAGTTGTCACTCCTTAAAAAATGTCTGCCTTTACTGGAAGAAGAGACTGCAATCAGACAGAATCCGGATCTTGCTTTTGCACACCCATTAAAAGGTTTTGCCTTTATTTCCGGGAGACCATTATTTGTTTTATTCAATAACGAAGATGACGATGAAAAACTTCCTGAAATAAAGGATCTTACTTCAAAAGAAAATTGTATGATTATAAGGGGAAAACTTGAGCAGGAACTTGCCCAGATGACGGAAGAGGAACAGGAAATATTCCTTGAAGAGTTCAATATAAGTGTTTCTGCAATGGACCGTGTAGTAAAGAAATCATATGAACTTCTTGGTCTTATCTCCTTTTTTACTGTCGGAGAAGATGAGGTGAGAGCATGGACGATCAGTAAAGGAACTGCAGCCGTAGACGCCGCAGATGTAATCCATTCGGATATTAAAAAAGGTTTTATACGAGCGGAAGTTCTTTCATATGAAGATCTAATGGATGCCGGTAGTCACCAGGATGCTAAAAAGAAAGGTACCGTAAGGCTTGAAGGAAAAACATACGAAGTTAAAGATGGGGATATTATTAATTTTCGTTTTAACGTTTGATATATTTGTAAATTCCGCTATAGCAGAGCTACCACGTTAAAGTGTTGGTGGATGTAGATGATTCGACAATACTCATAGATCAACATCTGCTTAGCCTGCACACACCTAATTATGGTATCTGTAATTGAGTAATTTTTTAAAGCATGTTGATAAATGCAAGATATCTTCAATTTCAAGCATAAAAACTATATTTCAATATAGAGTGCTTTTATCAATTTGTAATATTGACTTGGCCCTCAAGAGGTAACATTTGGAGCTATCTTTGGTCCATTTTTTTTACTTGACCAGACTAAATACTTTTTTGTATATATTATCAATTTTCGGATGAGATAATATATGGAGTTGAAGAAATTGGCTTAAATATTTATTGACATCTTAAACTTGGTTCGACCAATATTTTTTAGCAAGGTAAAAAATGAAAAATGTCCTGATCGTAGACGATGAAATTGCTGTATTAAGCCTACTTAAACATTCTCTTATAAAATATCGCTCCGAATTTAAAGTATTAACAGCGAAAAATGGTAATGAAGCAAAATCTATTCTCTCTAAAAAACCGGTTTCCCTGTTAGTTACTGATATTATAATGCCTGATATTACAGGTTTCGAGCTCCTTGAGTATGTAAAAAAAAAATATCCAGCTACTTTGTGTTATGTAATGACTGCATATAATACAACTGAGATAAAAAAAAGATCCCACATCATGTTATTGAATTTCTTAAAAAACCTTTTTCAATCAGCAAACTTGGTCCTAAAATATTAAAAACCCTAAAACAGGATACTCCAACTGGATTTATATCCGGTATATCTGCCGCGACTCTTTTGCTTATGCTTGAAAAGGAAAAGAGAACATGTCTTTTTGAAGTCACTTTCCCTGATAATACCAAGGGAATAGTATACCTAATAAACGGTGTTATACAAAAAGCTATGTATGAGAGCCTTAATGGTGAAAATGCTGTTAGAGCAATAGTTGCCAAAGGTAAAGCCCGTTTTTGGTTTAAACCCCTGACAGAAAGAATGATTGAAAGCCTTGTAACAACATATCAGTCGTGATTTATAATAGAAGTAAAAAGTGTTGATAGACTTTAAAAGTCCACGCTTTTTTATTTAGAAGGCTACCCAAAATGTTAGAGTGCAAAGAAATTCTCTAAAGTTTTGATATCTGCATGTTATCTTTAAGCTGTATGAAAATTTTGAGGTTGTGTTTTTTTGTTATCAAGAAACAATTGGTTGTCAATTCAAATATGGGAGAGGATTATTGTAGTGTTTCGTCAGACGCTTGACATAATTGATCTGGCCTCACGCCTGACCAACCTGAGCTGTGTATATGCCACGTAGTTGTTAGATCCTTAACTATAAGTTATGTTCAATACAGTAATTAAAAAGCCCCAAGCTGACTTCTATTTTACTCATTTCCATTTCTGATGCAATATTCCAGGCTTCCCTGCATGAGATTTTGCCGCTTACAATTTTTGTCTTAATAGCTTTTTCAAGATCAGGGTTAACTGACTCTGACTCTTTTACTATCTTTGACCCCTGAGGATAACCAAAAAGTCCCATCTGGCATTTTGTCAGCCTGATATCAAGCAGGTCGGCATGTCTGCCGATATCACCGGCAGATATGTTAAAATCTTTTGCAATTTTATTGGCAGCCGCACACTTCAGCTTTTTATTTTCTGAGTGTTCTAAAACAAGGGTTTTAATTCTGTCATCAATTTTTGCTTCATCGCCTGTATAATGTTTCTTTTTATCCGAGCTCATTTTGGTATCACCTCTGATAAATCATATTAAAAGATTCATTTTTTAAGATGGATTATGTTCATATTAAGATAGCTTATTAATGTTATCTTATTTTTGTGCCAAACCTTTTAGCGGTTTGCGAATCGTGAATGTTGTTCCCTTTCCTGTTTCTGATAAAAAATTTATGGTTCCATCATGATTGGAAATTATTGAATGGGAAATGGCCAGCCCCTGTCCCAGGCCTTGCCCAACATCTCTTGTTGTAAAAAAAGGATCGAATATTCTATCCTGAATGTGTTAGGGAATGCCTTCACCGTTATCACTTACTTCCAGGGATTCATCCTCATGAAGAATGACATTTATCCTGGTTGCAAAACCGGCAATCGCTTCGTCAACACTATTGTCTATAACTTCATGAGCAAGATGGTTTGGCCTTGAGGTGTCAGTATACATACCAGGGCGCTGTTTTACAGGTTCAAGCCCTTTAAGTACCTCAATGGATTCCGCATTATATTCTTTTTTCATGATGTGTGCATAATATGTTAGATATATTTTATGTGAAACTGAATTGCATTTTTGAGATCGAATCTAAAAATGTTCATAAGCACAAAGCTCATGCACCTCTTTCTTCTTGACAACCTTTGGCTACACGCTGTAGCTTATTATCTTGTGTGATGCGAGGACATTTTCCTTTTTTCCCGTTAATTATTTCATCAGACGTTTGAAACATTTTGAAATCATCATCGATGTTGAATTTTATGAGATAAATCATGATCATCATCTATCACCCCCCCCTCAAATCCGTCTGATGCATACAATGCAGATTCCGACACAATTATTGTCGGACGGAACATTTCCGGTGATAGAATTGCTGATATCGATCTGATAAAGGATGAGTATGTTTCACGCCGTCATACATGCATAACTTTTGAAAATAATGAATATTGGGTTGAAGATCTCAGCAGCGGCAACGGCACATGGGTGAATGATGAAAAAATTTCTGAAAAGACCAGAATCACCGGAAAATGAAAGTTGAGAATCGGATGGATATCTTGTGGAAGGTCTCTGTTTTACACAAAAATAATAAACATAAAAATATAAATTATATGGGGGTAATAATTTGTTTAAAAAAATTACAACATTAATAATAACTGCATCGATGATTATGGTTCTTCTTATTTTTAAGGGACCGGTTCTCGGAGAAGTTACTATCAATTATATTGAAGTTACAACTATCCCTGAGCGATATATGAACGAGGTCAGTGTATATGCATCGGTTTTATCTGCAAACGGTAATCCTATCCAGGGGCTTGCAATGTCTGACTATGAAGTGTTTGAGGATGGCAAGACGGTTCAGCTTGATGATGTGACGACAGCCTCTGATCCCATGTTCGTTCTGCTTGTTATTGATACCAGCGGCAGTATGCGGGCAATTGATAAATCAGGTCAGACTGCAATTGAAGCTGTCAAAAAAGCCGCAATAGATTTTATTTCCATGCTTGATGGAGGGGATCAGGTTGCTCTGTACAGCTTTAATAATTCCCCGATTCTGCAAAAAGATTTTTCTCCTGATCTCGACAATGCAATAGAAGTTGTCAGGACATTATCCGCAAAAAAGGGAGCTGCTACCTGCCTTTATGACACAGCTTACACTGTAGTAAAAAAAGCCGCTGAAATACCCCGGGGAAGACGGGCGATTATACTGCTTACAGATGGCAAGGATGAAAAGGGTGGCAAGCGATGCAGCGTGCATAATCTGAGTGACGTTATCGAAGCTGCTACAACCAAAACTATTCGGGTCCCGGTTTATACAATTGGCGCAGGATCAAAGGTTGATATAAGTGAGCTTAGGCGCATTTCAAGCCTTACAGGGGGGCGTAGCATGCAGGCAGCATCATTTGCCGAGGTTGCGGGTTTCTATCAAAGTATCGCAAATCAGCTTAAAAATCAGTATCTCATAAAATACTTCACGAGGGGGCCTAGCGGGGAACACAGCCTTGCGTTGAAAGTTATGCATGAGGGGAGCTTGGAACAGGACGAAAGGAAATTCTGGACTCCGCCCCTTCCGGTACTGAAGCCTCCGTCAGTAAGTTTTTTAAGCATAAAACCTGACTTCAGGGAAAAAGCGGTTCAGGTTGTCAAAATAAAGATCAGCCCGGATGATAATATTGCGAGTGTCCGATATTACATTGATGGCAACATGAAAAAGGAGAAATCCAAGTCTCCCTATGATTTATACCTGTGGGATACAAAAGGGCTTTCAGGATTGCATGTTTTAAGAGTAGAGGTGATAGACAGGAACGGCCTTTCCGGTTTTGCTGAAATGACGTCAAAAGTTGAGATCGAAACTCTTCCCCTGGCAACAGCAGTGAAGACAGTTGATGGAAATCAGAAAGTTAAGAAAAGCAAAATGGCCTGGATTATTTTAGTCGTTGCTCTTGTTGCATGCGGTTTGATCATGGTGGGTGTTTTGCGCTGGAAGAAGAACGATACAGAATGTATGGATGAAGATAAGACGGAGCTCGTTAACCAGCAGGAGGACGTGGATGATGCCACAATGTTTATCGATGATGTCTCGCATGAGATACCGGCCTCACGTGCGTTATTAACAGTAGTTGCCAGCGTTGAACATGTTACGGGAGAAATCTTTGAAATTACAGGTTCGGCAATAATCGGACGTAGTAAGGATAGTGATATTGAAATTTCCGATAAACCGGTTTCAAGGAAACATGCCGAGATTTTCTTTGAAGGCAATTCATATTATATACGTGATCTTGGAAGCATCAACGGAATAAAAATCGACGGCAGGAGGATAATGACTAATACCAGCAGTCTGAATGACGGTAATCAAATCCAGTTGGGCCCAAAAACAATCCTGGAATTTCGTTGTGCGGATTCAGGAGATTCTTTTGATGATGAATTTACAAAGATAAATGAATTATAGAATCAATTAGCTTTTTACGATTCTATCAAACCGTTATTTAATCCCAGTTCATCTTTAATAGAAAGAACAGTTTTATTAAAGCTCTGCAGAATAATTTGGACATGTGCGGTTTAGCATTTAGCCATTAGCTTTCGGATAAAAACTGATCCTTCCCCAAAAAACTGTACGAGGGGTTAAGCCGCGGTTATCAGCCTGAACAGTAAAAGCACATGCAAGAAAGATAAATGCAAATAATATATAGGATATTTTCCTCATATTTATCTCTGTAAACGTCGCCACTCTCGGCTTAACTATATGAGCCCATGAAATTACGCGTTTTGGAAGATGACGGTTTAACTTAGTGTCCTTTATTTTGGGATAAATTCAGGGTTACATAACCATTGGTTATGTTTATTATGAGTTTATAAATATTATGGTAATTAAAAAGCTCCAAGCTGACATTTATTTATTTTGATTTTTAATGCTTCACATGTATTGCTGACTTCTATTTTACTTATTTTCATGTCTGAGGCAATATCCCATGCTTCCCTGCATGAGAGCTTGTTGTTTAATACTTTTCCCTTTATAGCCTTCTCCAGTTCAGGGTTAATTGACTCTGAAGGTTTTACTATCTTTGATCCCTGAGGATAACCGAAAAGTCCCATTTGGCATTTTGCCAGCCTGATATCAAGCAGATCAGCATGTCTACCTATATCACCGGCAGATATATTATAATCATTAGCTATTTTATGGGCAATTGCACAGTTCAGTTTTCTATTTTCTGAGTTCTCTAAAACAAGGGTTTTAATTCTATTATCAATTTTTGCTTCATCGCCTGTATAGTTTTTCTTTTTGTCCGAGCTCATTTTGTATCACCTCTGATAAATCCTATTGAAAGATTCATTTTTTAAAATGTATTAAGTTCATATTCGATAGCTTAATAATAATATCTTATTTTTGTGCCAAACCTTATAGCGGTATGCGAATCGTGAATGTTGTTCCCTTTCCTGTTTCTGAAGAAAAATTTATGGTTCCATCATGATTGGAAATTATTGAGTGTGATATAGCCAGTCCCTGTCCCAGGCCTTGCCCCACATCTCTTGTTGTAAAAAAAGGATCGAATATTCTATCCTGAATATGTTCAGGTATGCCTTCACCGTTATCACTTATTTTTATTTCTATCCAATCAGTATCCTGCCTTGTAGACACAAGAATTTCTCCCTTCTTATTGTCTTCTTTTTCTGCTACTTCGGTAACAGCATGTACACCATTTATAATAATATTTAGGATTGCCTGGTTAAATTCTCCGGGAAGGCAGGGTACAAGTGGAAGGTCTGAATCAAAATCTGTTTTTATTACAGCTTTGTCAGTCCATGTATTCATTGATACGGTTATTGTGCTTTGAATAACTTTATTGATATCTACTTTGGTTTTTTCTGTTGAGCCGGGGTGAGAAAAGTCGCTTATTGCCTGTACTATATTTGTAATACGCTCCATTCCTTCAAGTGACTGGCGAATTGACTCGGGTATTTCAGTTGCAAGGTAATCCATATCCGCACTCTTAGCAGCTTCTTCTAATTCATTGACCATATCTTCCGTAACAGCATTATTTTTTAATCCTTCTGCGAGTTTATCATATTCAGTAATAAGGTTCATTATATCTTCAAAGGAGTCCTGTAAAAAATACATATTGTCCGTGACATATTGTGCCGGTGTATTAATCTCGTGTGCAATACCAGATGCCAGTTGGCCCACTGACTCAAGTTTCCGTACTCTTAACAATTGGTCTTCAAGCTTTTTGATATCGGATAAATCAAAAAAAGCATAAAGGATATGATCTCTTTCTTTATAATTGATATAAGTTTCACTTTTCAAAATTGGAATTGTTTCACCATCAGTTTTTTGAAGTGTTTCATTGCCTGAGGATTGATCATTGAGAAGGGACTGTCCTGATTGTACAGTCTTGAAAAAAGACTTGTATTTATGTTTTGCAACCTCTTCTTCTCCAATATTAATCATTTTAAGAGCGCTGGGGTTTGCCCAGCTTATATTTTTTGTTTGATTGTCAACAAGAATAACCCCTATTGGTAATGACTCGAAAATTTTTTGCATCTCTTTTTCGCGTTTTAATATAACTTTTTGTACACGTTTCCTTTTTTCTATCTCTATTTGAAGTTCATCGTTTGATTGGTTTAAAGAATTTTCGAGCATGAGAACCCGTTTGCCCGTATTTAATCTCGCTATGAGTTCTGCCTGATCAATAGGTTTTGCCACATAATCGTCAGCTCCTGCTTCAAGGCCTTTAACAATATCATCTGTGTTCTTCAGAGCTGTCAGTATTATAATAAAAACATATCTGTCTAATTTTTTTTGGCGAATTGTACTGCATACTGTTATACCGTCTACTTCGGGCATCATCCAATCGGTTAAGACCATAGGGTAGAATTTTTCATCAAAGGCTTCAAGAGCTTCCCGCCCATTTTCTACAGCCACAACATCATATCCTGCGTTTGTAAGAATTTTGACAAGGAGTCCTCTCGTTATCTGTTCATCTTCAGCAATAAGTATAGGAAATTTCTGGTTTGACTTATTGTTATTATCAGGTCCCACTTTTTTTACTCCTTATTCATAGCCTGCTGAATTTTTCGTTTTTTAACATAATCTTTAAAATCAAAAACTAAAAAAGTCGGGTTATTTAAGTCATCATTCTTTTCGAGTACGTCTGGCTGTAAGTTATCCCGGTCATCGATTTTGATTGCTCTTCTTATTTCACCCATCTCCAAGGATATTGAAGAAACAGTTTCAACAAGATCATTTATGGAATTTACTACAGTATTAAGCTTAGGGTTTTCATGATTTATCTCATGGTCTTCCTGTGATACTTTCGTATCATCCTCCATATTGCTGGGCATTTCTTCGTTTAAATCCCATGTTGTAAGTTCTCTGTCATCAGGATTTTGTTGGGGTGTTTCATTAATACCGGTATCTGTTTTTATCTGGCTTTTCAAATTATCATTTTTATCAATTGCCTGTGTCTTCACTGGGCCTTCAATAAGTTCAATATATTGCGACCAGACATTGTCAGTTTTATCCGAACTCTTATCATCAGATATGTTTTCAACCAGATTTTTTGCTATATCCCTGATACATAAAGATGCATTAGAGCTTGGATAAAGTGATACTACAGCACCCTGCCTGTTAACCGAATCAAGCAGACATTCATCTTCAATAATGTATCCTGCGTATGTAATTTGAAGATGCAGGAACTTTTTAGCAGCAGTATGGAATTTTTCAAATATTAATTCCGCCATTTTTTTGTCATTACTTCTATTTACAACTATCTTAACTTCTTTATTGAAACCTTTTAATGACAATACTTTTAAAAGTGAATACCCGTCAGTCAGGGATGTTGGTTCAGGGGAGATAACTAAAATTACTACTGAAGAAGCCATGCAGAATGAAATAACATTTTTTGATATTCCGGCAGCTGTATCAAATAAAGTATAATCGTAGCCTGTGAGTTGTAAGGATGCATCAAGAAGGTGTTTCAAATTATCTGATGGAAGATCTGCAAGGAATTCAACCCCCGTGCTTCCCGGTACAATATCGACTCCGCGTGTATAACGGATAATTATGTCTTTTATGCTTTTTTCGCCTTTTAATACATTTTCCAGAGTATATTCCGGATATAGCCCTAGAAGTATGTTTATATTTGAAAGCCCTAAATCGGCATCAAAAAGGCATGTATTATAACCTGACTGTGAAAGTTGCAACGCCAGGTTTACACAGATATTAGTTTTACCTACACCGCCTTTTCCACTTGTAATTGTAATTGTTTTTGTCATTTTAAGATAAATTGTTATTAATTATTTTAAATATTATTTACTGCATTGGTAATGCCATTGTTCTTATATTGTTGTCTTTTACTTCCAACCAAAAGACAACTTTGTTACATTTAAATTTTTCACATGTACTTTTATAGTTACTTTCAATAAATTCCTGAAATAATTTTTCCCCGGATTCAAATGGCTTTTCCCCTATTTTATTTTGCAGGGTTTTGTATTTTAAATATAAATTATCAACCAGCTGTTTTTGCATTTTTAAATCAGAAAGGGTTGTACGCTCTTCAACCTGATATTCATCAATCGGTTTTTTATATTGTGTTTCTGAGGTTTTAAGTATTTCCCCGTATAGGATTGAATATAACTGCTCAAACTTTTCTTCTGTAATCAATATACATGATATCTGAAGATTTTTATATAATGAACGAAGCTCATGCGCATTCAGAATATTTACAGGATTTGATATGGCTATTGTAAGATTATAGTTGTTCAAGAACAACGGGATCATTTTTTTTTCTTCTGCATAACGCTGACCTATAATATCACGAAGATCAAGTTTCTGTTTATCATAGAAAACAAAACCTTCAAGCTTCTGGAAAGGAACATCGTTCTGAATGGAAAGAGCAAAATACAGCTGATCATTGGAAATCAACATATTTCTAACAAGTATTTTGCCCAGAGAATGTGATGTTTGTTCCTGTTCATGCAGAGCCTTATTCAAATCATCTTCATTAACAATACTCTGCTGAAGTAAAATTGTTCCTAATATGAGTTCCGTGTTAATTTTTTTGAAAGTATGATTTAATTCTGTGAGAGTAATAAGATTAAGGTCATGTAATATTTCACAGATTGATTTCTTAAAATGTTTTATTCTTAAAGCTTCTTCAAGCGCTTTTTCGCTTACAAGGCCTAAAAGTAATGCAAGGTTCCAGAATATTTTTCCGTCAAGCTGCTCATACATGATCTTTTTAAGCTCGGTTTTGTTAATATACCCCCTCTTTAACCATATTGAAGTAATATCCTGCATTTTGGTTTCTTCAGTTCCGCTTTCTGATAACTGCCTTTGGCTGATCAGTCCTTTTGAAAGTGCTGTTGTACGGATATTATTTTGAATATCAGGATGTTTTAGCAGGTTGAGTATCTTTTCTTTTGATACGCCCCCGTTATTTACAAATATTATTCCAAGAGGCATTTTTGAATCTTCAATTTTTTTTAGCTGAATATCATATGCTTTTTCGATGTCTTTTGAATCTATGAATCCTTCTTTAATTAATTGTTCTTCAATTCTTGAAAATTTGTATTCCTGCCCCATCTTTACCTTATCCTTATAAACATATTCTGATATTTTATTTTTTCAAAAGCCCTTACTTATAATAAAAAAGTTTACATCAGACAGCCGACTTATCTTTAAAAGCTTTATGGTCCCTTATTTTTGCAGCTTCCATAAGTATCCACATAAGTGGTTTGTTAATCTCCTTCTTTTGAAATTCCAGGGTATCTTCAATTTCTATAACAGGCCTCTCCCAATTGATTATTTCATAAGCGGCCTTTTCATTTCTTATATCGTCGGCTTTTGCTGAAATCAGGTTGCCTTTTAAAAAATAAATAAATCCGGTTTTATTATCCGAAGTAATCTTTATTGTACATGTCTTTTCCTCTGCTTCAATCATCTGCATGCATGCAGCAACACTTATCCCGTCAATTTTGGCGATAGTACCTGATTGAATCTCTTCAATTATCCTGTTTGTTAAACTGTCAATATCCGGAGGTTTTAGAAAATATCCGGAACACCCTAATGCGTGTATTTCTTTTTCAAATTTAGTTGTCATATGCCAGGTCATCATGAAAGTCTGAATTTCAGGATATTTTTCATAGATATGATTCATGAGTTTTATGCCGTTCATTACCGGCATTTCTTTATCGATAATTGCGACATCAATTTTTATAATATTTAAGAGTTTTGCCGCCACACTTCCGTTTTCAGCAGTCAAAACATATAGTTTGTCCTGGTCTTTGAGAGCGGTGGATATTATTGTCAGAGTTTCGGGATCGTCATCGACAATGAGAATTTTTTTAGGGCTTTTTATGTTTTCCAGTGGTTTTTTTTCAGAAGCCATCTGGGAGTTTTTTATATACTGCTTTATCCCGGCAGAAATTGCCTTGACCATTAGGTGTGTTTTACAGGGTTTGGTCAGAAAACGAAAAATGTTCTCTTCATTAACAGCTTTCATTGATTCCTGAAGATCTGTATGGCTGGTGAGCACCATGCATACACTTTCAGGGCTTATTTTTTTGGCCCGTGCCAGGAATTCAAAACCGTCCATTACCGGCATGCGAAGATCAGATACTATAACCTCAAAAGGTCCCTTGGTTTTGATTGTGTCAAGGCCTTCTTCTGCTCCTAAGGCAGTCACGATATCAAATTGTTTTCTCAGGCGACGTTTGTAGCCATCAAGTAAGTTTTTGTCATCGTCAACGAAAAGGACTTTATTCATTGTTGATTAATACCGATTCAGGTTGATTTGGTTTTTTAAAAAATATCAGATTATGTAAAAACAATTTCTTTTGTAGCAATTACCGACTCATCTGAAATAAAACAAACCAGATTTAAAGGCCAGAAATTATTTGTAATATATAAAAATCTCAAAAATTCACTAGATTGTCAAGAAATGATAGGATTTTTTATACTGGCTGTTCAAAGCATGGTGAAGGTTTTTTTGTTTATCTATTTATTTTTGAGTATTCAGGTACTCTTCTATAACCCACTGCCTGATTTCATCCATTGCTTCATTAAGATTGATCCGGCTTTTCCAATTTAATTCTTTACGTGCACGGGAATTATCAACATCGTTATTTCTTCCAAGCACACCGACAGCCAGCCGTGAAATGGGTGGGCGAATTGAAATGGGATTCAAAATAACCTCAAAAAAAGATGCGAGAGCCCATGCCAGTTTTACCGGAACACTTACAAACGGTTTTTTATCGACCCAGCTTCCAAGCGTCTCCATGTATTGCTTCCATGTAATATCATAGTCATCCCGTAGATGGTATGTTCTACCGGAGGCATTTTCTAATTCTGCAGCATATATTGTCCCATCAACAAGGTTATTTATATAGATGAATGCTCCTGGAACATTTCCATCACCGATTAACGGCATGGGACCTTTCTGAAAAGCATCAATAATATCTTTGACCCAGACACTTCCTGGCCCTATTACATTTGATGGTCGAATTATGACGTATGACATGTCATGTTGAATGCAGAAATCATTTACGAGTATCTCCGCATCAATTTTTGTATCACAATAAGAAATACCTGTTCTTTGTCTCTCTGCATCTTCATCAAGTCCCACAAGGTTACGGTTCATGCCTAGTGCTGCTATGGAAGAAAAATATATGAAGCGTTTAATTTTTCCTTTACATTCTTCAAGAAGGCTTTTTGTACCGTCAACCATAACTGCCTTGAAGGCCTTTTTAGGCCCCCAGTCAAGGACTCTTCCGGCAAGATGAAAGACCAGGTCGATATCGTCAGCGATATTCCTTAATGTGTCAGGGCGAGTCAGGTCTCCGCGTACTATTTCGACTCCTGATTTTTCAGCCCCAGTTGAATCTTCATGTGGAAGGAAAAGGGCTCTTGCCTCATATCCTCTACTGACAAGCTCTTTTAATATAAAAGAACCAATAAAGCCTCCTGCTCCGGTAACAAGTGCTTTCATAATCCCACCTTTTAAACATGCTTAATTGATGTGTGGTTGGAAATTTCTGAATTGGTTGTACAAAGGTCATGTACTCCAATATTATGTACATTATTGTTTCCGGTCAGTCTTGCGAAATCTTTTATTTCTTCGGTAGAAATAGCTAAATAGTTTTCAACCTGCTTTGCTGAATTGTCAATATTTAATCGTCTTCTCAAATCAGGGTCCTGTGTTGCAATTCCCATTGGGCATTTGCCTGTGTTGCATACACGGTATTGCTGGCATCCTATTGCAATTAAGGCTGAAGTACCAACGGCTATTGCGTCAGCTCCCAAAGCCAATGCTTTAGCAAAATCAGATGAAACTCTAAGGCCGCCGGTTATAATCAGACTTACATCTTTGATGTTATTCTCATCAAAATATTTACGGGCCCGATATAATGCGAATATTGTTGGTACTGATGTGGCTGCTTTTATAAACTTGGGTGAAGAACCGGTACCACCTGCCCGTCCATCAAGCGTAATAAAATCAGGGCCAGCGTATAATGCAATCTCAAGGTCATCTTCGATGTGGCCTGCAGCCATTTTTATACCTATAGGTTTACCCCCGGAAATTTTTCTTAACCACTCTACTTTCTGCTTTAAATCCTCCTTGGTTTTTATACCAGGGAAGTGGGAGGGGCTTTTTATATCTTCCCCTTTTTTTGAACCCCTGATCATAGCTATCTCGTCTGTAACTTTTCCGGAAGGCAAGTGCCCTCCCATACCGGGTTTAGCGGATTGACCGATCTTTATTTCAATTGCGTCTACTTTTTTTAAATTTTCTTCGGTTACACTATATTGGTTGGGTACATATTCAAATATGTATTTATAAGAATTTTCATGTTCTTCCTGAAGAATCCCCCCCTCACCGGAACATATGGCGGATTTAACAGCTGAACTTCCTTTTGAAAGGGCAATCTTTGCTTCCCTTGAAAGTGCGCCAAAGGACATATGAGCGATATAAACAGGAGTTTCAATAATTAGAGGCTGATTAGATCCCGGACCTATAATTGTTCTGGTTTTGACTGGATCATCTGTATTCAATGGAATTCTGTTGAGCTGAGCACCTTTTATTAAAATTTCATCCCATGAAAAAGTATTAAGTTTTGTACGCATGGGTTCATAAATCGATTTCCCACTTTCAGAAATTTCCCGGATATCAGAAAAATGACTTTCAGATTCAGCCATTGTTTTTTTCAAATCCAGGATATCATCATCATCTTCTTCAGGAACAGTTGAAACTACATCTTCTGGTTCAGGCTGTTCTTCCTGTATGCTTTTAAAATACTTTTTTGTAGAACCGCATACAGGGCAAACCCATTCATCGGGAAGCTCATTCCACATCGTATCGGTTTTCTCTTCATTATAAATATATTCACAAACTTCACATAAGTATTTTGCCATTTACTTACTCCTTAGAGGGGGTTAATCGTTTGAGCTTTATCTTCATGGCCTTTATACATCAAGGTTAGCCGGTTCAAAGTATTGTTTGGGGTGCTTACAATATGGACATCGAGTTGGCGCTTCCCGGCCTTCATAAGTATAGCCGCATATACTGCATTTCCACCTGATAGGTTCTTCTCGCTCATATACACTACCGGATTCTATTAGTTCCAATAGTTTTTTAAACCGATCCCTGTGATTTCTTTCAATTTTACCTATTTGATTAAACAGAATGCATGCTTCCTTATTACCTTCGACTTCAGCTTCCCGTGCAAATTTTGGATACATCTCTTCTGTTTCGTAATTTTCACCTTCAATAGCTTCTTTTAAATTAGCGGCGGTATCCTTTTCATCATAAAGGAGTTTAAATTCTTCTATAGCATGATATTTTTCATTTTCCGCTGTTTCTTCAAATATTTTAGCAATATAATGATACCCTTCTTTCCTGGCAATCTGTGCATAATAGGAATATTTGGTTCTTGTCTGAGATTCGCCTAGAAAAGCTGTCATTAAGTTTTCTTCTGTTTTACTCATGGATGATCTCCTTGATTATTTTTATGGTAGCTCTATACCTTATCATATAAAGATTTATATTTTACAAAACAGCACCCCTTGCTTCAAATGATTTGCAGCTAAAAATTGTATTTTATATCCATGAAAATACGGGTATTGTCGTCTATGTTCTTAAATGAGAGTGTGTCGCCTGCCTGGTATAGGATGACTCCGCATGCTATATTTATAGTGTCAGAGAGATCATATCCAGTTGAAATGCGTTCAAATGCGCCATGCTGTGCTGTTTCTCCAAAAAAAGATGCGAGCATTGTCAAGGTAAGAGTGTCATTCATATACTTTCTTGTAATCCGTATAGCTGTCTGGACTTCATCTCTTACGACTTTCATGGGAAGAAGATCAAGTAATTGCTCATAGTTATTCTGGTGTCTGTCAACTACTTCAAACCCTATGGTAGTATCTGAAATACCAGAATATTCAGCACCTATAAGGACATCAGTTCTTGAGTATTTTTTTCCTGAAACTTGTGAATATTCAATTCCCGAAAAATAAGCAACTTCACTTTTAAAAAGCCAGTTCCCATAAGCAGTGTTGAATGCTATTCCTCCCATTTTTATTCTGCCATGTTCCATTTGAAGAGTTAAAGTATCAAGGTGAGGCGTATCATTATATATATTTGCATAATATAATGCTATGTCCCATCCTGAGAAGGTACCGTTTAATGCAGCTGCGAATTCAGTATTACTGAAATCATTTGCTGGGGTATTCTCCTCCGGCATTTTTACAGGGAAAACATAAAAATCACTGCCGAATTCCGGGTTTTTATTATACCTGTTTTCATGGACGGCTATTGTTGTGAGATTCCACTGGCCTTTGTAGTAGTCTATTCGAGTCATAACAACAGAAAGGCGCAGATCTTCGATATCGGTCAATCCCGGTTCCTGCATGTTAAGAGGATTTAAAATATCGGTAACCCTTATGTTGTCCGATTTACCCCAGACCACTATCTGCCTGCCGAATTTTATATCAAGGTTGTTTGAAAGGCTTCCTAATATGTATACTTCACGAAGTTCAAGCGCCTTTTCATAATTATCAAGTATTTCCGATGTATATTCCGATCGCCCGTTCATATCATATGAAAAATCAAAAAATGTATTGCATCCGGCACGTGCCTGCCATGAGTCTGAAAGTTTTACGTTCAGTTCAATAAGCGTCTCTGTACGGAGTTTGATAAGACCACGCCATTTTTTATCATCATTATCTATATTAAAAGCTGTACCGATCTTGAAATATCCGTCAAGGCTGAAGACAGAAGTTTTTTCTATCTCTTCTTCTGCATGTGAAATATCTTCAACTTCTTCATCAAATCCTGAAAGTGCATCATCTGATTCCTGATCGTCTTCTTCAAAACCGTTCAATACTTCTTCAAATCCTTTGTTTTCTGTCGAAAATGAACAGATGGGTACTGTGAAAACTAAAAAAAATATGCAGACAACAGTAAATAATAATTTCAGTTTTTTATTCATGCTTTGCTTTCCGTGTAATCAATAAAACCAATGAAACTAATTTAAACCAAGGAAACCAGTAATATCCTCTATAGCCCTTTTTCGAGTCTGCGAATGGTGAAAAGCTCGTAGTTAAGATCCTGGTTGAATTTAACATTATTTATTTTAAGTATCGTTTTATGTACTGTCTTTTTCCCTTTTTTCTTTGTTACATGTAACTCAGTGCCGATCCATATATTGTCAATAAGCTCAAGCTTTTTTACGTCAAGATATTTCAGGTAGCCCCCGTTCTTTGTCCAGTTTACCGCCCTTACAAGAACATAATTGTCCTGGCGAATAAAAAGGACAGATTTTTTATAACCGGTTTCTTCAATAACATCTTTAGAACGAGGAATTGATTCAATAATCCAGACCTTTTTTCCCCTTACTTCAGACACCTTCATAAGTTTGAAATCATAATCATCAAGATTGCGGGAAGTCATATCAGAGTAATTCAGGTCAGATCCCATAAAGCTGCCGCTTTTATCACTTGAAGCAATTCTTTTTGTTTTTCTCAGGGCCGGGAGAAACAGCCACTGGTCGTCATCTCTATCAGGGTCATCATAATCATACGTTAAAAACCCGGTGTCTTTAACATCTGCAGGATGCTGGAAAAACATAATACTGTATGTGTCTTCTCCTTTATCTTTTGTGAAACGTTTGATTTTTCGCCTGCGCTCTTTCTTGTTTTTATCAATAAGGATCATTTCAGTCTGTCCGGTCATATTGTCGCCGTCATCCCGGTCTTCAACTTTCTGCATGATTTTACGGGCCTTCTGGTCATCAGCAAACAGGTATTTTGGCATAAGTATAATGGCAGCTGAAAAAATTAATATAAATGATATAATGATTTTCTTCATTGTGTCTCCTTTATTTTTTTCCTCTGTTTACTATTATCATTAGTGATGGCGCGATGAAGTAATCTGAAAGAAGCGCCATTGAAATTGTAATTCCGGTCAGCATGCCGAAATTGAAAAGGTTTTTCATGTCGGCGAACATGAATGTGAAGAAACCGATGGACAATACACATGTGGTTACAAGCATTGCCCGTCCTGCTGTATGCAGGGTACGCAGTACAGCATCTTCTGCATCATTGCTTTCTTCAAAATATCGTCTGAAATTATGCATGAAATGAATCGTATCATCAACGGCAAGTCCTATGGCAATACTTCCAACCAGCATGCAGAATAGGTCCATGGGAATATTTGCCCATCCCATGATACCAAGCATAACAAGTATTGGTGCGATGTTAGGAATCATAGATAACAGACCGATTCTGACACGTCCCACAAGTAGAATCATTAGAATGCTAATTATAATCATAGCATATCCGTAGCTTTTTGCCATACTGATAATTGCGCTGTTTATTACCTGGACGAACAGGGACACCATTCCGGTAATTGTGATTTTTTCTTCGGAATAATTCGATGTAAAATACTTTTCAGCATATTTTATAAATCCGGTATAGGCAATTGCATCAATGAAGGGGACTTTTATTGTAAACCTTGTTTTTGTAAACTGGCTGTCTGTTACATCTTCAAGGTCATCAGAGCCGCTGTTTTCAAAGAGTAGAAATTCCTGTGCTGTAAGCTGTTTGTCGCCGGGTATTTTATAATAATCTTTGTCATTTGAATGCAGCGCCTGATTAATCTCTTTTAATATTGTTGTGATCGTCCAGGCTTTACCTATAAAAACTTTGTCTGATTTGTATTTTTCGAAATGCTTTGTTGTTTCTTCAAGTTTATTTAATAATGCCGGCTCATAAAGCCCGTTTTCCTTACTTGTATCAATAATGACTTCAAGGCTGGTTGATCCTTTCATTTCCGCGTCAATCTTTTCATTCGCAATACGGGCCGAACTAGTAGCCGGAAACCATTTTAAAGGATTATGAGAAAAATATATTCTAGCCATTCCGCATATTGAAAAAATGATAATAACAGATGAGATAGCAAGGACCCTGTATGGATAGTTTATCGAAATTTTGCCGATGGATTTGAGCAACCTGTCTATTATCGGCTTCGTTTCTTCTGTATCCCCCGATTTTTTCGGCTTCAGCGGGAAAATAGCCAGCAGCGCCGGAAGCAGAACCACAGTATATAAAAAAGCGAGCAAAACACCGGCAGCTGCGAATTGGCCTAGATCTGCTATTGGGGCAACTGCTGCGGTTGAGAATGATAAAAGACCCCCTGCGGTTGTGAGGCTGGTCATCAGGACCGCGAGCCCTGAGTGACCGAGAGCATGGGAGATGGCCTCTTTTTTTTTGCCATATTTATTAAAATGCTGGAAGAAAATAACAAGAATATGGACCGAATCACCAATGCCTACAGCAAGTATAAATGACGGAAGAATCTGAGTGGGTAGTTTTATCGCAGTGCCTGTAAGGGCCATCAGACCCACTGTGGAAAGAAGCGAAGAAATTACAACCCCAAGAGGCATAAATATGCATGATATCCTCCTGAACATGATAAAAAGAAAGAGGCTGATCGTACCAATGGCAATAGCCATAAATTTCCTCATATCTTTCATCATCGTCCTTTTTAAAAAATGCGTAACAACCGGTGTGCCTCCAACATATATCTCCGTGTTTGGTATATTTTGACTTTTTATAATTTCTTCTACAGCTTTTACAATTTCACCGTTTTCCTTGTCCGATAGATAATTTTTAGAAGCAGGGCCGTTGGATTCAGGTTTTGCTTCCTCCGTATCCGTTTCAAAAGAATCGTCGAAACCATCAAGAGCGTCTTCCTTGTTTAAGTCTGCTGTATATGTCTGTGACTGAATTATAATCGTTGTGAACATGCCGTCTTCAGACACCAGCATGTTTTTATACATGGGGTTTGCAAGGGCGCGGTTTCTTAATTCATTAACCTCTTCAGGTGTTTCCGGCCAGTTTTCAAGAAAATCCCCCACGATAAGATCATCTTTTTCACCACGCGTGCTTCTTGCATTTATAAGACTTTTTACATCTTCAAGGAAAGGAACCTTATTTTCAATTTCTTCATGAAGTTTCTTAAGTTCCGTAAGAAATTCCAGGTTGAATACATCGGGTGGTTTAAGGGCTATTATAATCATTTCCTCTCTGCCGAACTGGTCACGAAATGCTTCATATTGTGAAAGCTTGGGGTCGTCTTTATGGAGGAAACCTTCTGTTGATACGTCTATTGTAATTTTTCTTATCTGGGCAGTCAGTGTCAGGATGAAGATAAAAATTAATATTAGTGTTTTATAACGATTGTCATAAATCAGGTTTGCCGTTTTTTCAAACCATGTTTCTATGCGGTCTCTTGTACCGGACATTTAGTTCTCCTTTTTAACAGCCTTTAAAATATATTTTTCAATTTCATCCGCAATAGTACCGGATAGATTCGATTCTGATTTTTTTACCTCCCGGGGGAAGGCTGTGTGCATTTTTCTTATGGGGTTGCTTGTTTTATAAAGCATAAAGGAACCCATTATCATAAACTGGATAAGAATCGGTGAGGTCTTAATAAATATATCCTGTTTTTCCCCTTCTTTTAGTATATTTATCAACATTTCGATCATTTTAGCAATTTCGATTGAAGCCTCTTCAGGAAAGTTTTTACCCCCGCTTGCATGTTCCCATAGTATAATGTTGGGAAGAGCAGGATTCCGGTCGATAACATTGGCAATATTTCTAACATAGGCTTTTAACTGGCCTACAGGTGTGAGCACCTTTTCAATATTTTCTGAAGGATGTGCATACATTTCACCTGAAATTTTCTGCAATACACGTGCATACAATGTTTTCTTGTCGCCCGTATTATAATAGATGGTTGCTTTGTTTACTCCTGCCCGTTGTGCAATTTCATCAACTCGTGCTCCGGCAAAACCGACCTCTGAAAACACCTGGGTGGCGGCCTTAAGGATTTTACTTGATGTTTCGTATCGTTTGTTTTTTTTGGCCATTAACAATTACCTTTTTTATTGATAATTTATGATTTGGACTCTTTAGGATAATTAAACTAACCATTTAGTTAAAACATTTAGTTTAAATTAATAGTCTTTATATTATATGTCAAGTTTTTTATATTCCTGAAAAATATAGTAAAGATATTCTATAGTTGCTTTTTTCATAAAAAGGGGTGAATAATATGCATCAGTTCAACTGAATCTTATTGCATATTAAAGTACCAAGAATTAAAAAAACACTTCATGTTCAGTGCTCATCCACAAAAAATATTTTGGTTTTCAATCCCAGGGGAGGAGTAATGAAAGCAATAAATGTAAATTATAATACAGACAAGGAAATTATTAAAGCTGGTAAAGATAAAATAATTGAAGACTGGTCTGATGTTTGTGAGAAATTCAACAACGATGTGCATAGAATTCGTGAAGTGAGTGACTATGAAGAATATACCTCACTTTATGAATGTTTTGATGAAGACAATGTGAGTTTTTTTTATCTGGTAAGAGAAGATGAAGAACTATACAAGATCAGGAGAAAAAACAGACTTCGCGGCCTGGGGCTTGCAAAATAAGATCCTTCCATAAAAAATATAACTTATTGAAGGGAAGTTGATATGAAAGTGTTTTTTCACAATGATTTTTACCATGTCTATACTTCTGATCCTGCTTCTGCACCGGGTAGAATCGAGGCTGTCGTAGATGCTATAGCATCAGAAGTGGAATTTGTAACGGCTGAACCTGCAAAGGAAGAGGACATAGCAAGGGTGCATACCCGGGATCATATAAACTATGTTAAGGAAGAGGGACTATATCAAATATCAGCACTTGCAGCAGGGGGAGCTATTCAGGCAGCCATTACAGGATTGACCCAGCCTTGTTTTGCTCTTATTCGCCCCCCGGGGCACCATGCTTCTTCAGGGTCAGCATGGGGCTTTTGTTATTTCAATAACATGTCAATTTCTCTTGAGGTCTTAAAGAGGCAAGGTAAGATAAAAACCGCCTGTGTTCTAGATATAGACATGCATTATGGTGATGGCAATGTAAATATCCTTGAGCCGATGGGTTATGTTTCTATTTTCAATATTGATACCCATGACAGAATTGATTACATGCATCAGATTGCAGATATTATGGACAGGTGTGAAGTTGATATCATAGGGATTTCAGCAGGATTTGATAATCACATGGAAGACTGGGGTGGAGTGCTTTCAACAGATGATTATACCGAGATAGGCAGAATGGTAAGACACAGTGCTCAAAAGTCGGGGGGCGGTTGTTTTGCCATACTGGAAGGTGGATATAATCACAGTGTTATTGGGCAGAATGTGCTTGCATTAATTAAAGGCTTGGAAGAACAGGAAGAATAGAAGCAAAAAAATCAATCCAAGTACTCCCGGCTGTGTTACAAAACGGCTTAAAATAATCACATACTAACTCTATGACCTTTTTCCCACCCTTTGCGTCTCGCTATGAACCCCGTTTTTTTTGGAAAGATTCTAATACTTTTTGTATTTATTCAGGAACTATCTTGATTGTTGCCGCTTTTTTATTATCAAGATATTTTTCCGCAAGTACTTTAACATCACTTATGGTCACTGAAGCATAATCCTTAAAAAATGTTCTGCTCCAGTCGAGCTGTTCGGGATGTTTTTTTAAGCCGGTAAGTACACTATTCAGCCAATAGCTGTTTGTCCTGCGCTTGTCCTTTATACCTGTTAAGATAGGGTCTAAAGCTCTCCTGAATTCATCATCTGAAATTATTCCTGCCGAAAGGTCTGAAGCAATATTTTTTATCTCTTTTATGATTTTATTCGTTTCTTCAGGATCAACATGAATTACTGCATGGAAAATACCGTATCCTGGATAAGACCTGTATGGCTTGTTGTATGCATATGATGAATATGCAGAACCAAGCTTTTCTCGTATTCTCACACGCACCCTTTCTGAAAAAATCTGTCCAAGCACTGAAAGCCTGCGTGTTCTGTGAATGTTCCAAAAATCTTCTGTAGGGTAAGCAACTTCAACAATGCCTTTTTGTATTTGTGTCGGTACTTTTATTTCGATTGATTTTCCCTCAGGGAAAACAGGCTTTCTTTTGTTTTTATTTTTACCGGAGGTACGACCAGACGGGAGAGTTCCAAAATATTTTGATATAGTTTTTACAGCAAGGTCTGTATCGAAATCCCCCACTATAGATATTTCAAGCATTTCATTATTGAGTGCGTTATCAAACCAATTCCGGATATCATTAAGAGTATTCTTCTTAAAAGTATCATAATCAGGTAGGCCGAAGCGACTGTCACCTCCTGCAAGGAAACGTTTACCGGAAAGGGCCATTGCCCCTTCTATATCGTGTGAAAGTGAAAGATATCTTTGCCTGAAACGCTCCGTGGAGAGAAGGTATGCATCTTTTCTGTAACCAGGGTCTTTTATATATGAGTATAAGAGTTGAAACAGTAAAGGTACTTCTTTGGTAACAGTTCGGCCCTTCAGGGCAAATCTTTCTTCCTCAATACTAAAATAAGTACTGGTGTTCCTCCCTGCAAGTGCACGCTCTATGTCATCTTTATTGAGTTTTCCAAGACCGCTTTCATTTATTACCATGGAACTAAGATTTGCAAGCCCCGGTTTGTCAGACGGTTCTCCTGATCTGCCGTGACCAAAGGTTATTGTAACAAGTACTTCATCAGCTTTAAAATCAGTCTTCTTTAAATTTAATCTGAGCCCGTTTTGAAAATCGATAAGGATTATTCCAAGATCTGTGATTTCTTCTTTATATGATATTTCCCCGTATTCTGCAGGCTCCTTGAGATATGGAAAAACAACATCAGCCTTTCCTTCAGGTTTTGATATTTTTGTTAATGCACTTTTATTTATAACCTCAAGAATCTTTTCTTCCGGTTTCTTGTCATAGTTTTTCAAATCGGCATTCCCGGTTACAAGGACAAGCCTGTGATCAGTTTCCCATGTTTCAATAAAAGATTCATGTATTTTTTCAAGTGTAAGTGAATTTATTAAGGGTGTGTAAATCTTTTTTCTCTGTTCAGGGGATTGGAATACTCTGTCATTGTTAAGATTACTGACTATTTTTCTGGAAAGGCTCTGGCTTTTTCGGGTTGAAGCGCCTTTGGCAGCCCTATCCAGGCCTGAAATATATTCCTTTTTTACTCTGTCAAGTTCGGACTTGTTAAAACCGAATTTTATTGACCTCCGTAAAACATGTTCGATAAGAGAAAGTGATTTTTCCCAGTTCTCAGGGCTGCAATCAGCTGATATGGAAGCAAACTCAATGTTTTTAAAATATATACCCGAACTGATCGAAGCCGCAGTGAACGGAGTTTCAGGTTTACTCACAAGTTCTTCTAACCTGTTATTTATTATTCTGTCTGCAATATTTTTTGAAAATCGTTGCCTTTTTTTAACGAGAGTATCAGGTGTATGAGTTATTTTTTTTGCAATCTCTATGGTTACAGATGTTTTCCCAGCTTCCCCTTCGAAATGGTAAAATGGTTTTATCCCTTTATGATTAAAATCTATAGATTCAGGTGGGAGTTGTTTTGAATCTCTTGGTGATAGTGCTGAGAAGTTTTCCACTATAAGTGATTCCGTGAGCTTTGTATCAAAGCTACCGACTATGACTAGTATCATGGTTTCAGGCCTGTACCATGTGTCATAAAACTTTTTGAGGGTACTTCGGCTGGCCTTTTTAAGTGCTACTTCAGTTCCTATGGGAAGTCTGTTTGAAAGTCTTATTCCCGGGAGTTCAAATTTTAATGTGGATATAAATGTTCTGTATGATGCTGAGTCCCGGGTACGTTTTTCAGAAAGAACTACCTTTTTTTCTCTTTCTACTTCAGATTGAAGGATGAGGGCGCCTTCTGCATAGTCTTTTAGAACAAGTAATGCTTTATCAATGCTTTTTCTACTGCCATCAGGTAAAAGAAGGTCATAAACAGTTTCATAAAAGCCGGTATGGGCATTAGCGTCTCCCCCGAACTGCATACCGATACTCTGGAAATATTTTACAAGTTCGCCTGGTTTGAAGTTCTCGGAGCCGCAAAAAAGTATATGTTCGAGGAAGTGAGCTGTCCCCTGCTGATCATCTTTCTCGTATACTGAACCTGCCTGAACATTTAAATGCATGCTAACACGATCCTTTGGTTCATTGTTCTCCATAAGCACATATCTGAAACCATTGGAAAGTTTTCCGTACTTGACATTTTGATCAGGCAGGAGATCACTTTTATCATGTGGCCATTTAGTTGAGGCTTCAATGTTTTTTATATGATAAGTATCAAGGAAAAGTGAAATATAAAAAACAAACATTAATGTAAAAAATAACCTTTTGAACATGAATATACTCCTGAAAAAAGCAAAAAAGTCTTTAAGTCGGCTATATATGAATATAACTATAGTGCCGGTTAAAGACTTTTAACTTAATAATAAGGTCAAGTAGCCTATATTAGATTTAATAACTGCCGTTTTATTATATCATGCTTGTAGCAGTTATTTTTTCACGTACATGCCGCGTGCGGCGGTTTTTATGTCGCCTTTTTTAGTAAGTTTGTATATGGCATTGCTGACCTGTCTTGAATCAAAACCGGTTTTCTTTTTAATACCGTCGTTATCAATACCTTTTTTGCTTCTTTTGATTACGTCAAAAACCTTATCAATGACAGATTCCTTGGCCTTTCCGGCTTTCTTTTTTGCCGGAGCAGCTTTTTTCTTTGTTACCGCTTTCTTTTTTGCCGGAGCAGCTTTTTTCTTTTTTGCTGCTTTCTTTTTTGCCGGAGCAGCTTTTTTCTTTGCTACGGTTTTTTTAACTATTTTTTTTTTAACTATTTTTTTCTTAACTATTTTTTTCTTAACTATTTTTTTCTTTGGAGCGGCTTTTTTGACTGTCTTTTTCTTTTTTGCTGCGGGTTTTGCCTGGAGTTTTTCAATCTGCTTTGAGGCAGTCTCTACTTTCTTGGCGAGAGAGGTAAGGGCTTTGGCTATTGATTTTAATTGAATCTGCAATTGCTTCATTTAAATTATCCTCCTTATTGTGAGAAGTTTAAATAACAAATAGAAACTATAAAATAGTATATTTATTAACAAAAGTCAACAAAATCTATAGTTATTACTTCTATTTGATAAATTTTTTATTTTCGCTGTAATTTTCATTCTGTAAAAATTACTTTAAAGTATATTTATTGTTTTCTTCAGGTAATGTAAATAGATGTTTTGCGCAGTAAAATAATCCATATAATATTTTTTAATTATTCATAGATTATATTTTTAACGGAAGGATCACGGTAGGATTTAAAAAATTCCGCATGTTGTAAACCGATTTTTGACCACAGACGGATATTTTTTATTTAGAGGGTCGCTTAAAATCAAGTTCATTTTTATTGTGTGATCCATAATGTGTTATCAATAATGTGTTAACGACTTATTTTCAAACGTGATAACATGTTTTAATAGTCTTTTCTTTCTTTATATGAAACTATAAAATTCCTTTTTAACTTGAATTTACCATAATTATTTAATATTAATTACTACCGGAAAAAGCCTGTAGTTTGTTTAGGCCTATTTATCAATATTTTGATTTATGGATTTATAAAAGTGATAGAGACAATAATATTTCATACAATTGGTGGTTTGGGAATGTTTATGTTCGGCATGTTTTCCATGTCGGATGCATTACAGAAAATTGCTGGTGACCGACTCAGAATGGCAATAAATGCTTTGACTACAAACCGCTTTATTGCTGTTGGAGTTGGTATTTTTGTGACTTCTATGGTGCAGAGCAGTTCGGTAACTACAGTCATGGTAGTCGGATTTGTTAATGCAGGTTTGATGCAATTACAGCAGGCGATAGGCGTTATACTTGGAGCAAATATCGGAACGACTATAACCGGGTGGATTATTGCCATAAAGATAACTAAATATGCTCTGCCGATACTTGGAGTTGGTGTTTGTTTTCATATTTTTTCAAAAAAGGATTATCTGAAAGACTTCGGCGAACTTGCAATGGGGTTTGGATTTATTTTTTTCGGTTTATTTATAATGAAAACCGGATTTATCTCTTTAAAAGCCGACCCTGCATTTATTGCATGGTTCTCCAAATTTGGTGCTGAAAATTATTCTTCAATAATAATGTCAGTGATGGTGGGGGCAATTCTGACCATGATTGTTCAGTCATCGAGCGCGACGTTAGGTATTACAATAGCCCTTGCAATGAGCGGTGTAATCTCTTTTGAAGGAGCTGCAGCACTTGTCCTCGGTGAAAATATCGGAACAACGATAACAGCAAATCTTGCAAGTATTGGTACAGATATTAATTCAAGACGAGCAGCAGTTGCACACATGGTTTTTAATGTTATAGGAGTTGTGTTCATCATATTAATTTTCAAACCGTATATAACTTTTGTTCATTATTTTGTGTATGAAATACTCGGACTGGCCTCAAACCCTGCAAATTTTATTAATGAAGCTGGTGAGGCCCCTCATATGGCACAGTATATAGCCATGTCTCATACGTTGTTTAATATTACAAATACGCTTATATGGCTGCCTCTTATAGGAGTTCTGGTAAAAATTGTTACCTTGATAATTCCCGGTAAGTCTGAAAATGGGGTTTCTCATTTAAAGTTTATAGATTCGACAGCTTTCGGTATTCCTGCAATAGCTCTGGAAAAAGCGAGAATAGAATTGTTGTTTCTGGGTGAAGATGTTTACACCATGCTTACTCTTACAAAAGATATTATCACCCAGAAGGGAGACGTGAAAAGCAATGTCAAGCAGGTTCTTACGCTTGAGGAATTTCTCGATAACATTCAGAAAGAGATTACAGTATATCTTGTCAGGCTTACATCAAGAGATTTAAACAGTGTCCAGACAAGGGAAGCGCAGAGTATGATTCGTGCTATTGATGAGCTTGAAAGTATAGGTGATTATTGTGAGGCGATAGTTCAATACGTTCGACGAGCCAAAGTCAACAATATCAACTTTTCAGAAGAGGCAACAAAAGAACTTGAAAAAATGTGCGGCAAAATAATAAAATTTTATGAAATTACTAAGAACGGATTTATTAACAATGACAAAACTTTTCTTCCAGAGGCAAAAGTTAGTGGGAAAAATGTTCAGGAATATGGTGATTATGTTCGTGAACAGCATATGAAAAGACTGAACGAAGGCACCTGTGAAAGCTTAAGCGGATTAATTTTTATTGATATGATAGTAGGAATGAAAAGAATTTCAAATCATATTATGAATCTTGCAGAAGCTTATGTCGGGCAGAAATAGCTTCATTAGGAAAATTATGAATAGATATATAATTTTTGCAGGTACATTTATATCCGGATAGTTCTTCTTTCAATAATTCTTCTGTCTTCAACTTTTCTTTTATCAGTTTCCTTGAATTCATGCCTTTTATAGCTTCTTCTATTATCACCGGAACGGTTGCAGCTTTTAGCTCTCCTGTCTTGTAGGTAACCCCTTGGGTTAGATGGGATAAAGCACTTCATCTTGTCTATCTGTTTTTGAGAAAGTTCGCCGAATTGTACCCTGCACCTGTTAATAGTAATTGCGCTACCGTCATTAGAATACGAATTTATTTTCTCATCAAAAACAGTTCTAACCGGCAGCTTATCCATATAAAAACCATCTTCGGCAAGGAATATGTCCATAAGCTTTGATTTGTATTCATCTTCTCCATTATCAATATAATTGAATGCAAGCCCGCCTGTACTCATATTCAGGATTTGGCCTAGCGTTGCCGAATTCGGTCTGAGTATAGCAAAGGCATCGTTCGGTACTTTAAATCTTTTATTTTTTCTTCTGCTAATAAATTCTTTTATGATGCTCATAACACAAAACTCAGTTTGTTGTTAAGGGGATTTCACAATGCAATGATTTTTTATATATCCCTGACATGGGAAAAGCCCCTGACAGCAAAAGTAAGATCTTTGCTTAAAAAACATGACCTTTTATAATTGAGCCCTTTCTCTGATCAGGTCTCTGGTCAGGTAGAATTAAAATAAGAATATGTGTAGAATCAGGTATCTAAACTGGACAAGATCCAAAAGTTATTTTTCAGGTAAAGTCAGAATCAGAGTAATATTAAAATCGTGAGGTGACTGATGGAGAACTTAAAACATATTAAGACTTATATATAGTTGTGAAACTTTTAACAGTTTCAATTATAGTTTGCAACTTAATTATAGTTTTATTAATTTCCTGGGGGGGGATTGAGGGGCTTGTCTTTATTATAAAAAGTGGTATTTCCTGATAGATAATACCTGCATCACCAGAAGGAGTTTTGAGTAATAGATTATTGTTTTTTTATTAACCATGATTTTCCTTAAAAAAATATTATCAATAGCTATAATAAATTTCCATCATCCATATAAAGTGATAATAACACCAAATAGAGATTCACTTCACTATCCAATTAATTCAATTAGATTTCCGTTATTATTGAACTGTAATGGTCTCCATTCTGATATTTGTTCAATTCCAAGGTTATCATTAATTTCCTTTTCAAGCGTTTTTGAAATTTCCATTAATTCAAGACTTGCAGTGCTTTTTATTCTGACTATACGCGCATTAACGGTCGAATCCAGCCCTATGGTTTGAAAGCATGCGTTGAGAACCTGCCTGTCTGAATCGAAATAAATGGGGATGGCGGCTTTTTCAGGCGAAATTGCAGTAAGAGCATTTATATATGTTTTTTCAAATTCAACGGCATTTACAAGTCTTTTTGTCGTAAAATCTGCAAGGCCTATTCCATTAGCGTTGCCGTCTGAATCAGGATCCAGATCTCTTACAAAAATTCTTTTAACATGCGGGCTTGATTTAAAATCACCAGTAATATCAATATGCCTACCGGTAATATTGGAATCCATTCCTATTCCGCTGATATTTTTACCTATATAATCAACAATCAGGATGTCCAGATTATCAAAAGGAATCTTACTCATTTTTTTGTATACATCTTTAAGCAGGTTTTTTTCTTTTTCTATAAGGGATGAAGAATCAATCGTTTCAATATGTGAAAGATTGCCATAACCATCTTCTGTGAGGGCCAGGCCGAAGAGAATATTACATTTTTTTAAAATTATCGCTACAGCCTCTTCAATAATTTTAAAAGAATTTCCTATAGCGAAACGATGAAATTCAGCCGCCCCGTCAATTTTTCCAAGGCCGATTGTTAACATCTTACAAAGGCCGCTTTCTATATCTTCTGTAAATTTGGTGTGCGGCTTAATCCTGTTTATTACAACAATATGGTCTGCCTCCAGAGCCTTTTTTGAGAAATAAATATTAAGGCCGCAGGGGAGTTTATCAAGGCTACAGGTTTCCATCTCAGGAAAAATGGGAGCACCCATAGATGTTTCAGTAATTCCGAGCTTTTCAAGGGTTTTTTCCTGCCCTTCCGCTGTAGCGCCTCCATGGCTTCCCATTGCAGGAACAATAAAAGGTTTTAACCCTTTTCCCTTCAGGAATTGAATACAGTTCAATACAACTGAATTGATCTTGTCTATTCCTCTGCTTCCGACTGCTATAGCAACCGTTTCGCCGGGTTTAATATTTTTAAAAGGAGAAATATCTGAAAGTGATGAAGATATTATTTCTGGTATGTTGTTTATACAGGATTTGTATAGCTTTTGTTTTACAACAGCCATATCCGGAAATAATATTTGATTTTGTGTCATATCTTTTTATTAAATAAAAAAAAGCAAGAAGATCTTTTAATAAGCAGGAATCACAAATTAATATTTGTATCCTGGTATCAAGGTGAATCAGATTATGAATAACCAGCCTTATGATAACTAATGCCCCAGGGCTTGAGCGTCTTAAATATTTGGATAGATAGCAATGCCGTTGTTAAAAGGCATTATTAGGGAATGCAGCTTAGTAATATAAAAAAATCCCCTGGTAATATATGCTATATAATCAGGGGATTGTTGTTCTGAAATCTGTATTAATCTTCCTCAATTGTAATTGCATCAACTTCACAAACTTCAACACAGCTTTCGCAACCAAGACATTCATCAGCATTAACAGGGTCTGATTTACCGTCTACAATTTCAAATACTTCAACCGGGCAAACATCTACGCACTCTTCACAACCGGTGCATTTTTCTTTGTCAACTATTGCATTAAACGCCATTTTATTTCCTCCCATTTGATTGTAAATAATTATTAATAAATTCTATTATTTTTTAGCAAATAATATTCTTTTTAGAATTAAGTGAAATCCATATACTAATTGATAATGTGAGTCAAGGGTTTGAAATATTTTTTTCATACCACTTAATTTATTTTATAAGTCCGAATATGCAGTTTTTATAAATAGTGTTGGTAACCACCTTTACTGAAGCGTTGTTTTCTAAAAATCCTCCAAAAAATTCATAAGGTGTTTTTCCTGCTACACGGCAAAGTGATAGTGAAGTCATATTTCTATTATTATCATTTTGTCGTGGAATGTTATCCTTAATACCTGTCAGGCTGCCGTCTGCCAAAGCTGTGATTTTATTTATAAGAGTTTCCTGCCATTTTTTCATTTCATGAGGTTGTAAAATCGGCAAATGTATTGAATCAGAACCTGATAAGATTTCTGAGTCGTTTGTTTTTTCAATTAAATATTCAAATATTGCCTTACTGTGTGTTATGTAAAGGCCGGAAATGTCACGATCATGCATAAACAAGCGAGTCCATGAAGAGATTCGTTCACTAATCATATTATCATCAGGGCTTACTTTGGGTTTTAAGTCTATTGCAGGATCTTCAAGGCCGCTTCCCGTCAAATCAGCCCTGTCGTCAATGAGTTTGTTGAAAATTTCCTGTTCCATGTTCTGGGTGAGTAGAAGGTTTTGATCTATTTCATGTTTCTGCATGTCATATTGCTGTGAAAGCAAAAGAAATAATCTGGCATTAAGATCTGTGTCCGGATTTTCTTTCGTAGTATTCTCCGATTTGTCCTTAATATTTGATCTTATACGGGATATTGCAGAATCTTCAAAAAAAGGGACCCGGCCTTTTTGGGTTTTTAAATATGATGATTCAACTCCTGTAACAAGACTTCTCCAGTCTCTGAAATCTCTGCTGATACTATCAAGTTTTTCTCCGTCTTTATCAATCGGAATTTTTATTTCAAGTATGCCGTTGTCAGCCATTTTTTGAATGTTTTCAGGTATATTAATCTCTGAAGGCTGGTAAACGACTATCTGTTGGAAAAAATTACAAACGGTAGAAACCATCTGCTCTGAAATAAATGTATGAGGGAAATAAACAGGTTTCATTTATAAAACTTCCTATTATTGATGAACTCGTAAAAAGTATAACCGATGGCTAAGTAGAAATCTTCATATACGACGCCATCAATATTTATTATCACTGATATTAACACCTTTTGCCAGCAGCTGATCCCTGATCAGATCAGAAAGCTCCCAGTTTTTATTTTTTCTTGCATTTTCTCTTTCAGAAATTAGTCTTTGTATCTCAGGATCGGATTTATTATCATCAAAATTTATAAAATTCAGAACCTTATTAATATCTTTCATGGCCTCAACAACTCTATGTGCTCCTTCAGGATCAATTTCTTTTTTGATTTTAAGGGTATTTACTTTTTTTATTGTCTTAAATATTGAGGCCATGGCTGCTGAAATATTAAGGTCATCATCCATGGCGTTTGTGAAACCCTGTTTTATATCATAAATTAATTGATCAAGCTCCGGATAGGCTTCTCCTTCAGTTATACTCTTCATGTTTTTTATGAAAGTATTCAGCCTTTTTAAAGACAGGCTCGTATTTTCAATTCTTCCTTTTGAGAAAGTAAGAGACTTTCTGTAATGAGTTGAAAGAAGCCAATATCTTATTTTTCTTGGTGAGTAACCCATGCCAGTTAAATCTTCAAGTGTCAGGCCGGCACCTTTTTCATCAACCTTTTTCCCGTCTACAAGAACCCTGTCACAGTGAACCCAATATTTGGCAAGAGATTTTCCTGTTACAGTTTTTGAAATAGCAAGTTCATTTTCATGATGCGGGAAAACCAGTTCGCGAGAGCTTGTATGAATGTCAAATTTTTCCCCAAGATATTTCATAGACATTGCAGCACATTGTATATGCCAGGAAGGCCGAACATTTCCCCATTTTGTTTTAACGTAAATTCCCCTTTTCAGTTCCGAGAGCCGGGTTCTTTTCAGGAGGGTGAAATCCCTTGGATTATCCTTTTCATATTCGTCCAGGTCAACGGTTGCACCCAGTCTTATCTTGTTAATATCTATGCCTGAGAGTTTTCCGTATTCGGGAAAACGGGAAATGTTAAAATAAAGAGAACGAAGCTTTTCATATGCAG
Organism: Desulfobacterales bacterium; assembly: GCA_018693105.1. Classification (GTDB taxonomy): domain Bacteria; phylum Desulfobacterota; class Desulfobacteria; order Desulfobacterales; family SURF-7; genus JABHLN01. The sequence goes on along the minus strand of JABHLN010000003.1, from coordinate 20,270 downwards.
CTCCTTTATTTACTAGTTTCCCGGCAAGATCCACCATATCTTCGACATGTTCACTTGTACGCGGATACCTTGTTGCAGGTTTTATATAAAGTGCTTCAAGGTCTTCTTTAAATGATTTAATATGCTTTTCTGTAAAATCTGACAATTCCATACCGGCTTTTTCAGAACCTATTATGGTTTTATCGTCAAGATCTGTTATGTTTATTATATGAGTGACATCATATCCCCTGTATTCAAGATATCTACTAAGAAGATCGGCAAATACAAAACGCCTGCATTCACCAATATGCAGTCGGGCATGTGCGGTAGGTCCGCATGAATACATTGAAACCTTACCGGGTACGACCGGTTCAAACGGTTCTTTGTTTCGGCTCATTGTATTTGTTAACATCAGGCCAATTTTTTCCTGTACTGCAAAAAGAGAAGTGCTTAGATACCGTTCCCCGTTATCCGGCAGTATTACAACAATTGTACCCTTATCCATTTTTCTGGCTTCCTCACAGGCAACAACCATAGCTGCTCCACTGCTCATACCTACAAACAAGCCCTCTTCTCTTGCCAGATTTCTTGCCATCTCATAGGCTTCTTCATCATCAATGTTGATTTTTTTATCAAGCCGTTTTTTTTCAAAAATCTCAGGCTGATATGCCTCTTTCATATTTTTGAGACCTTGAATTTTGTGCCCCAAATATGGTTCAACACCGACTATCCGGATATCCGGTTTATATTCTTTTAGTTTTCTTGATATACCCATTACAGTGCCGGTTGTTCCAAGAGTCGCTACAACAGTCGATACCTGACCTTTTGTCTGTTCCCAGATTTCTTCAGCTGTTCCATAATAGTGAGAGCGCCAGTTATATTCATTGTTGAACTGGTCAGTTATGAAATATTTTTCGGGATTTTCGCGTGTTAATCTGTAGGCTTCCTCTATTGCACCATCAGTTCCCAGGTGTCCGGGAGTCAGCAGAATATCTGCCCCCCTTGCTTTCAGGATTTTCTGTCTTTCCTGACTGACCGCTTCAGACATTGTCAGTAAAAGTTTGTACCCTTTAACCGAACAAACAAGAGCGAGCCCAATACCTGTATTGCCACTGGTTGCCTCAATAACTGTCCTGTCTTTTGTCAGTTCACCTGATTGTTCAGCAGCATTAATCATATATAGGGCCGGTCTATCTTTAATGGAGCCACCGGGATTAAAATACTCCAGCTTCGCAAGGATTTTTACGTCCGGGTTCGGATTCAGGTTTCTGATTTCAACAAGTGGTGTGTTTCCTATGGAATCTAAAATTGTACGATTCATTTAATTTATTCCTGACCTCATACGGATTTTATATAATAATATGTTGGAGCCATCGGTTATACTTTTTACGAGTTCATTATTATTAATACCTTTAAGGCATTTTATCTGACAGGATATCTATTATTGCTTTTTTTACCTGGTCTACATTTTTTGATGCATCAATGACATGAAACCGCTCATGTTCAGTATCTGCTATTTTAAGATAACCTTTTCTGACTTTTTCATGAAAAGAAATCATTTCCTTTTCAAAACGGGTTTCGTTCTCAGACCGCCCACCATTATTAATCTGTGTCCATGCTCGTTTAAGACCTGTTTCAGGTGGAAGGTCAAACAGGAGTGTAATGTCGGGTTTCAAACTACCTAATATGATTTCATGTAGTATTTTTATCTGTTTCATATCAAGACCCCTTGCAAAGCCCTGATATGCTGTTGTTGCATCAAAAAAACGGTCACATATAACGGTTTTACCGGAATCAAGTGTAGGAATAATAACCTCTTTAACATGCTGCGCCCTATCAGCAGCATATAAAAGAAGTTCAGTAAGACTGTTCAGGTTTTTTGTGTCGGGGCTTAAAAGTATGGCCCTGATTTCTTTCCCAATCGCAGTGCCACCCGGTTCTCTTGTAACAACATATTCATAATGCCTGTCATTCATAAATTCTACTATATTTTCCAGCTGCGTTGTTTTACCGGAGCCTTCTATACCTTCAAGTGTAATGAACATGATATCAGCCTAACCTCTATAAATAATAACCTATTGAATTGGTTTAATTAGTTTTATTGGTTAACTAATCGAACTAATCAAACTAATGGAACCAATAGAACCAGCCTCAGGTTTTATACTCCTTCGGACATTGAGTTGTAAAGTCCGTTTTTTAGATAGCTTCCACTACCTGGCAGTTCCAAGGCACTTGTCAATTTCCCAATTGTTCATTTCATCAATTATGCTATAATCAGTTGTGTCGCATTTTACAGGTGTTATTGCGATATAATTTCTTAACAAAACATCTTCATCAGAATCAGGATCACTTCCGTTTAATTTTGAATTGATTCCATGCCAGAAATATGAACTTCCCCTGGGATCGACATTTTTTTTTACATATTCTTCGGGGTGTTTCATACTTTGCCGGATAATCTTTGTACCTGCTATCATATGTTTAGGCAGATCAGGAATGTTTACGTTTATAACAGTACCCAAGAGGGGCGGTTTTTTATAAATATTTTCTGCAAGTTTCTCAATAAAAGCCGCGGCATCATCATAATGCTCAGGCTTTTTCCCCTGCATGGAAACCGCTATTGAAGTTATACCGTATAGGGCGGCCTCTCTTGCTGCGGCCACAGTACCTGAATAATTGATGTTAACTCCTGTGTTTGCACCCGGATTGATCCCGGAGATTACCATGTCCGGTTTTTCATTGAGGATCTCAAGTATACTCAGTTTAATGCAGTCTACAGGTGTGCCGTTTACAGAATATCCCCATTTGTTTTTAAAGATTTCAGTGTTTTTTACACGAAGAGGGCGATGAAGGGTTAATCCATGCCCAACAGCACTTTTTTCACTTGCCGGCGCGACTATAGTAAGGCTGTGCTTCATTGAAAGCCTGTCATATAAAGCCCAAAGACCTTTTGCATAAATGCCGTCGTCGTTAGTTAGAAGAATTTTCATAATATTAGAAATTTTACTGTCTTATATATCAAGCTTTTTCGAGACTAATGCTTTATAGTGATGGCCAGAAGTTTGATGCATTATATGAGTGCCATGACTCCTGATCAACCGCTACGAATTGCAGATAAAGATTTATATTCAGCTATCTGTTATGATTTTTTTAAATAAACTACATCTTGACTTTTTTCACTCGATTAGATTTATACTTAATTTTTTATAAGTATACAAGATGTTATCTTTCAACTCGGAAATTGAATTTTTCCACATTTATTCAAGAGATCTTTGAAGAGCGTTCATTTTTGTTTAAGTTCAAGGAAGGTGAAAATTTTAACGACATTAATACACATAGTATTTCGAGGGTTAAAAAATTGAGCCTGACATAGAAATCGGACAAAAAGGGACGTTATACAAAGGGCTCTTTTAGAATCGGTGATAATGGATCATAATACAAAACAAAACTATAGGAGTGTTGATTTTTTAAGTGAGAATAATATTCATATCTCTTATTTAAAAAATTTAAGTATATATATTAAAGTGTTCACCCCCGTGTTCCTTTTTCTTGTAACTGTTTTTTTCCAGGTTGGCGGGATAGAGGCCGGAATACAGAACTCTTTTCTTGAAGATAAACCCGAGGATGCATGGCATATAATTGGTGACAGCATCAGTTTTGATGATAGAAATCAACAGTATGTCGTGAAAGGTAATGTGCATGTAAAAAAAGGAATTAAAACACTTTCAGCAGATTATGTGCGTTTTTATCAAAAGACCATGGATGCATTCGCAAAAGGTAATGTTATCATGACGGTTGGTGAAGACTATATTGCCGGAAGTCGAATGGAGATAAATCTTGATTCGGAAACAGGGACCATCTTTGATGGAACTGTGTTCATAAAGGCAAATCATTTTTATATCAGGGGCGATGAGATTCAAAAGGTAGGAAAAGACTCATATGAGGTGCATAAAGCAAGCATATCAACCTGTGACGGAGATAATCCGGCATGGAAAATCACCGGAAGGAATTTAAAGGTTACAATTGAAGGTTATGCATTTCTCAGCCACGCGGCATTATGGGCAAAGAAGGTACCTGTAATTTATTCGCCTTATTTTATTTTCCCTGTGAAATTAAAACGCCAGACAGGTATGCTCCCGCCGGAGTTTGGGTTTTCTGATAGAACCTGGGAGGAATATATTCAGCCTTTTTACTGGGCCATAAATGACAGTTCTGATGCTACTTTTTATTTACACCACATGGAACGCCGTGGGGAAAAGATCGGATTTGAATACCGGTATGCATTGAGTGAAAAATCAAAGGGAACTTTCATGCTTGATGTTCTACATGACAGTAAAGTTGATGATGGTGCCATTATATCAAATCGTGATTGGGGGTACCATGAAGAAAATGAAATACTCAGGCCTAATAAAGACAGATACTGGTTTAGAATGAAGCATAATCAGGGGGTACCCTTCGGATTTAATGCAAAAATTGATCTTGATATTGTAAGTGACCAGGATTACCTTCGTGAATTCAAAGACGGCCTTACCGGATTTTATTTTACTGATGATTATTTTAATCAGGCTTTTGGCAGGGATCTTGATGATTTTGATGATCAAACCCGAACCAATAAGCTGAATATAAACAAAAGCTGGTCAGGATACAGCCTGAATGCGGATTTTCTATGGTATGATAATGTTGTTGCAAGACGCTGGAATGATACTGATACAACCCTTCAAAAGATGCCCTATGTGGAGTTTGTCGGGGCAAAACAACAGGTTTTTCAAACTCCTTTCTATTTTGACCTTGATTCTGAGTATACCTATTTTTATAGGGAGGATGGGATAAGAGGGCACAGAGTAGATGCTTATCCGAGGATGTATCTGCCTTTTAATATAGGGAATTACGCAACTATTGAGCCTTCAGTCGGTTTTCAGGAAACCATATGGCACTTTGACAGGGATAAATACCTCTTTTCTAATATGGATACATCCGACACCAAGCGCTATGAAGATACAATGTCCAGAGAGCTTTATGATTTTAAAGTTGGTGTTTCTTCTCAAGTGTACAGGATATACAACGGTATAGGAGAAAATGACAATAGTATAAAACATAGCATTACTCCCAGAGTTGCATATGAATATATACCTTACAATGATAATCAGGGGGTGAAATATCCTCAATTTGATTCCCTTGATAATATAAATCGAAAAAGTCTTATCACCTATTCGCTGATAAACACATTCACTTATCGAACGCCAAAATCGGTGAAAGATACTGATGCCCAGGATGAGTCAGAATTGAAACCCGGTCAGGAAGAATCTTTGGAAAGTATCGAAAAACCACCGGTCACTTATGCCTATCACCAATTTTGTCGTTTCAAGCTGGAGCAGAGTTATGATATTAATGAAGCAAAGGAAGAAATTGTTTCCAAAAGAATAGGTGGTGCAAACAAACGTCCTGTTACACCTTTAAAAGGTGAGCTTGAACTTGATTTTGGCAAATATTGTAATATAAAAGCTACAGCCCAAAGGTCACCTTATGAGAGCTTTTATCAGTCACATAATATTTCCATGAGAATCTCCGATAAAAGAAGGGACAGACTTTTCGTGGAGCACAGATACAAACATAATAGTAGTGAATCTATATATACTGATCTTAGCTTTGTTGTAAATGACAGGGTAACTGTATATGCCGATCATGAACGGAATCTTTACGCAAAAAAAAATATTATAACCAGCGCTGGTGTTATATATAAATCCCAGTGCTGGTCGATTGATTTAAATTTTGTTGATGAAGAAAATGATCGCAAATATGGTTTTGTGATCAGTCTTTACGGGTTGGGAAAGTTCCAGAAAAGTATAAAGGGAAAAGTTTTTGAAGATCCGACTTTATGATCCTGAAATAATATTTTATATGAGTTTATAGTTGGAAAAAATGATATCTGAAAATAAAAATGAAAGATCATGGTATGTTCTGCATACTAAAAGCCGGTTTGAAAATGTTGTAAATGAAGCACTTACGAAGAAATCCATAGAGTCTTTTCTTCCAAAGATAAAGGTTCGAAGCAAACGGCGTGACAGAAAAATAATGATTAATTTGCCGCTTTTTCCGGGTTACATTTTCGTGAAGTCCGGTTTGAGTCCTAATGAGCGTCTTGAAATCGTAAAAACGGTTGGTGTTGTTAGATTTATCGGTTTTAATGACGGTCCGGTTCCTGTTGTTAGTGATGTGCTGGAATCATTGAAGATAATGGTTGGGTCAGAGGATGACATTTTAACCGGAAACATTTTTGAGGCAGGTGATAAGGTTATCGTTGTAAATGGGCCGCTTACAGGTGTTGCAGGGAATTTTGTCAGATACAAAGGGAAGGATTGTGTTGTTGTAAATATTGAAGCCCTTGGTCAGTTTGCTTCGGTTGTTGTTGATAAAGATGATGTGGAATTATTACCTAAAATTTTGACATAACTGCTTGACTTCTTATCAAGTTTTGTTTATTAAAAAGACTTTGATGTTAGTTATTTTTAATATTTTTATATACAGGGAGGCCGTATGAACAAGTTGGAGTTCATCTCCGCTTTGAAAACCGAAGCGAATATATCCAAATCTGATGCTGCAAAGGTTATACAGATCTTTTTTGATTCAATGGCTGATGCCATGGCAAAGGGTGAGAGGGTTGAAATCCGTGGACTTTGCAGTTTTTATGTAAAGGACTATAAAAGCTATACAGGTAGAAATCCCAAGACTGGAGAAAAGGTTGTTATTAAACCTAAAAAGCTTCCTTTCTTTAAATGCGGCAAAGAATTAAAAGAAAGAGTGGATTATTAGATCTGTGCCTGGGAACGAGGCTTTTTCCGGATTTGATGGTTTATTAAACCAGAGACAGCCAATAAGAACATTGTCCGCTATCCTGGCAAAAGGGAGCATCCCCCATGCCATGCTTTTCACAGGGGTAGACGGTATCGGTAAGCTTACAATTGCAAATATCTTTGCGATGGCCTGCAATTGTTCAGAGGTTGCTCGGGTTTACTCTGGAAATATAGATGAACCACATAACACCCATAGGGAACGGAAAGTTTCAAACCCATGCGGTAAATGCCGATCCTGTCGTAAAATCCTTTCAGGAAACCACCCGGATATTATTAATATTGAACCTTCAGGTTTAATTATCAAAATCATACAGATCCGTGAACTATGCAATTCTCTTATTTTGAAACCTTATGAAGCAAAGGTTCGTGTCATTTTGATATCCGATGCTCATAAAATGAATAAAGAGGCAGGGAATGCGCTTCTGAAAATACTGGAAGAACCGCCTGAAAGAACTTTATTTGTTCTAACGGCAACGCATACATCAGATCTCCTCCCAACTATTGTTTCCCGTTGTCAACAGATCAGGTTTAATCCTGTCTCAAGAAAAAACATTGAGAAAATTCTTATTGACAACCACGGGATATCTGAAGATGAAGCATTTGCTGCAGCTTCTATGGCTAATGGAAGTTTGGCAAGAGCTTTGTCAATAGCACCTGGTAAAGTAGGCAGGGTAAGTTTAAACAATTGGAGAAAATGGCTGGTAAATGAAGTTGAAATACTGCCGTCACGTTCAATGAGTTCAGTATTGGCTTTTGCAGAAAAACTGGCTGAAAAAAAAGCATATATTTCGGATACTCTTGAAATATTGAAAACCTATTTGCGGGATATATTAATCTATCGATATTCTCCTGAGATAATTATAAACATTGACCTTGCATCCAGAATAAAGTCATTTTCACAAAAAACAACTGTTGAGTCGATTGTTTCAAAGATTGAAGCAGTTCAGGTAGCTCAGCGAAGTATTACTGCTAATGCAAATTTGAAGCTGACCCTGGAACTAATGGTAATGAGACTCGCAAATCCTATCGGATAAGAAAGTTTATGGTAAAAGTAGTAGGAATTAGATTTAAACCCGCCGGAAAGATTTATGATTTTGACTGTGGCGCTTTTGTACTTGAACTCGGGGATGATGTGATCGTTGAAACAGATCAGGGACTCAGCTTCGGGTTTGTGGTAACTCCACAGGTACCTGTGGAGAAAGTTAATTTAAAAAAAGCGCTGAAAAAGGTATACAGACTTGCAAATCAGGACGATCTTCTGCAGAGGGAAAAAAATACTGAACTTGAGAAGAAAGCACATGATTATTGTCTTGAATGTATAAAAGAGCTTAAACTTGAAATGAATCTTTTTTTTGTTGAAAGTATCTTTGATGCCAGCAAGTTGACTTTTTTCTTTACCGCTGAAGGCCGTGTTGATTTTCGACAGCTTGTGAAAATGCTTGTCAATAAATACCGGGTCAAGATTGAGATGCGTCAGGTTGGGATTCGCAATCAGGCAAAAATGTGCGGCGGTATGGGACGGTGTGGACGTGAAATCTGCTGTTCGGCTTTTATGGGAAAATTTGAACCTGTTTCAATACGCATGGCAAAGAATCAGGGGCTGTCACTTAATCCGACAAAAATCTCAGGTCAGTGCGGAAGGCTTATGTGCTGTCTGACTTTTGAAAATAAGACCTATCAGCATCTCAAGGATAAGGCTCCAAAAGTTGGTAAGAAGGTTGATACTGAAAGAGGAAAAGGGAAAGTTGTTCGTCATAATCTTATTTCCAACAAAATAAGTGTCAAGCTTGAAGATGGTGTAGAAGCAGAAATTGATCTGTCTGAGATTATAACCAGAAAATAGTAATAAAGAAAAATATAATATTCTGTTCTGAAAGCCGGTCCTTTTTAGTTTAACCGGTTCTATTGGTTCTCTTTGTTGATATAAAACGAGACCTTTGCAGAATGTCCATTTTTGTTCAAGTTCAAGGAAAGCGAAAATTTTAACCACAGTAATACATTGAGTATTTCGAGGATTAAAATTTGAGCTTGACGCAGAAATTGAGCAAAAAGGGGTGTTATGCAAAGGTCTCAAAGCAGCAATTACATATATTTCATACAGCGTAAGGCCTCTTCCATGAGCGATTTCAGTTTAAACTTGAAGAAGTCATAAAAAGCATAATCGATGGCTAATTGGTCCAGCTATAGCTGGAGCAGCACCATTATACTTGAGAAAGATTTAAACCGGTAAGGAGAAATGATATGCCTGGATTTGAATTATTTGGTGATGATGAAAGGAAGGAAGTTCAGGATGTCCTGGAAACAGGTGTCCTGTTTCGTTACGGCTTTGATCAGGCTCGCAACGGGCACTGGAAGGCAAAAACTTTTGAGGAAATGCTATCAAAAAAGCTTGATGTACAACACTGTCACCTTTGTTCCAGCGGTACTTCAGCTCTTTCAATTGCACTGGCTTCATGTGGTGTTGGTGCCGGGGATGAGGTCATTGTTCCTCCCTTTACCTTTCTTGCAACAATAGAGTCAGTACTAAATGCCGGTGCGATACCGGTATTTGCAGAAATAGATGATACCTTATGCCTTGATCCGAATGAAATCAGAAAGGTTATTACGCCTAATACAAAAGCTGTGTTGCCTGTCCATATGTGTGGCGCAATGGCCCGTATTGATGAAATAAAAGATATCTGTGACAGGAAAGGTCTTGTTCTTATCGAGGATGCCTGTCAGGCGATAGGTGGATCCTATGAAGGTAAATTTCTGGGAACCTTTGGTAATATGGGGTGCTTCTCATTTGATTATGTAAAAACCATTACCTGTGGTGAAGGAGGAGCTGTTGTTACAGACTCAAAAGAACTTTATGTGAACGCAGATGCCTATTCTGATCATGGACATGATCATGTGGGCAGTGACAGGGGGCTTGAAGGCCATCCCATACTTGGTGCTAATTATCGTATAAGCGAACTAAACGCCGCAGTTGGTGTTGCACAGCTAAAAAAACTTGATTCAATTCTTGAAAAACAGAAAGCAAACAAAAAAGCAGTCAAAGATGCCATGTCAGGGTTTTCGAATATTTCTTTCAGAAGCCTGCCTGATGAAAATGGTGATTCTGCAACATTTATTTCTTTTTTTCTTCCGGATGAAGCTCAGGCGTGTGAGGCTGTTGAGGGTCTTGCACAAGCGGGTGTTGATGGATGTTTTTACTGGTATGCTAATAACTGGCATTATATTCGACAATGGGATCATCTTAAAAATCTTGATTCGGCAGCACCTCTTCCTGTTCAGCTTCTTGAAAACTGTCCTGACTACAAAAGGGTTGAGATGCCAAAGTCTGACAGTTTAATGAAAAGAATGATATCAATGCAGATAAAACTATCCTGGACAGAAGATGATTTAAATGATCGTATAAAAAAAATTGAAGGGGTATTTAAATAGTTGCCAAATTATCCTGTTTATGGATGGACACTAAATAAAAACTTTAATATAAGTTATAATATTCTGTTTTTTTAAAATTAAAATGGGAATGACTATGTATAGAAATTTTAAAGTGGTACCAAATATTATATTCGGCAGGGGATCTTTTAATCAGCTTGATGATATAATTTCACAACAGAGGGTGGCTGAAGGTTCATATATACTTTTTCTTGTGGATGATGTGTTTAAAGGAAGTGACCTGGAAAAAAGAATCCCGGTAAAAGAAAAGGATCTTGTTCTCTGGATTAATGTGGATGATGAGCCGAAGACAGTTTATATTGATGAGCTGACCCAAAAGGCAAGAGACTATTCATCTATAAATCCCTGTGGTGTAATAGGAATCGGTGGTGGAAGTTCTCTGGATATCGGTAAGGCAGTATCTTTGATGCTGGCTAATCCCGGTTCTTCCACTGAATATCAGGGATGGGATCTTATAAAAAACCCTGCCGTTTATCATGTGGGAATTCCTACCCTTTCAGGGACAGGCGCCGAGGCATCCCGTACTGCAATACTTACAGGTCCTGAAAAGAAGCTTGGTATAAATTCTGATTTTACTGTTTTTGACCAGATAGTATTGGATCCTGAATTGGTAGCAGGTGCGCCTGCTGATCAGAGGTTTTATACAGGGATGGACTGTTATATTCATTGTGTGGAATCTTTACAGGGCACGTATCTGAACGCCTTCAGCAGGGCTTATGGTGATAAAGCACTTGACCTTTGCCGGGAAGTGTTTTTGGGTGATGATTCTGAAGCTGATCTCGAAGCAGACGACAAGTTGATGATGGCATCATTTTTTGGAGGTATGAGTATCGCCTATTCCCAGGTCGGAGCCTGTCATGCTCTTTCATACGGTCTTTCATTTGTGCTTGGTCTGCATCATGGGATTGGCTGTTGTATTGCATTTGATTATCTGGATGATTTTTATCCTGAAGGTGTTAATGAGTTTCGTATTATGGCGGAAAGACATAATATTGAATTACCGCGCAACCTTACTTCAGGAATGGATGATGAAAAAATGGAGAAAATGATAACAGTTGCTCTCGGCCTTGATCCTCTTTGGGAAAACTGCCTGGGACCTGACTGGAAAAATATTATGACAAGAGAACGAACAAAGGAATTATACATGAAAATGTAGCTTATCTTTTTTTATATAGTTCTCATTATTGAAACGAAAAGACTTTTAAATCTGATATCATTATCATTGTAAAATGGAGATAAAATTGACTGAAGGAATATTCGCTTTTTTAAAATATATGAAAGTCAGTTTATATTCTTGTCTTTCAACTTGTGTGTATTTCGGCAGGAGAATGGCCTGTGTTCCTGAAGGATCAATCGTTTTCTTTCCTTATGATGAAAACGTGTTCTTTTGCGGATTATCCGGTGTCGTATCATTTAATAAAAAGGGAAAAAACACAAAGAATGAAAAAAGAGCGGTTAATATCTCTCTCCTGGAGGATATGGTAAAAAAAGCCGAAACAAACCGATATTTTTCATCCAAAGAAAAAGCAGCGATTGGAGAGTATTATCTTGGAGGAAAAAAACATATCAGTATGCTTGCAGGGGAGGTTAAAAGCCTTAAAGACGAGACCCCTTTCATAAGTATTTACAAAGATAAAACACTTTATAATGAACTCGGGAAAATATCAGGGCGTATTGAGAAACTAATAGATAATGAAGAAAAAGCTCTGGCAGATAATATGGGATTTATGAGTTCTGGCAATGTTGAAATTATGAGTCAGGCTATAGAAGACCTCAAGGATACAAGATGGTGTCTTGCCACTGAAATATCAGGGAACATTATAAAAGTAATGGACTTTGTGGGAAATGGGAATAACCATTCATCTACATCTGTTATTACAATCTACAAGAAAATCAATGCCGTGTTAAACAGTATTGACCGTCTCGAAGTAAGGGGGCGCGATTCATCCGGTATTTCAATAATGTTTATTCTGGCAAGAGAGGAATATAAAAAATTCAAAGCTTGGATTGACGGTTATAAAGGCCGGACAAATCTTTCGGAATTACTTAACGAACGCATGGGAAAGAAGACCCTTGTAAATAAAAGTATAAGTATCAGGGATTCTGAAAATGATGGCGGGGATAAACTTACAGCCATTACGTTTACTTATAAAATAGCTGCCGAGATCGGCAGTCTTGGTGATAATATTAATTTTCTGCGATGGGAAATTAAAAATGATCCAATATTTAAAGGGCTGATTTCTTATCCTGCAGAATTCTATACAATTTCAGCTCATACGCGATGGGCATCTGTCGGTGAAATAAGTGAACCGAACTGCCATCCTGTGGATAACAGGACAACCTCATCCGGTCAGGAAGGAATAATTCATGTCTGCCTCAATGGTGATATTGATAATTATCTGGAACTGAAAAAAGAATTTGAGTTGAAAGGAGGTCATGTTCCTGAAGAGGTAACAACAGACACAAAGATTATTCCAATTCAGATTGGAAAATATATTAATGAGGGTAATAACCCTGAGGAGGCCTTTCGACGTGCAGTCAATGACTTTGAGGGTTCTCATGCTATTTCCATGCAAACAGACCTTGCCCCGGGTAAATTGTTTCTTGCACAAAAGGGAAGCGGGCAGGCAGTTTTTATCGGTATTTCCAATGAGCATTACATGCCGACTTCTGAAGTTTACGGTTTTATTGAAGAAACCTCCAATTTTCTCAAAATGGACGGGGAAAAAGTCGTTGACGGGGAAAAGGGGAAAACACAAGGGCAAATTGTAATTCTGGATCAATCTTCTGCAGGTGGTCTGGAAGGTATTAAGGGTATGTATTATGACGGCACAAAAATAAAATACAAAAAGAAGGATATTAAATATACTGATATAACATCCAGGGATATTGATCGTCAGGATTTCCCACATTACTTTATGAAAGAGATTTCGGAAGCACCTGTCTCAGTTGAAAAAACACTCCGTAATCGCTGGAAAATCAGCAAAACTAATAAAAGCAGGTATGTAATTGATCTTGATGAAAAGACAATTCCAACAATATTACAAAAGGTACTTGTTGAGAAAACTGAAGAGAAACGGATAAACCGTGTCTTTTTTATAGGACAGGGTACAGCCGGAGTTGCTGCATTGGCCTGTGCGGATATTTTAAAGTACTATCTTAATGATCCATCGATTCATATACAGGCCTGTAAGGCATCTGAGTTTAGCGGGTTTGATTTAAAAGAAGATGACGACTCCCTTAGTATGAAGGATACTCTTGTAGTTGCCATAAGCCAGTCAGGAACTACTACAGATACGAACCGTGCCGTGGATATGGTGAAGGAAAGGGGCGCATATACTCTTGCCATTGTAAACAGAAGAGATTCCGACCTTACATACAAAGTTGACGGTGTTATATATACCAGCACAGGCCGTGATATTGAAATGTCAGTTGCATCGACTAAAGCGTTTTATTCACAAATAGTTGCAGGGGCAATCCTCAGTCTCTACATAACCGGAGTTAAAGAGTTCCGGAATGGTGATTTTATTTCTGATGAAATAAAACATCTTCTCTCACTTCCGGCATGCATGCGGAAAGTATTGTCGGGAAGTAAGAGTATGGAGAATTCTGCAAGAAGACTCGCTGTAAATAAGACATACTGGGCAGTTGTTGGAAGCGGACCGAATAAAGCTGCAGCTGATGAAATCAGGATAAAGCTTAGTGAGCTTTGTTATAAAACTATTTCTTCAGATTATGTGGAAGATAAAAAACACATAGATCTTTCATCCGAACCTCTTATAATTGTGTGCGCTGCAGGTACCAGGGAGAATGTTGTCGGGGACATAATAAAAGATACCGCGATTTTTCATGCGCACAAGTCGACTCCGATTGTAATTGCAAATGAAGGTGAGGAGAGGTTTACGCAGTATTCCGAGGATGTATTTCATGTTCCGGTTGTTCCCGAGCATCTTGCGCCGATTTTAAATACACTTGCCGGTCATATCTGGGGATATTATGCTGCTCTATCAATAAACGATGGCTCACGGTTTTTAGATAATTTCCGTAAGGATATTCAGGATACGATAGATACTTATGCTGATAACGGACTGAATGTATATGAATTGGTTCTTGAGAAAAGCTTCAGAGAAAAGATTGCAGGATTTTATTATGAATTCCGGAGAAAAAGGGCGGAAAAAAGTTTTCCTACATCAATTGGTTTTGACGCAGCATCTGATTTGACGCTTCTGCTTAAATATCTTTCAGGAAGGCTGCCGGTTTCAGACTTTGAGATTGATTTCGGGAAAAAGGGTACAGCCCTTAATATGTTGAATTCCCTGTTTGAGTGCCTGGGAAATTCAATAAATTTTATGGCAAGACCTGTGGATGCTATTAAACATCAGGCAAAGACTGTTACAGTGGGAACCAGTCGCATCAGTGAAAAAGTTGAAGGGATACTTTTTGATATACTTGCCGGAAATAATTTCAATGTAACACATCTAACAAATAAAAATGTAATTGTTCTTAGAAATCTCCAGGGGGTAGTATCAGAGATCAAAGGGAATATACTATATCGGATAGATGGACTGAACCTTCTTGGTGAACCTATTGATAACACGACAATAAAAGTTTTAAACAAGGAAGGAGTGTTAAAGCCTATTCCCTCAAGAGTGGAAGACGATAACAGGCTTAAGGGAACTAAAAAAACAATTGTAGCCCAGGGGAATGTCTATATCGGTAAAGGGAGAAAAGACGACCGCAGTATAATTGTCATACCGGTAATTTCTACATCTTCGACGGGCCAGAATATTATAGACAACCTTTTACTGCTTAATGTCGGTTTCCGGGAGAACATCCCGCTGGATGTCAAGAAAAAGGCTTTAGGCGGAAAATTTGAACATATTCAGAATATCGTACAGGAAAACAGCTTAGCATGGGATGATGAATTCCTTGAAATAGTTGAAACTAAAGAGCTTTTCGGGAGTTCGGCTGAAAAAATCGGAGAGCATATTGTACGTGAACAGAAAGCTTAAAAAGAATGGACGGAAATAGCAGAAAGTAGATTAATTTATTGTATTTACTTCTTTTTATTAAACATGAATTGATTTTTTTTAAACATTTGGTTAACCACACGTCCTTTAAAGTTAACCATTTGATGAACTTGTAAAAAGTATAACCGATGGCTAAGAGATGGGGTGAAAATGAAAGGACAGATACTAAAAAGATTAAAATCTGAAAATGATGTAATTTCAGGAGAGGCCCTAAGTTCTGAACTGGGGATCTCAAGGGTTTCAATATGGAAGCATATCCGTAAACTTCAGGAACTGGGATATGAAATTGTTACTACCTCTTCCGGATACAGGTTTCAATCATCCCCTGATGTCCTTTTTCCATGGGAGTTTCCCGGCAGGGAAAAGAATATTCACTATTATGATGAGATCGGCTCAACAATGGATATTGCCAGAGATATGGGAAGGAAAGGCTGTCCTCATTTTACTGTAGTAATTGCCGGGCAGCAGTCAAAAGGGCGTGGGCGTATGAAACGGGTCTGGTTATCTTCAATTGGAGGACTTTATTTTACAATTGTAATAAGGCCTGAAATATCCCCCGCTCTCAGCCATAAGGTTAATTTTGCGGCATCCCTTGTCCTTACAGAAGTATTACGTAAAAATTATGAAATAGATGCCATGGTAAAATGGCCAAATGATATTCTGGTTGAGGGGAAAAAGCTTTCCGGGAGTCTCTCAGAAATGGAAGTAGAAGCAGACATTGTTTCTTTCGTCAATATTGGTATCGGACTCAATGTAAATAATGATCCTCATCCGGAGGAGCAGGAAGCTGTTTCAATGAAAAAGATTCTTGGCCGGGAGGTTTCAAGAAAAGAGATATTATCGAAGTTTCTGGATGAATTTGAAAAAAAGATAGACAGTATAGCTTATGATGAAATTATTTCCGAATGGAAGAAGTATACCATGACAATTAACCGGCATGTCAAAATAGTTACTATTGATGATGTGACAGAAGGTCTTGCAGTAGATGTTGATGAAAACGGTGCTCTTATTCTGGAGCTTTCCGACGGTTCAAGAAAAACAATTGTTTATGGTGACTGTTTCCACAAGGAACCATAATACCTTTAAAAAATATACTTTAGTTTGCCGAGATTCTGATCAACCGTTATAAAGCAGGAGATGGAGGTTTTCTACATCGTCATCAATAATTGACACGTTTGAATGAGTATAGTAAATTCTACTAATTTTTTATAAAACCTTACAGGAGCAATAAGTTGAAAATTGTAATTGTCGGGGCAGGAGAGGTTGGTTTTCATATCGCAAGTCGTCTTGCTTTAGAGAGTAAGGATGTTGTTGTAATAGACAATGATCCTGAGGCGATTCGTCGTGTATCAGACAATATTGATGTTAGTGTTGTAACCGGATCCGGGAGCAGCCCTGTAGTTCTGGAGGCAGCCGGCATCAAGGAAGCTGAGATTCTTCTTGCGGTAACTGACAGTGACGGATCAAATCTGGTAGCATGTCTTGTTGCAGATATTATTTCACCGGCAACGAAGAAACTGGCACGTATCAGGAATGCTGATTATGATGAATACCACAGTTCTTTCCGGGAGAATCCTCCGCATATAGATACTGTTATCAATCCTGAAATAGAGGTTGTCAATACCATAGACAGACTTATGAGTGTTCCTGGAGCAGTTGAAGTGGGAGAGTTTGCAGACGGCCGTGTTAAGCTTGTAGGGATAAGCCTGGATGAAAATGCTAGGCTGGCCGGTGCACGCCTTTCGGACCTGCCGACAATACTCGGCAGACACACACCTCTTATTGCTGCTATTGTAAGGGATGAGAAGCTTATTATTCCCAGGGGGAATGACAAACTTCTTACTGGTGATCTGGTTTATTTTATCAGTGAAGAGAACAAACTGACTGATACCCTTACCGTTTTTGACAAGCATGCCAAGCCTTTGAAGCGGGTTCTTATAGTAGGTGGAGGCCGTATAGGATTCAGGCTTGCAAATCATCTCGAAAATAAATCAATATATACCAAGATAATTGAAAAAGATCCTGAGAGATGTATTAATATCGCCGAAAGACTGAACAAAACCATAGTTTTAAATGGAGATGGCTCTGACCAGAGCCTTCTGATTGAAGAAAATATTCAGGACATGGATTTTGTTGTTACCCTTACCAACGATGAAGAAACTAATATTATAGTATCCCTTCTCGCAAAAAGGATGGGAGCAGTAGATACCGTAACAAAAATAAGTAAATTCAGCTATTTCCCGCTTATGACCGCCATTGGTATAAAGCAGGTTGTTAGCACAAGGCTATCGGCGATCAATAGTATTCTGCAGCATATACGAAAAGGCAAGGTTATTTCTGCTATTTCCATTAAAGATGAACAGGCCGAAGTTCTTGAAGCGGTTGCCCTTGAAACATCTGATATAGTAGGAAAGCCCCTGAAAGATATTTCGTTCCCAAAGGGAGCTATTCTTATAGGTATAATACACGGGGAGGGTATTACTATTCCTTCAGGAGAAAGTGTTATTCAACCGGGTGACAGGATTATTATCTTTGCACGCAAAAAGGCTGTTTCTGATATAGAAAAGATTCTTACCGTAAAACTGGAGTTTTTTTAGATGCGTTGGCGTTTTATTATTAGTATTACAGGCATACTGCTCCTGTTTCTGAGCCTGGCTATGGCCTTGTCGCTTCTTGTTGGACTATACTACAGAGACCAGAGTGTCATTCCCCTGCTAAAATCTATAGGTACTACTGCAGTTGCCGGGGCATCATGCTTCTTTATATTCAGAGAATCCAGAATCGATCACATAAGTCAGCGGGAAGGTATGGCAATTGTAGCAATCGGCTGGACTGTCATTGGTTTCTTTGGGGCACTTCCTTTTTATTTGAGCGGTTTTTTCCCTGAGTTTGTAAATGCATTTTTCGAATCGGTTTCAGGTTTTACAACTACCGGGTCATCAATACTAAATGATATAGAAAGTCTGCCAAAAGGGCTGCTTTTCTGGCGGAGTTTTATCCAGTGGATTGGAGGAATGGGAATAATTGTTTTATCTGTGGCCATTCTTCCTTTTCTTGGTGTCGGGGGAATGCAGCTCTATAAAGCTGAAGTACCAAGCCCGGTTCCTGATAAACTCAAGCCCAGGATAAGTGAAACCGCTAAACTACTCTGGAAGGTATATGCCCTGATTTCAATAGCGGAGGTCGTTCTTCTTATGATCGGCGGAATGGATCTTTTTGATGCTGCCTGTCATGCTTTTACAACAATGCCTACAGGAGGTTTTTCCACCAGAAATACTTCAATAGCTCACTACAACAGCGTATATTTTGATTCGGTTATAATTTTTTTCATGCTGCTCGCAGGTATAAATTTTTCTCTTCATTATCAAATGCTCAAAGGGGAAACACTTGCTTTCTGGCGTGACTCCGAATGCAGGTTCTTTATTGGAGTTGTTATCTTCCTGACAATTATTGTAAGCTTTAATCTATACGGCTCAACATACCGTAGTCTTGGAGAGGCTTTCCGCTATGGACTGTTTCAGGTTGTGTCAATTGTAACTACTACAGGGTATGCGACTGCTGATTATGAACAATGGCCAGCCATGGCCCAGATCATTATATTTTTCTGCATGTTCATAGGTGCATCTGCAGGGTCAACCGGCGGTGGAATGAAATGCATACGTATTATGCTGAGCTTTAAATACTGCTACAAGGAACTGTTTTCACTGATTCACCCTCATGCAGTAACGCATATAAAGATTGGCGGCAAGTCAGTTTCAGAGGATGTAATAAGAAGTATTTTAGGGTTTCTTGCACTTTATATCGCTCTTTTCGTCATATGCTCAATTATACTTGCCGGTATCGGTGTGGATTTCATGACCTCTTTAGGAGCTGTTGCCTCTTCCATAGGCAATATCGGACCAGGTTTCGGAATGGTAGGTCCTGTTGAAAATTACTCGCAGATACCGGTAGCTGGTAAATGGCTGCTTATCTGGTGCATGCTTCTTGGCAGGCTTGAGATATATACAGTAATAATACTTATAGTTCCTGAATTCTGGAGAAAATAAATTTATTTTTTTTATTGACATATTAATCACAAATGGATAATTAAACACTCTTTAACGCAGTGAGTATTTAGGGCCGTTAACTCAGTCGGTAGAGTATCTGCCTTTTAAGCAGAGAGTCACTGGTTCGAGCCCAGTACGGCCCACCATTAAGACTTTTTAGTCCCCATCGTCTAGCCTGGTCCAGGACACCGGCCTTTCACGCCGGCGACAGGGGTTCGAATCCCCTTGGGGACGCCAGCAATACACCAGTCAAGGGAATGTAAATTCCCTTGGCTGTTATTGTTCGGGTCCATGGAGAACTCTTTTTGGGACCAATCCGCAATTCTTGGAACAATGTCATTATAGCCCGTTTTCTAATCTTTGGGTCAGCATTTTTAACATCCTTTCCTATAGTCTCAATTACTGAGCGGATGGTATTATCATCCACGCTCTCCATTCCCTGGTGAGCCTTCATTTCAATAATGCTGTCATGGATTGCTTTTTTATCGTCATTCAGAACGGTAAGCTCCTGCTCAACCTCATCTAATTCCATTAATTCTCTTTTATACAGGGTCATCAAACGCTTACGTTCCTTCTCAATTTGTTTAAGACGTTTTTCTAAAGGAAGCTGGTCGGGTATACCTTGGCCAAGTTTTTGTTTTACGGCATTAATAACTGGCTGGATACTGCGGAACTTAAGTATATGTTCCCCTAGTAGCGTGAAGATGGTTTCTTCGGCTTTTTCTTGGGCAATAGCATTGTTGGAGCAGACACGTCCCCCCTTTACCTTGGCATTACACCTGTAATAACCAGCATTCCCGGCATATGGGTTCCCGCACAGGTCGCATTTTAAAATTCCAGATAGTGCGTAAACTCGTTTATTATAAGGGGTGTCCCGTATACCACTTTCTTTAATATGTCGGATTATTTCGCCTACTTCGGCT
>JABHLN010000029.1 GCA_018693105.1 Desulfobacterales bacterium | reverse complement strand
CTCGTTGTTTTCAAGATGTTCTAAAAGTTTTGAAAAGGATATTTCACCTTCTCCCTGTATACCCATATCAGCACCCAGATACTCTAATGTACTTTGAGGGAAAATACTGTATCCGGCGCCTCCTAAGACAATAGGAACATCTGAAAAATCACGGCAATCAGCAACAACCTCCTTTACAGGGTCAAGAAGAAGATGTGCGCTTCCCAATTTCTGGTCGTCAATATTTCTTACAGATATCCCTATAACCTGCGGGTTAAAAACGGTTATTGCTTCTTTTATAACGATTCGGGTATCTTTTTGCATCATCAGGTTTACTACTTTCACATCATGGCCCTTCTCCTGAATGAATGCTGCAACGCATGCTAATCCAAGCGGCAAAACCGGCATATTTATCTGTTCTGTGTTGGCAGATACAAGGAGTACCCTCATGATTTTAGCCCCTTATAGTTTCATAACTACGCTGCCTCTTGTAATAATCAAACACCCTTCGCAGAACTGAGAATGCTTGAGCAGCTGTGTCAAAGCATGGTATGCCGTGGGCGGTGTAATACTCACGAATCTTAGCTTTTTCAAGTTCAACTTCGCAATTTTTGGGGTCTGAGGCGACGTCAATTAAAACCATTGAAACCGGTTTTTTGAATTTTAACCGGAGTTCTTCGATTTTAGCAGTAATTTCTTTATGATATTCTAATTCTGAGATCTTTCTTCCTGATAATGAAGCAATTTTTTGTTCTCTTCTTAAAAGATAGAAAAGAGCCTGAGAGACAACCAGAAAATCAATATTGTTTTTTTCGGAGAGTATTTCCAGTATTGAATTGATCACATTAGAAGGCATTACCGGACTGGAAAGATCAACAGGGTTTCCACACCCTGCACCGGTTGGGGGAAGGTGTGATTGTATTCTTGCAGCTGTCTCATTATCAGTTTCCGGTATATTAAATCCAAATCCTGAGGCCGAGTCCAGGGCGTTAACAGCCAATTGGCCTCCTCCGGCAAGTATTCCTGCATTGTTTCCGGTAAAATCAGAAATGCAATTGAACGTCATCAGGCATTCAACCATATCACGCATATCATATGCCGAGACCGCACCTGCTGACTTGATAACTGCCTCCCAGACAGCAGGTGATCCTGCCATTGAGCCTGTGTGGCCTAATGTGCCTCGATTGCCATTATCGCCAAGACCCCCTTTGAAGATTACAACAGGTTTTTTTGCAGCGCATGATTTGAGAGCTTCGTAAAACGATCTGCCGTCGTTTACACCTTCGATGTAAGCGCCAACAATCAAAGTTTCAGGGTCCGCTTCAAAATATCTAAGCATTTCTGCTGCATCTATATCACAACCGTTACCATAGCTGACCGCCACAGAGAAGTTTACATTACGGCCTCGGGCACTATACATAACTTCACATGCCCCTCCGCCGCTTTGTGAAATCAGGCCGGTATTCCCGGGAGTTTTGGAAAAATCGCCCCCCGGCAGCAGGGTCAATCCGGCTTCCGGTGTATAGATACCGAAACAATTTGGTCCTATAAGTCTCATACCCCCTTCCCGGGCGATCTTTAAAACTTCCCGTTCTATTGCTTCACCATCAGAACCGGACTCTCTGAAACCGGATGTTAGAATCTGTACACCCTTTACCCCTTTCATTGCACAGTTTCTGATTGCTTCAGGGACAAGAGCTGTCGGGAGTGTTAACACTGCCAAATCAACCTGATCAGGAATGTCATTGACTGAAGGATAGACTTTAAGACCTTGAATTTCTCCCCCCTTGGGATTTACCGGATAAATTTTCCCTTTAAAACCGTGGGAAATATTTGCCTGAAGAAATTGATTGCCGAATTTCATGGGGTTGTCAGTAGCACCTATTATCGCAAGACTCTTCGGGTAAAATATTGATCGGTAGGTTGAAATGTCCGTTTTACTCATATGATTCTCCGCTGTCCCGTTATAAGGATTTCAATTTTTAAATCAAAGTAAAACTCAATTTGGCGGTGTGTGAATAATGCTTAACTATATATTATAATTTTACTGAAGAATCACGATTAAATATTGTATTTTTCACGTAAAATCCCTGAAAGTTTTTGAACATTCAAAAAAGCTTTTTCTACGGTTTTCTCTTTATCAGGATTTATAAGACAGCATGTAGCAGGTGAAAGCATACTTCTGTTAATCAAATGGTCCATATCGATACCTTTACCTGATAAAATGCTCCAGACACTCTCCAGCTGGGATACCAGGGAATTAAGATTTTCTTTTTCAAAATCTTCAAAACCGGTGGGAGTAATACCCCAGACAATTACGCCGTCATTATTGAGAAACCGCTTAATAGATTGTGCATAAGATGCGAAAACTTCCGCATTTGTGTAAATGTCCATTGAGAGAATTTCCATATCCATGTTTAGCAAAAAATCCCAATCCGGATTACCACACAGATGTATGCCCCTGGGTCGGTTAATCATTGAAAGAAATAAATCATAGTCTCCCTTTGCTTTCAGATCGCTATAGCCTGCCATTGAAGAAAAGAGAAACTGAAGCCCCGGTTCATCGATAAACATAAATGCATTCTGATTCAGTTTCTTAAGATTATCCAGCTGGATATTTATTCTTTTTGCCATAAATTCAAACATGAACGGACGTACTGTATCATCAAAAAGTATCGGTCGGTCATCCTGATCTAAAACATTAAATCCGAAGCTCACGGGTCCTTCAAGCTGGCCTCTAATGGCCGGTCTGTCAGACAAATCCAATGATAAGAATTTATGATATACAGGAGAATAGCTTTCGCTGACATCAAAATATGAAGGATCATCAAAATGAGCCATGGTTTCTTCAAATTCCAAAATGAATTTATCAATGCTAAATGTAAGTTTTCGATTCTCCATATCGAGCTGGGTGCCCGGAAAATGTTCTGCCGCCTGAACATACATATCTTCATAATAGCTGTAATTCGGTAATTGGGGCCAAAAAGGTACGTCAAGCGATAATGCTGTTTCAAGTGCACGATCAATATTCGTATGCGGCATAACAGCCATAGCTGTTGTTAAAAGATTACCGGGGATCGACATTTTTGCTCCTTATTTGATGGCGTCGTAAAAAGTCTCCATCTACTGCGTTATAGCATTTGGCCAGACGTTCGACATACTACATGTATGCCTTCACGCCTGGCCAAATGCTATGCCTTGTATATGAAGATTTTTACTTAGCCATCGGTTATATTTTTTACAAGTTCATCATAATTAAATATTAGTTGATCCGGAGATATTATTCGCTTAATATGGTCACAAAAACCGGCCTTGAACAATAAAAAAAATATAGAATCCTTATATCCATTGATTAGAACTACAACCTATTATCTTGATTATTATTTTTAACCTGCTTTTTACAAAAATTTGGAGGTGGCAAGAGTGAAGAAAAATGTTTTTGTATCAGCGATAATATTAATTATTCTTGTTATCGGTTATCAATTTTTCAAATCGGCTGATAAGCCTGTCACCCGTGTTATTCTTGCAGATCCTGAAACAGAACGGATAATTTCAACTGGCAGTGTAATCGGCTTTAAGGTAGATGATAATGCTCATGCATGGCTTGGTATTCCCTATGCAAAAGCCCCTGTAGGTGATTTGCGCTGGAAAGCTCCCCGCCCTGCAGAAAAATGGGAGGGACTTCTTGAAGCAACGGAAATCAGCCCGGTATGTACACAATTTGGCGGTCCCATGGGGAATGTGGATGAAGACCGGTATGATGAAGCAACCGGTATTGAGGATTGCTTATTCCTGAATGTATGGGCGCCCCGGTATGCACCTGAAGATGTTCCTCAAGGAAAAGAACGTCTCCCCGTAATGATGTGGATACATGGTGGAGGCAACAGTGTGGGACAAGGGGGAAGTTATAACGGAAAAGCCTTTGCCTCAAAGTATAATGTAATTTTAGTTACTATTAATTACCGGTTAGGGCCTTTCGGATGGTTTTCCCATCCTGCACTTCGCGGAGAAAATGTTACACCTGAAGACAAATCCGGTAATTACGGAACTCTTGATATTATTCGTGCACTTGCATGGATAAAAGAAAATATTTCAAGTTTTGGGGGTGATCCCGGAAATGTTACTGCATTCGGTGAATCGGCAGGTGGCAGAAACGCAATTTCCATGCTGCTTTCACCAAAAGCAAAAGGATTGTTTCACAAGGCTGTTTCCCAGAGCGGGAGTTCAAAAACAACTGAAATTTCTAAAGCTGAAAACTATATTGATGCAGACAAGCCGGGAGATGCATTAAGTTCTCGTGAAATTATCAATAATCTTCTCATTGCTGATAATATTGTTTCTGACAGGAAATCAGCGGTAGATTATCAGAATAAAATGAGCAATCATAAAATAGCAGAATATCTCCGCAGTAAAAGTAACCTGGATTTGTTAAGTGCATACAAACCCGGTCCTGCCGGTATGATCTTCTTTTTTCCGCAGTTAACGAGGGATGGTGCAGTGCTTCCATATGGTGAACCGCTTTCCCTGTTCAAGGATAAGTCGGGTTACAATGCGGTTCCTATTATATTGGGTACGAATCGTGATGAGTTTAAATTATTCATGATGCAAGACAAGGAATATGTAAATATTTATCTGAAAATGTTTTTCAGGGTTAAGGATAAGAAGTATTATGATCTTGCTGCGTCATATACAAGTGATGCATGGAAAGCTACAGGGGCGGATGAGATAGCTTCGGTTCTCAGGAAAACTCAAGGGCCGGATGTTTTTGTGTACCGGTTTGACTGGGATGAAGAGCCGACAATCCTTGGAATGGATATGAGCAGAATTGTCGGTGCGGGTCATGGTTTTGAAATCCCTTTTGTATTTAATGATTTTGATAATCTTTTTGCAGAGCTTGATTTATTCTTTACTGATGAAAACCATCCTGGCAGAAAAGCACTTTCCGACAGCATTTCATCATACTGGGCAGAATTCGCATATACAGGATCACCCGGTAAAGGCAGGGACGGCACCGAAATCGAATGGGAATCATGGGATAACAGCTCTACTGAAAGTGATAAGTTTATTGTTTTTGATACAGCCCGAGATCAGGGAATTCGTATGTCTTTCGATGCAATCTTTTTAGAGGATTTGAAAAAAAAGATTTTTGCTGAAAACGGTTTCCCGAGTAAAGAAAAAAAGTGTAAAATATATTGGCAAATATTCAAAGATACAGACCTGTGGGACAATGGGGAATATGAAAAGTTGGGCTGCAATTAATAAATGGTTGATCGCTTTGATCATGGTATAGAGAATAGCCTTGAATCCTTCCCATCTTTGGTTTGTAATTTATGAAAAATCAATATTTTGACTTAAATCCTTTATGTTGAGGGCTGGAAGAGATAAAAAACTTATTTAACTGAATTTATTTATAGGAAATTAAGATCGTAATTATTAAAGCCTATTGGGGGTTTTCATTTTATAAATTTACTGTTATAAATAGAGTTATTGTTTAGATCTTTTTTAAAAGGATTTGGTGATAACTTTTAAACCCTTTTATTTTATTAAGAAATAGTCGGGTTTAAAGATAAGATGCGGCAAAAAAATGGCAATTATAAGAAATAAATTTGATTTTGATATTGGCTACCTGATAAAAAGCCCTTGTAAAGAATGTGAAAAAAGCGACAGGTTTCCAAATTGTGAAGAGGAATGCATCACCCTTGATGAAGTCCAGACCATTTTAGCCGAGGGTATTTCCTGCTCTTTAGCGCCTGCAGAGTGATATATTTTTCCCATTTCCCCCTTCTTTCTTGAAAAGAATCGTTAATTTTGTCGTTTCAAAGAAATTAAGTCTGGTTGATATATATAAGTAATTCTTATTTTTTTTATGACAGGAATAAATAATACACAAACCTGCCGTTACAAAATCTCTGAAACCGATAACAATGGAATAATAGTTTATTTTATCGGGGAATTGAGTATTGATACTTCTGCATCAATACTCTCGGAACTCATTATATTATTTAAAAAAGATATTCCATCTTCGCTTATAATTGATCTGGGCAATGTTACATACTTTGATGACTTCGGGGCATTTGTTCTTATTGAATTAAAAAAAACAGTCAATAAAGGAAAAGGTGTTTTTTCGATTGTTAACTCCGGAGACAAGACAAAAGATGTACTCTCGTTAGTGGATTTTGATTCATATGGAAGTGATTTACCTGTTTTTAAAAAAAGAAGAAAAAATATATTTGTCGGTATTGGTGAAGCAACAATAAATGAGGCAAATAATATAAAATTCATGGTTTCATTTCTTGGATCTCTTACATTGTCCATGATACATGTATTATTCCACCCAAAATCTCTTCGTGTGGATGACACAATAACTCTAATGCAAAAAAACGGTGTTGATGCTCTTCCAATTGTTGCCCTTATCAGTTTTCTTCTAGGGCTTATCATGGCATTCATGTCTTCTATACAGCTTCAGCAGTTTGGAGCAAATATATATGTCGCTTCTCTTGTGGCTCTGGCGATGGTTTCAGAGCTTGGGCCGATTATGACTGCGATTGTTGTGGCAGGGAGGACAGGTTCTTCTTATGCTGCAGAGATTGGTACAATGCAGGTTTCAGAGGAAATAGATGCCCTTTTCTCCATGGGATTTAATCCTACACTGTTTTTAGGGGTTCCAAGAACTTTTGCATTAATGATTGTTCTCCCGCTTCTGACCATATTTTCAGATATTTTTGCAATTTTGGGCGGTCTTGTAGTAGGGGTATTTATCTTAGGATTAACACCAAATTCATATATCATGCAGACAATTGAAACCCTTTCGCTTTTAGAAATTACCTGGGGATTCCTGAAAAGCCTTATATTTGCATTTATTGTAGCTTGTGTTGGATGCTTCAGAGGTTTTCAGGCAAGGGGTGGAGCATCGGCAGTAGGAAACGCTGCTACATCAGCTGTTGTTAGTGGTATTTTCCTTATTATACTTTTTGATTCGATAATTGCAGTTATCAGGAGTTACTGGTAATAGGCGTATAATCAATATGAGAGATGAAAAAATAATCAGTGTGATTGATCTTATCATATTCTACGGGGATGATCTTATCCTTGATAATATAAGTTTTGAAGTAATTGAGGGTGAAATTCTTGTAATACTCGGAACCAGCGGATGCGGGAAAAGCACACTTCTCAGGCAAATGGTCGGTCTTAGTCATCCCTGGGCAGGTAAAATAATTATCGACGGGAATGAGATCACTTCAAGAGATGAAGAAGCATTTAACAGGACCATAAGAAAAATCGGCATTCTGTTTCAAAGCGGTGCGCTGATAGGATCAATGACTCTTGCAGAAAATGTTGCCCTTCCGATTATTGAATTTACAGATATCCCTGTGCAGTCTGTTGAAAATCTGGTAAAAATGAAACTGTCCATGGTTGGGCTGACAGGCTATGAAAACCACCTGCCTTCAGAGATAAGCGGGGGTATGAAAAAAAGGGCCGGGCTTGCAAGAGCCATGGCGCTGAACCCGAAAATTCTATTTCTTGATGAGCCTACTGCAGGCCTTGACCCGGTTATTGCGGCAGAGATAGACGAGCTTATTCTTGGCATCAACCGAAGTATAGGCACAACAATGGTTATCGTTACTCATGAACTTGATAGTATTTTCAAAGTTGCTCAAAGAGTTATCATGCTTGACAGTATAACTAAGGGCATTCTCGATGAAGGGGACCCCAGGGATCTTAAAATGAACAGCAGTGAACCCTTTGTCCGTCAGTTTTTTAACAGGCAGGCAGGTTCAGCAAAAAAATAATATAACAAGGATAATATTCAATGGCTTCAATCAAAGCAAAATTTACTGTAGGCCTTTTTGTGATTTTGGGTCTTGGCATTGCAATTGTTGCTGTCATATGGATAGGCATGTCTCATTACTTTGAGGGAGGGCGTTACTATGTTTCATACTTTGATGAATCTGTACAGGGGCTTGATAAGGACTCTCCTGTAAAATACAGGGGAGTGTCCATCGGCCGTGTTGAGAATATCAGTGTTGCCCCTGATGCCGCTCTTATACAGGTGGTTCTGAAAATTGAATCCGGCCTTGAATCCGGGATTGGTGATATTGTTGCCCAGCTTAAATCGGTTGGGATTACGGGGATTATGTTTGTAGAACTTGAAAGGAAAATTGTTAATGTGCCGGTCCTTTCCCCACCGCTTTCTTTTACCCCAAAATATCCTGTTATTGCTACAAAGCCTTCCGGTAGCAAACAGCTTATGGACAATATTAATGAGATATTCGGTAAGCTAAGTGTGACTGATATCACCGGGATCGCCAACAACCTCAGGTCTACACTTGACAAAATAAGTAAAGAGGTTGAAGAGGCAAAAGTTAAAGAGATATCATCAGGTATAAGGCTTGTTCTCAGCAGGTTTGAAAAAATTCTGGATGTTGAAAAGCTTAACAGGGTGGTTGATTCAACTGAAAAAGCAACAAAGACCTTGGATACACTTTCAGGTAATGCACAAAAAACATTTTTACGACTTGATAATCTTATTTCAGACAATGAAAAGGATCTGACTGAAGCGGTTCATGATTTTAAAGATTCTGTTAAAAGAATCAACAGTTTTATGGAAAGCGGGAATAACTTTGTAAAGGGGACTGACAGCAGGATAAACAGTTTGCAACGTCATCTGCTGGTTACCGCCCAGAACCTTGAAAAGGTAAGTGAAAACCTGGACCGGCTGATAGAGATTGCATCGGATCACCCTCCCCAGATTTTTTTTGGTGAACAGCTTCCTGGAAAAAAGATAGAACCTGATTAATTATGGCGTCGTAAAAAGTCCAATATCTGCGTTGTGCTGCATCCCTCGTCACTGCGGCGTACGATAAATACGCTTCATTCCTCGGGATTTGCGACGCCTTGATCTTGAACTTTTTACTTTGCCATCCCGAGTTGACTTTTTACGAGTTCATCAATGAATAAAGGTATAATTTTATGAATACTATAGTAAAAACAGCAGTTGTTTTCGCTTTTCTCGCCCTGTTTGCCGTGGGATGTCTTGGCTTGAAACAACCCGGCCGAAAAATAGATTATTATACTCTTGAGTATGATTCACCTGAAATAACAGGGTTAAAGCCCATCCCGATTATCATACGGCTTGAAAGGTTTACCGTAGCACCATTATACAACTCAAACAGAATTGTATATAAGGAAAAGGAGTTTAGAAGAGATACATACTTATATCATAAGTGGAGAGCCAATCCGGGTGATCTTGTTACATATTTTCTTGCAAGAGATTTAAGGCAGACCGATCTTTTCAAAGCAGTTACCGGGGTCAGCTTCACTATTCCCTCTTCTTATCATATAGAAGGCATCGTTGATGAGTTTTTCGAGGAAGATGAAGAGAATTCATGGAAGGCTGTCCTTTCGGTTAACATTACCTTAATTATTGATAATGAACCTGACATAAGTAAAAGAGTTGTTTTTCAGAAAAGATACAATGCTGTTGAAGAGTGCAAAAAAAAGAATCCACATGCTCTTGCAGAGGGAATGAGCGCGGCAATGTTTAAAATATCTCAAAAAATAATTTCTGATATATATCAGCACGTTGCAAAACGTTCCTTCTTGTCCAGATAGTGTTTGTGTCTTCGTCGGATTCTAATTTGATGGCTTCGTAAAAAGTTTAAGATCAAGGCGCCGCAAATCCCGAGGAATGAGGCGTACTTATCGTACGCTGCAGTGACGAGGGGTGCAGCGCAACGCAGATATTGGACTTTTTACGACGCCGTCAATATTTATCCCTGAACTTTGCAATATCCGAAACGTCCCCCATTACTATTAATACCATTTCCGCTTCAACTATTTTATCAAAAGAAGGATTGAATTTTATTTCACCTGTCTTTGCTTTCGAACCCAGAAGTACAAGACCGTGTTTTTCACGCATATTAAGATCCCCGATTTTTTTACCGATTACGCCCGATCCTTCAGAAATTCTTATATCATGAATTCTAAGGTCTCCATCTTTTGTTCTAAGCATCTGGTCAAGAAAATCAACCGTTGCCGGTCGTATCATAACTGACGCCATACGCATGGCGCCTATAAAATTCGGTGAGACGACACTGCTGGCACCAGCCATAATCATTTTCTTTTCAAGTCTAGGGTCTACAATACGGCTTATTATACGGATGTTCTTATTCAGCATCCTTGCAGTCATTGTAACATAAAGCGTATCCTTGTCGGACGGAAGGGTGATGATTATTCCTCTGGCTTTTTCTATCCCGGCATCGATTAGAGTCTGGTCTTCGGTGGCGTCACCCTCGACCAGAAGTAAATCAGGCAGGTCTTTGCATTGATCGATCATACTTTCATCATTTTCGATCAGGATCGTAGGCTCTTTATTTTTTACAAGTTCTTCAATAAGAGGACGGCCTGTCTGCCCTCCGCCACAAACAATATAATGCTGGTTTAGTTTTGATATTTGCTTATACATCTTGTTTTTCCTCAGGATACCTGAAAGTTCACCTTCGATTAATAATGCGGTAAGGGTACTTATTCCATAAAGGATTATCCCCATTCCAAAGGTAATAAGGACCATTGTAAAAATCTGAGCTGGAACATTCCCTGTGACTTCTAAAACTTCACCATAACCTACACTGGTCAGAGAAATTATTGTCATATACAGGCAGTCAATAATGCTGTGTTTACCATGGAATATGAAATAGTAGCCGCCACTTCCGGTTAAAACAACAAGGAGTATTGCGCCAATTAAAATATTAAGTCTTTGCCTTATGCTCATATTTTAAATTTAATTCTGTTTTTCAGCTTCTGAATAGCCAAGATCAAAAGCTTTCAGGTTTGTTTCAACAAAGGTTTTTTTTGTTCTGGTTTTAATGGCTGTTTTTATGTTTTCAACAGTAAGCGGCAGTATACCTGTCTGGGCAAGAGCCCCAAGTAAAACCATATTAACAGCCATAATATTTCCTGCCTCTTTTGATAAAGCAACAGCGTCAAATGCTATCAGTCTTGAAACTTTTGAACTTATCAGATCCTGAAGTTTATCAATATCAGGATATGCTCCGCTGCCGATTGTAACGGTAAAGGGAGGAAGTGGTGCAAGATTCGTGATAACGACAGTTTCCGATTTACATTTATTCATTGCACGAAGCGCTTCAGCAGGCTCAAAGCTTACCAGCACATCAGCCTCACCATCAGAGATTATTGTGCTTTTTACGTCTCCAAAAAGCAATGCTGATTCTACGACTCCCCCTCTCTGGGCCATTCCGTGAATTTCACTCATGCGTACAGGAATATCTGAAAGCAGGGCGGCCTCACCGAGGA
Organism: Desulfobacterales bacterium; assembly: GCA_018693105.1. GTDB lineage: Bacteria > Desulfobacterota > Desulfobacteria > Desulfobacterales > SURF-7 > JABHLN01. The sequence continues at coordinate 26,055 of JABHLN010000029.1, read as the reverse complement.
CCTTTGAGGAAAGAAGGTTCCCCTGACCACCTACAGCTGTAATTATTAATCGTGTTATATCCATATTTAATCCTTAACTTTTCATATTGCAACCCCTCATACAAATGAAGAGTTTCTTATGTTCAATTATGATGAACTCATTATAACCGATGGCTAAGTAAAAATCTTCATATACAAGGCTTAGCTGTTGATCAGGAGTGAAGGCATACATGTAGTATGTCGAACTTCTGATCAACAGCTATAACGCAGTAGATGGAGACTTTTTACGACGCCATCAATTATTAATTATCCTTAACCGGCATTATTGCATTTTCAGGACAAATCTGAGCACAGACAGCGCATCCGGTACACATAGCAGGATCGATTTTTATGTTGCTGTCCTCAATAAAAAAGGCCGGGCAGCCAAGATCGTTTATACAGTCCTTATGCTTTTTGCATTTATCACTTACATAAAACGGTTTTCTTTGTTTTTTCTTAAGGCTTTTTTCATATAGTGTGCACGGTTCCTTTGAAATAATAACTGAAACCCCTTTAAAATCAAGTGCCTCTCTGATTGCTTCAACGCTCTTCCTGATCTTGTATGGTTTAATTATTGTAACATGCTGCACGCCAAGGCCTTTTACGACCTTTTCAATAGAGATTTGTCCATAACCTTCAAAATTGAGCCCTTTCATGTCCACACCGGGATTGGGCTGGTGCCCGGTCATTGCAGTCGTTTCATTGTCAAGAATAACAAGTGTGAAATTGTGGTTGTTAAAAACTCCGTTTATAAGTCCTGGTATACCTGAATGAAAGAACGTGGAATCACCAATAACCGATATTACCTTTTTGTCGGTGGTTTGAGCAAATCCTCCTGCGGTTCCGGTGGATGATCCCATACATATGAGGAAGTCGCCAACAGAAAGAGGGGGCATGAATCCCAGGGTATAGCAACCGATATCGTTAGGAATAATTGTTTCCATCCCTTCTGACGCTTTTTGCAGTGCATAAAAAGTCGCCCTGTGGGAACATCCTGCGCAAAGATTCGGCGGGCGCTGAGGTATTTCAGGAATGTCAGTTAAATCAGGCTTGTCTATAGCTTTGTATGGTATGTTAAAATATTTTGCCATGGACTCTCTGACAAGTGCCGGGTCAAATTCATAAAGCCTTGAAAGCAGGTCTTCGGTTTTTCCGGCTATGGGAATGGTAATTTTATTTTCCTGTGCTATGGCTTTTATAGCCTCTTCCATATACGCTTCGCCTTCTTCTATCACCAGTATTTTTTCGCATCCATTAAAAAAATCCCTGATTACAGATTTTGGCATGGGGTGTGAAAAGCCAATGCGAAGTACCTTAACTTTGTCTTTAATACAAAGGTCATTTACAGCATCGCTTACATATCCATAGCTTACACCATTGCATATTATTCCGTATGGTCCTGTCCCATTTATAAAATTATATTCGGAGGTGTTTGTCAGCTCTTCAGATTTTTTATAATTTTCAAGCAGTTTTACGTGCAGTCTCCTTGAAACAGCAGGAACTGTAACATAATTAAATGGATCTTTTGTAAAGTCCCCTTTTGTTATCCTTTCTTTGAGAGCACCATATTCGACAATGGCTGTGGAATGGTTAATCCTTGTTGTTGTTCTGAAAATAACAGGTTCCTGTAATTTTTCCGAAAGGTCAAATGCATGAATTATCATTTCCTTTGCTTCGTCAACTGACGATGGTTCCAGAATAGGAAGCCCCGAAAGTTTACCGTAATAACGGTTGTCCTGCTCATTCTGGCTGGAGAACATATAAGGATCGTCTGCTGTAAGTATTACCAGGCCTTTTTTAACGCCAACGTAAGCAAGTGTCATGAGTGCATCAGCGGCAACATTCACCCCCACATGTTTCATTACACACATGCTTCTAACACCTGAGTTTGCAGCGGCTGATGCTACCTCCAGGGCTACTTTTTCATTTGTGCTGTATTCAAAATAAAGATCACTTTCCTGTGATACCTGGAAAAAATTTAGTGATATTTCAGATGACGGTGTGCCCGGATATGTGGATGTAAAAGCAACACCGGCCTCTATAGCTCCGCGGGCTATTGCCTCATTTCCTAAGAGCAGGGATTTCTGGCCCGGATTGTCGACAAGTAACTTGTGCATTATAATTTCCAATCTGTTAAATAAAATATTGTATGATTAAATAATAAAATCTGTGCATTAATTATGTTTCGGAAATATTATATCAGTCAATTTTTTGTGTAAAGTCTTTTCTTTTCAGGAGTGGTTGAAAAGACTTTACAAAGATAAATCCATGGATTATAAATTTATATTTTGTGCTGGATATCTATTGATGAAATATGGTGATAAAATCCGGTGATAAATCCGGTAATGAAATCCGGCTATTATATATTGTGGGATTGTCATGAAGCAACCTGTTACGCTGGTTATAGCAACACGCAATAAGGGGAAAACATCTGAAATCAGAGCCCTGTTGAAAAATTACCCCGTCATTATTAAAAGTCTTGACGATTTTGGGCCTATTCCCGATGTAAAAGAGGACGGTGATACATTTGATGATAATGCTTATAAAAAAGCAAGTTTTACATCGAGAATTCTTGGGATACCCGCACTTGCTGATGATTCCGGGCTTGTTGTTGAAGCTTTAGGAGGTTCTCCCGGAGTACATTCCGCCCGTTATGCCGGTGAGGATGCTACTGATGAGCAAAGGATAGAAAAGCTTCTAAAAGAAATGAGGGGGGAAAAAAACAGGAAAGCTGCATTTGAGTGTGTGATTTCAATTGCTGTTCCTACAGGACCTGCCCTTACGTATGAAGCTCGCTGTGAGGGTGAAATAGCACAAGAACCTGCCGGTAATGAAGGTTTTGGTTATGATCCTGTATTTTATTACCCCTTACTGGAAAAAACTTTTGCCCAGATATCAAGGGAAGAAAAAAATCTTATCAGTCACAGGGGTAAAGCCCTTAAAGAAGTGGTTAACGAGTTTGACAAGTTGGTTATCTGGATAAGGCAGAACATGCCTGTTCAGGAGAAATTTGATTGCAAGGTTTAGTAATGATTGCAGATTTAGTTAAAAAAAACAGGAGCTGTCGGAGGTTCTACCAGGACCATCCGGTCTCTATTGAGATATTGAGGTCTCTTGTTGACCTTGGAAGACAGTCGGGTTCCGGTGGAAATCTGCAGCCGTTGAAGTATATTGTATCGTCAGAGTCTGAAAAGAACGATGCCATTTTTTCTACGCTTGTCTGGGCGGCATATTTGAAGAATTGGCCGGGACCTGAAGAAGGGGAAAGGCCGTCGGCATATATTATAATCTTTGGCGATAAAAATATTGGCAGTAATTTTACTTATGATACCGGTATTGCCAGTCAGAGTATACTCCTTGGTGCGACTGAAATGGGGCTTGCAGGATGCATGATTGCCGCGTTTAACAGGAAATCTCTGAGGAAAACATTGAATATACCGGATATGCTTGAGGCGGTTCTTGTAATCGCAATTGGAAAACCGAAAGAAAATATTGTAATCGAAAAGGTTGGTAATGATAATGATATCAGGTACTGGCGTGATGATAACTATGTGCATCATGTCCCCAAAAGAAGTCTGGATGATATCATTGTCGGTTCATATTAGTTTTTTTGTTTTGTACTTATTCTAAGGAGTATACATACCCTGACAGTTAATCGGCTTTTTTTTAATATAAAAATTATAAATTATTGAAGAATTCGTAAAAATATAACTGAAGACGAATAAAATTTTATGGGAGACAACGAAATGGCATTAGGAACTAACGGAAAAGATATATTAATTGCACTCGGTGGAATTACCTCTTCTGATGAAGCCATGCAGCTTTGTGAAAAGAAGATGGATGATAAGCAGTTTTCAAGAATAAAGGATATCAAAAACGCTGAAATCACTCTGAAGATTGCAAATGCAATTGTAATGTGCGATCCGGATTCTATTTTTGTAAATACCGGCTCGAAAGAGGACAGGCAATTTATCAGGGAACTGTCTTTAAAAAATGGTGAAGAGGCGACTCTTCCCATGGAAAACCATACAATCCATTATGACCTGAAAGATGAGCAGGGGCGCATTGTAGACAGGACATTTTATATTGCCAACGAAGGGGAGCATATCAGTTCTTTGGCGAATAAAATGATTAGAGATGAGGCAATGAAAGATGTGCTTGAAAAAATGACAGGAATAATGAAGGGCAAGACCATGATGATAGGTTTTTATATGAGAGGCCCTGTCGGGTCTCCTGTGTCAAACCCTGCACTTGAAATAACAAGTTCGGCTTATGTATCACACAGCGCTGAAATTCTGTACAGAAACGCCTATGCTGATTTTGAAAAAGAGGTCGAAAAACTCGGGCATTTCTTCACAAATATACACAGTGAAGGCCTTAACAGAACAGAAGACCTTCCTAATGCACGTGTTTTCATGGATAGAAGCTACCAGACAACATACAGTTTCAACTGCACATATGCAGGGAACACACTCCTTCTCAAGAAAGGAAATCATCGGTTTGCAGTTGACAAGGCTGTGCGTAAAAATCTCGGAAATGAGCTGTCCGAACATATGTTTATTACAGGTATTGACGGTCCGGATGGGCGTATTACATGGTGTGCCGGTGCTGCTCCCAGTGGATGCGGTAAAACGACTACTGCAATGGCTGGGAGTCATTTTGTTGGCGATGACCTTGCCCAGTTGTGGATATCTGAAGACGGTTCAGTTCGTTCCATAAATCCCGAATGCGGTATTTTTGGTATTGTTGAAGATGTAAACGGGGAAGGAGATCCTATGCTTATGGAGCTTCTCCGCAAACCCGGAGCTGAAGTAATCTGGTCAAATGTACTTATTGATGAGAACGGGGTCCCTCACTGGACAGGTAGTGGTGAAGAACAACCAGCTAAAGGGAAGAACTTTCAAGGTGACTGGGAAAAGGGCATGAAAGATGATAAGGGAAAAGAGGTACCAATATCTCATCCTAATTCAAGATGTACCCTGGCTTCAACTAATCTTGGAAATTATTCGGAATTGGCGGAATCACCTGAAGGTGTCGAAACAAGAGTAATTACATACAGCGGAAGGGATAGCGATACCATGCCTCCTGTATGGGCTGCTCCTAATTCTGATCATGGTGTTGTAATAGGCGCATGTATTGTTTCTGCTGCAACAGCAACAGAGGTTGGTGCTACAGGAGTTAAAAGAGCCCCCTGGGCGAATGCACCTTTTATTCCCGGTGCATTGGGAGATTATATGGATGCTCAGTTTAAATTCTTTGGCAGTTCAAAAATTGAGGATGGTAAAAGACCTGTCATGGCAGGACTGAACTATTTTCTCACTGAAGAGGCAAGAGGAGGAAGCTCCAAAAATCTTATTGGCGAAAAAAGAGATGTGAAGGTATGGATGTCATGGCTTGAAAGGCATGTTAATAATGAAGTTGAAGTAATAAAAACACCTATTGGAAATCTCCCTAAATTAAATGATCTTAAAAAACTTTTCAAAGAAATAATCGGCAAGGAATACACTGAAGACCTTTATGTAAAGCAGTTTTCACTATATGTGGATAATATACTTGCAAGGATAGATCTTCAGACTGATGCATATGGGAAGGAAGATAGTATACCGCCAAGGCTATTTGAGGTGCTTAAAGAACAAAAAGAAGGCCTCCTTGCAATAAAGGAAAAGTTTGGGGTAATTGTTAAACCATCTGATTTGGAGTAATAATTTTACTTTATCCAAATTTTTCTATTTTTGACAAAGCATAAGAATAGCCAGTATTAGAACATGTTTCTGTACTGGCTATTTTGTTGTTTGCAATAGATAAAAATCATAATATTAAGCTTGAATTTTGTATATGACAAATAATAGTAAAGATATAATGAGCAGTATATTCAGCAGGCGGATGCTTGTATCATTTATTATGGGATTTGCCTGCGGCCTTCCTCTTCTTCTTACCATTTCAGTATTACAGGCATGGATGAAAGAAGAGGGTGTTGATCTGACTATTATTGGACTTATGGCGCTTGTCGGACTGCCTTATACTTTGAAATTTTTCTGGGCTCCTTTTCTTGACAGGTTTACTCTCCCTTTTTTAGGAAGGAGGAGAGGGTGGCTTCTGGTTTTCCAGTTATGCCTGATCCTTTCAATTATCGGTCTTGGAATGACTAACCCGGGAAATAGTCCATGGCTTGTGGCTTTTGCTGCATTCTTCGTTAATTTTTTCAGCGCTTCCCAGGATATAGTAGTAGATGCATACCGAAGGGAAGACCTGTCTGATGAGGAGCTTGGGCTCGGGTCATCATTATATGTAAACGGCTATCGTATCGGAATGCTTCTCGCTTCCGGCGGTGGGCTTATTATGGCTGACCATATTTCTTTTTCCATGGTTTATTTTATCATGGCGGTTTGTATGCTGCCTGGTGTCTTCACAACACTTCTGGCGCCGGAGCCTGAAATTCTTGAAGGTACACCCGGGAATTTAAGGGAAGCAGTTATTGACCCGTTGATTGAATACTTCAGCAGAAGTAATGCAATATGGATTCTTGCCTTTATCCTTTTTTATAAAATCGGAGATGCCATGGCCAGTACAATGACAATCCCGTTTTATCTGGATATTGGGTTTTCCAAATCTGAAATCGGCGCTGTTGTGAAGTTCTTTGGTTTTTGGGCAACTATTGGCGGTGGGCTTGTAGGTGGTGTATTTATGCTCCGTCTTGGAATAAGCAAAAGTCTATGGATTTTTGGTATACTTCAGGCACTATCAACTGCGTGTTTTGCAATTCTCGCTCATGCAGGACATGTAATATCTGCCCTTTCAGCTGTTGTTGCTTTTGAGAATTTTAGTAGCGGGATGGGCACCGCTGCATTTGTTGCATTTATGGCAAGCATAACAAACAAGAAATATACAGCCACCCAGTACGCTCTTCTCACAAGCCTTATGGGAGTGCCAAGAGTAATTGCTTCTGCCTCGACAGGATATTTCGCGAAGTATATGGGGTGGGAAGGCTTTTTTGTTTTCTGTGCATTTATAGCTATCCCGGGTATGCTAATTTTGTTGAAATTTGCACCCTGGAACAAGAAAATTGATGTGACAGCTTAAGCTTTCGAATCGTAGAAGATAAGTGAAAAACGTTTCGGGTATTTGTTGCCCATGAATAAGTAAAATAAATTGGTCAGGTGATTTATCATGAATGACATTAAAGAACATGAAACCCATTTAAAAAAACTTTCAAATCTCCATAATGAGAGAAAAAGAATCCTTGCCCTTCCTTCTGAAAAAACCTTGAATGCAATTCTTGACTCACCCCAGGCATTGCCTTTAGTTCATTCTTTCCCTGAAGAAGATTTTTATATCCTTATAAATGATATTGGCGAAAGTGATTCTCTTCCCCTACTGTCACTGGCCTCAAACAGACAATGGGAATATATTCTTGATAATGAATTATGGGAGAAAGACCGAATTGATATAAAGTCAATTACTAAATGGTTTGACTTGCTTTACAGCGCTGATACCAGACGCCTGATTAATTGGATTAAAGATGAAAAAACTGAATTGTTTGAACTTTACTTTTATAAAAATATCGACGTAAAAGTCAGGGAGCATGACGAGGACCCCTCGGTTTTCGGTGATGATTATTTTACCTTTGATGATATTTATTATATAAAACTTATCGATCACCCCGGCCGGGAAAACACTGAAGATGATTCACTTGAATTGCGCAATGAATTGATAATGAAAATGATGAAATTCATTGCCGGGAATGATCATATTTTTTATCAGAATATCCTGATTGAATCTACCAGTATCATATTCTCGGAATCAGAAGAGGAATTCTATCGTTTACGTAATGTAAGGATGGCAGAAAAAGGTTTCCTACCTTTTGATGAAGCAATTGGTATATATCAACCTATCACTCCACAGGAAATTGAAGAGCTGGGAGAAAAGATAATCGATGAAAAATTTGAAAGGGACACCTTGCTCCCTGTTCCGATTCTTCCTGCATCAATGCTTAAGGGAGATAATAGTTTTACCCGTGCCTTGGAAATGATAGATACAGATGATGTTTTGCAGCAGATTCAGATAGAATTCGCATCACTTTGTAACCGCATTGTTTCTGCAGACCAGAAAAAGATAAAAGAAAAAGAAACTTTGAACACTATAGTAAAAAAAGCATGCGGCTATATAAATATTGGGGTTCGAAGTTTTGCCGGAGATGAAGATGCTGGTAATCCCGTAAAAGTAGCCTCAATGTTAAAAAAATACCCGCTGGTTAATCTTTTCAGGGCGGGGTACCATAGTGCTATGAAATTGAAATGGCGCGTTGAAAAATGGATGAAAACCAGCTGGTTCATGGAAAAAGGACTACCTCTATCATTCTGGGATGAGAAATGGATGGGAGTCTTAGGCGGTCTCTTGATTAAGAAACCTCTTTTCTTTGATAATTACACAACAGGAGATCTTTATAGGGAGTTTGAATCTCATGATGACATAAAGAAAACTGAGGGTATACTTAATGAAATATCCGAGATGGATAAACTTTATTCCCAAATATCAATAAATATAAATCCTTTTTATGGAAGTTTCCTTACATATAAAAACCTTATTCTTACACTCTGGGTACGGAATTATATGGATCTGCATGATAAAACCGGCCCATTAAGTTTTGATGAATTCAAATCTTTCTTTCATTCAATATTTGCAGATCCTGTGGAAAAGAGATCCCTTGACCATGATAAAAAATCAGATAAAAAAACAGCAGTTTCAGACCGGCATGAAATCGGGCGGTCAGGCAAAGAATCTTTTCTTTCATGGATATGCACTGAAACCGGTATCCCGGATTATGAGATTTCACAAAAGCTGGGACAGATATTTGAAAATATATTTGATGAAATAGTTGATGAATATGGCTATTTATCTGAAGAAGAACTTGACCCGAGATTTATTAATTTGTTTTTATTAGAAAGGGGTGAAGGCGAAGAGTAGTATGCTGGTCATGATCTTTTTCATAACATAATTATATTGATCTGGAAGAGACTGCTCCCTTTTTTATAGCTCTGTTGACAATGCCATCACGTTTGAGATGTTCAAGAGGATCCAAATCAGGATTTTCGAAAATTTGCTGCAGATATTTTTTCTGGTTTTCAATTGACACCCTATATAAATTTCTATCGATATTCCATCGCGATGTGAAATGAGAATCCATAAACAAATCAGTTGAATCAAGCACCTTTTCCAATCTTTCCTCAATAAAATCGAAAAAGCCTATGGTTTCCCGAAGGAGGTCGATTTCACTCTTATATCCTCCCAATCCGGCTTCTTTGAACTCGTAATACAGAAACAGGAGTTTCTCAAGATAGGCTCGATCAGCCATCTGGGCAAGAAGATCAGCTGCTCCAAGCATTTTGGCGAGAAGTTCAATTCGCGATGAAGGGAATGAGATTTCCTTAATATTTACTGATAAGTCTGTACACAAAATTATAATGCCGCCATTTTCAATTTCATCGTCAGCCAGGCCAAAATCATCACCATGCTTTTTAACAAAATCTATGCTTCGCTGAACATGATTTAAAGTATGTTTTGCTCCGGTACCTTCATTGTCGTCTTCTTCCTGAATATAACCGGAGTCGTGTAGAAGAGACATAATCAGACTGAGAATGATAAGACTGTCCGTAAATATTTCGTTATTACAGGATGCTCCATGGAGAAGGCTTGCCATAGTCAGAAAGCTCTGAGTAGTGTGTTTGAGGTCATGGTATTCGGTATTGCAGCTTCTATAGCCTGGATACCTGCCCTGAAAAAGATCGACGGTTTTTGAAAATGCAGACATAATCCTATCATTATCAATCGTGGATGAAGTCATTTTGATAATGATTAGCGCTTCATTGAGGATGTCTTTCGGGGTATCTGTTTTTACAAGTTTGGACAGTTGCATATTGTTCATCATCTTATTTCATGTTGGTATATAAAACTTTTTTTATAGGGCTGGTTGTTTATCAACAAAAAATATGAGTATTTATATTGAAAGTCAATATTTTTTAGTTCTTCCTATCAATATTAACAGAAGAAAACATTTGTATAAACAATATGATACCCTTCAGAAGGTAAACTTTAACTATATTTTTGCGACGTGATCGGTTATATCATTTATGAGTTCATCAATAAAAAATACCAAAATTCATTTATGGAGATATGAATTTGTTTGCTTATAAGCTAGTAGTATTTCTCGGAGCTTTTTTATTATTTCAGATAGAATTGATTATTGCCAAAAGCCTTTTGCCGGTTTATGGCGGAAGTTTTCATGTATGGACAACCTGTATGATTTTTTTTCTTGGTATGATATTTCTGGGATATTTGTATTCCTGCATAGTATTAAAAAAAATAGAGGTGAGAAAATATGCTTTTATTCATGTAATTCTGCTTGTACTTGTCATCTTTACTTTTCCAATCCCAGTTTCCCATCATGCGGGAGATGGCTATCAAATATTAAATATCATGAAAATCCTTTTTATTGCCATAGGTGTTCCATTTTTTCTGTTATCAACTACAAGTACAATTGTTCAGGGATGGTTTTCCTTTACCGAGTCTTCTCAAGACCAGGGCGCTGAACCATATTTTTTATATTCCTATTCAAACTGGGGTTCTTTTACTGCACTTTTTTCATATCCTGTCATATTTGAGCCTTTTTTTGAAATTAAACAGCAGTTGAGTATCATTTACTGTTTATATGTTATTTATATTATAGCCTATTTTTTTTGTTTTCCAAAAAAGGAAAACTTGAAAACAGACACCATTATAAAAAAACACCGGGAGAAACCGGTATACTCTTTTCCTCGATTGTACTGGATTATGCTAAGTGGAAGTGCGTGTGCATTGATGATCGCCGTCACTAATGTTATCACTTCGGAGATTGGAACAGTGCCGTTATTATGGGTTGTTCCTTTAAGTATTTATCTTTTAACGATTATTTTAAATTTCAAATCACATCCTTTTATACCCGCAAGGGGTTTTACCAGAACCTGCTGGTTTATTTTGGGTTTTCTGGGGATATTTTTTGTTTTAAGTCAGATATTTATAATTCCTTTAATGTACCTGCTGCTTTTTATTGCATGTATGAAATGCCATAGGAAACTGTTTCTTGCCAGGCCTGAATCTACAGATTATATGCCCGATTATTATGTTTATATAAGTCTTGGGGGATGGCTCGGGACTGTTATTATTTATATTCTCGTTCCTTTTGTTGCCAGATATTATGTCAGTTCATTTTTTGATTTTGTTTTTGCATTGATTTTTGTGATCTGCTCACTCATGGTCCCTTATTTCAACAGGTTTGTAAATATATTTAACCACCTGACAATAAAAGGTAAAATAGTTGTATTTGTTCTTATGGTTTTTGGGATAATTGGAGTATTTAATTTGCACAATACCGGTAAAAATACGGTATATGCCATTAGAAATTTTTACGGTCTACGAAGGGTTGTGGAAAAGGATGGAGTAAGGTTTTTTATTCATGGAAAAACATTACATGGTAAACAGTTTACGGACACTGAAAAACAATCAATACCACTAGCTTATTTTAATCATATTTCTCCTGTAAGTTCTATTTTCAATGTAGGAACAGATTATCCAAATGTAGGTATTGTCGGATTAGGGATTGGATCTCTTGTAACATACAGTAAAAAAGGTCAGAGCTGGGACTTTTACGAGATTGATCCGGATGTTATTGATATTGCAAAGGAAAAATTCACATATCTTAGTATGTATGATTCAAGGACTCGTATTATTACAGGTGACGGGCGGTTGATGCTCAAAAAATCGGCAGATCATTATTATGATTTACTGGTTCTTGATGCTTTCAGCAGTGATTCGGTTCCGACACACCTTTTGACTATAGAGGCGGTTTCATTATATCTTGAAAAACTTTCCTTAGAAGGGCTGCTGGTTTATAATATCTCTAATAATTATATTGAGTTGAAAGTTGTGCTTGCAAGTATGGCAAGGGCGCTAAATCTTCACTGGGCATCAAAGAAGGAAGATTTTAATGATCATGACGGAAGAAAAATATCTACCGAATGGTTTGCTATGAGCAGAAACAGGACACTCATTCACAAACTGGTAGAGAAAAAAGGTTGGGAGCAGAATAAAGGAATTCCTGTTATTAAGACATGGACGGACGGTTATGTAAATATCCTGGCGCCAATATATTACAGGCTTGTCAGCCGGAAAAAAGCTATTGAAAAAGCTGAATTATAATAACTTACAGTGCTTTACTAATTTCTTCAATAATTTTACAGGCGGCTTCTTTTGGATCTTTTGCATCTCTTATGGGGCGGCCTATAACAAGGTGATCTGATCCATCTTTGATGGCAGATGCGGGCGTTGCAACCCTTTTCTGATCATCTTTTACAGCAATTTCCCACTCCGGGCGAATCCCTGGTGTAATTGTGATGAAATCACGGCCAAGACTTTCCTTTATATTTTTTACTTCAAGACCTGAACAAACTATACCTGTACATCCTGATTTCTTGGCTATTGCCGCTCTTTTTAAAACAAGTTCCGTCATGTCAGCGGTAAATTCTTCTTTAAAACCTGATGATGTAAGATCATCAGCAGTTACACTTGTCAGAATAGTGACTCCAAGCACTCCTACTTTTCCATTACTGCCTTCAACGGCAGCTTGCAGCATATCGGCTGATTCTCCGCAGTGAACGGTAGCATAAGTTACATTAAGGTCGGAGATTATTTTCATGGACCGGAAAACAGTTTCAGGGATATCATGAAGTTTTAGATCAAGGAATACTTTTGAGCCTTTAGCTTCAGTTATATATTTTACTATTTCAGGGCCGGCCTTTATGAAAAGTTCAAGACCTACTTTAAAGATCCCTACATGATCAGACAGGACCTCTATATATCGCCTGGCTTCTTTTTCCGAAGGAACATCCAGTGGAAATATTAAATAATCTTTCAGTTTTTTCATTTGCTGTATATTATCCTAAAGTTAAATAATTACCGGTTGCTGTCATGATATTAAGCCAGCTGCTGTTATGATATTAAGATTGATAAATGAAGATAATTATGACATTGAGATTATAATTAATCAAGGTTTGAAAAGAACAGGTTCAAAATACCAGGTTTTAAGTTAGGAAGCCATATAGTTTTGTAATTAAGTCCTGTTCACCGGAAAAATAAAAATTTATTCTCGGGATGCCGGTTTTGATATGTATTAGAGGGGAAAACGGGCATTTGGTTTTCTACTATCACATCCTGAATAATTAATGGTTTTTTGAATTAAATTGATATTATTTAAGGGGAAGCTATGGAAATTAGTGAAATACAACAAAATTTACTGAGGAAGCTTCCCAGTGTTGATTATATGCTGGAAATTGTTAAGACAGATGAATTTTTTATTGATATACCAAAATCGGTAATTGTTGATTCCATCCGCAGGACAATTGAAAATGTGAGGAATCAAATAATCAATAAGAGTGGTGATATTACAGAAAAAGAAATTTCAGGTATTCTTGAAATCACAAAAATAATTGAAAGTGTTAAGAACATTGCATTTAATATTTTGGACCCAAATTTAAAGAGAATAGTTAATGCGACAGGTGTTGTTGTACACACAAATCTTGGAAGGTCGCTTATCTCTTCAGATGCAATTGAGCAGCTTACGCTTATATCAAGTAGATACTCCAACCTGGAATTTAATCTCGAAACCGGAAAACGCGGTTCCCGTTACAGTGCTGTTGATGAAGTAATTTGTGAAATAACAGGCGCCGAGGCCTCCATGGTTGTCAATAACAATGCAGCTGCTGTTCTTCTTTGCCTTGAAACTATATCAGCCGGGAAGGAAGTAATCGTATCCAGAGGTGAACTGGTGGAGATAGGCGGTTCGTTCAGGATTCCTGATGTAATGGCAAAAAGTGGAGGCATTCTTAAGGAGGTTGGTTCGACTAATCGAACTCATGTGAGGGATTATGAGGGAGCTATTGATAATGAAACCGGTTTACTTCTGAAGGTGCATACAAGTAATTACAGTATCGTAGGTTTTACAGCAAGTGTTTCCCTGAAAGATCTTGTAACACTTGGCAAGAGATATCATATCCCTGTTATGGAAGACCTTGGTAGCGGGACTTTTATTGATTTTTCCAGATATGGCCTTGTAAAAGAACCGACAGTCCAGGAATCAGTTCAGGCTGGGGTTGATATAATTACTTTCAGCGGAGATAAACTTTTAGGTGGGCCGCAAGCCGGAATAATAGTAGGAAAGAAAAGGATTATTGATGAAATCAAAAAGAATCCTCTTACCAGAGCTCTTCGTATAGATAAAATGACCCTGGCGGCTTTAGAAAATACATTGAAGCTTTACAGGGATGAGGAAAAAGCTTTAAATAAAATACCTACACTTAAAATGCTGACCATGCCTTTTAATGTTATTGAAGCAAAGGCAGATCAGCTTGGCAAAATGTTGGAAAGTATAAATGATCCACGACTTGAGGTTATGTTGCTGGATCTTTCATCCAAAACAGGTGGTGGGTCTCTACCTATTATGGATTTGCCAAGTAAATGTGTTGGTATCAGGATCCGTGGTATGTCTGCAAATGTTATAGAGAAATTTATGCGGAATAATATGCCTCCGGTAATAGGAAGGATTGAGGATGATATTTTTATTATGGATCTTCGAACGATTCAGGAAGATGAACTATCAATAATAGAAAAATCTATAGATTGTATTCTAAAAAAGGGCTGAATATGACTCAAAACTTGCAGGGAGTACATCAAAGTAAAGTTTCAACACAGGAATTTCTTGTTTCAAGAACAGACTCAGTGGCATCTTCCGAGAAAACAGAAGGAAGGGCTCATTCCGGTATTTTTATATATTCTGATATTCTTCAAGAAGAGTTAAAGGATATCCTTATTGGTGAGGCTTTGATTAAATCAACAGCAGAGTGGTATAAAGATCTGGAAAGCTTCGGTGTGCTGATAATCAAAATTGATGATTGTGATAATCCATCTATTCAGGACAAGGATAAGTCAGTAGATACATATATTAGTGTAGCAAAATCAATTTCCGGTGTTCGTTGTGAAGGGGATAAATTATGGGGGCAGGTCGGTGATGATCTATTTGCATGCTTTTTCCCCTTAGCAGGAGAGACTGCATTGCTGGAAAATGCTGAAAGGCTCAAACAGGATCTTGCCGGTAGATGCAGTAGAACTATTTCAATAGGAACCGCTGCATATCCAACGATTAAATATAATAAGGATGAGATTCTGGGGAATGCAAAAAAGGCTGTCGACCATGCAGCGTTTTTCGGGCCGGATTCCACTGTTTCTTTTGATTCGGTAAGCCTGAATATCAGCGGAGATAAACTATACCAGAGAGGTGATATTGATGAGGCTGTCACGGAATTTGAGACCGCTCTTTTCCTTGATTCCAATGATGTAAATGTCAGGAACAGCCTTGGGGTATGTTATGGTATTTTGGGCCATTATAACAAAGCTCTTGAGCAATTTGATGAGGTGATCAGGCTTGACCCTGAAGATATTATGGCAATATATAACAAGGGCCATGTGAATTTGTTGATCGGTGATAAGGAAAAGGCGCTGGAGATTTTTCTTTCAGCGGGAAATCCCGGGGAAGCAATCTATGAACTGGTTTTCGAGTTAGGGAAAATTTATATTGAAAAAGGCATGTATGCAGAAGGGAAAGAATATATAGAAAAGGCTCTTGAGTTAAAACCTGACTCCGGACCTGCTTTCAGGTATCTTGGTGAATGCTTTGAAAGCGATGGGCAGATCCGTGAAGCGATTGACGTGTATAAAAAGGCGGTTAAGCAAAATCCATATGATGCCTTTTCTCTTTCGACACTTGGTTACCTGTTTGAAGTATCAGGAGAGAACGTTGAAATAGCAACGATGTTTTGTGAGCAAAGCATTGATATATCACCAGACAATGCTGTGTTTAGGCATAGGTTGGGCCAACTGTATTACAAGCAGAATATGTTTGAAGAGGCCTTGACACATTTTAAAAAAGCAGAAGAACTTGGTCATGATTCATCGGAATTTATAAAAAAAACTCATGAGCAGGTAGAATAAACTAAAAATAGGGCTGTAGTAAATAAGGAGAATAATATTATGCCCATTTATGAATATAAATGTGAAAGTTGCAGCAACATTTTTGAATATCTTGTCTTTGGATCTGATAAACCTGACTGTCCTTCCTGCATGAGTAAAAAAGTAAGCAGACTTATGTCTGCATGTAGTTATGTAAGTAAAGGGAGTGGTGGTGAAACTACTAACCCATCAGCTTCTTCATCTTCATGTGGTGGCTGCGCGGCTTCAAGTTGTGCAGGATGCAGCCATTGACGGGAATGACAGATTAATTAAAATCCATATTTGTTCTTAAATAGCACCCCGGTTAAGCCTTTTTGTTTGAATATCTGAAATCTTATGCATAACAATACAGGTAAAGTGTATTTAATTGGAGCAGGTCCGGGTGACCCTGATCTTATTACGGTCAAAGGAAGGAAATACATACAATTAGCAGATGTCATTGTATATGATTACCTTGCTTCCCCATATCTCCTGAATTATGCACGTGAAGATGCGGAAGTTATTTATGTGGGGAAGAAAGGGCGGGATCATACACTTTCGCAGGAAAATATAAATGCTCTTCTTGTTGAAAAGGGCCGGAAGGGTTTGACTATTGCACGTCTGAAAGGTGGAGACCCTTTTATATTCGGTCGTGGTGGAGAGGAGGTTGAAGAACTTTTCAAGGCTGGTATTCCTTTTGAAATTATTCCAGGTGTTACATCTGCAATTGCTGCTCCGGCATATGCCGGTATTCCGCTTACTCACAGAAAATATACATCTTCCGTTTCGATTATAACCGGCCACGAAGATCCGTCACGAGGGGAATCAAATTTAAACTGGGAAATTATTGCGAAAGATCCCGGTACACTTGTTTTTCTTATGGGGGTAAAAAATCTTGATGGCATAGCAACTCAGCTGGTTAAACACGGCAAGAGTTCTGACACACCTGCAGCCCTTATTCACCGGGGTACAACGCCAATGCAGAAAACTATAACCGGAACACTTGATAATATTGTTAAACGAATTAAGAATGCCGGTATTACATCACCTTCAGTAATTATTGTAGGTGATGTAATAAAAAATCGCGATTCAATGAAATGGTTTGAGAATAGGCCGCTGTTCGGGAAAAAAATTGTTGTAACCCGTGCACGTAAACAGGCAAGTGAATTTGTCAGGCAGCTGTCAGCCCTTGGGGCAGAATGCCTTGAGTATCCAACCATAAAGATTGTACCTCCTGATGATTATATGCCTCTTGATTCTGCTATAGAAAGGGTCTCCGGTTACGACTGGATCGTCTTTACAAGTGTAAACGGGGTAAGTGCTTTTTTTAATAGACTTTATGAGAAGGGGATGGATGTTCGGGAATTAAAGGGCCTGAAGACGGCTGCAATTGGTCCGGCAACTTCCGAACGTCTCATGGACTTTGGAATCTTAACAGATATTCTTCCGGAAAGTTACATGGCTGAATCGGTAGTCGAGGCATTTAAAAATGAAGAGATAAAAAGTAAGAAAATCCTTTTACCGCGTGCCGGTAATGCACGGCCGATATTGTGCGACGAATTGAAAAAAATGGGTGCCATAGTTGACGAAATAACAACTTATAACACAATTAAAGTAAGAGATAATGTCGATCTTCTTCAAGAGCAACTTGAGGCCGGTAAGGTTGACATGATTACTTTTACAAGTTCTTCTACCGTGAGAAATTTCAGATCGCTTCTACCTGGTGAGAAATTTGAAACATTTGAAAAAGATGTTTGTATTGCAGCCATAGGTCCGATCACTGCAGAAACGGCTGAAAAGAATGGGTTTGATGTAAATATTGTAGCTGATACATATACAATCAAGGGTTTATGTGAAGCCATTCTGAAATATTATACGGCATGTTGACATGAATATACCTTTCTTTTATTATATAAAATAATTCTGATTCGTTATTATCTCGATTATTAAATAAAAAATTTTATTAATTATTTTCAAAAGAGTATTAAATGTCATGAAAATAAGTAGTTATCTTAGAATCGAGAATATATTTCTCGACGTATTGCTTCCTGATAAGGATGCAGCTCTGCGCTTTGTTGCTGATGCCTGCGTTAAGAATAGTATCGTTGAAGATGGCGGTGTCCTTTATACCGGTTTGCAGGAAAGAGAGATGACATTGAGTACCGGAGTTGGCGGCGGTATAGGCTTTCCGCATACTGCAAGCGAAGAGGCAAATGATGCTGCCGTTTTGCTTATCAGGCCTAAAAAACCGATAGATTTTGAAGCCCTTGATAATCTACCGGTTGATATAATTATAGCCATTATTGTTCCTTCAAATAAAACGACCCTCCATATCAGGATTCTTGCAAGAGTTTCAAGGTTATGCAAAAATCAGGATTTTTTAACCATAGTAAGAGAGACAGAAAATTCCGAAAAACTTCATGAAGAGATAATTAAACTGGAGCAAATCGTCGATTTGTTTTAATTTCAGGCAGAGTGGGTGAGGAGTGTATTTTTTAGTTGCTGTAATAAATAATGAAGATATACTGGATGACCTGATTACAGGTTGGCTGGATATTGGTATTACTGATTCAACAGTTATCGAAACTACTGATTCCCTGCAGCTTGTCAGTCATAATGTTCCCATATTTGCAGGTTTCCGGTCACTTACAAGTGGAGGGATGCCTCATAATAAAACAATTTTTACCGCGTCCGAAGATCGTGAAATCCTTGATCAGGGGATAGCTTATCTTGAAAAACTCTGTAGAAATTCTGGTAAGCCGGATCAGGGTATATGCTTTATTGTACCTGTAGAAAAACTGATACGGCTGGGAATATAATTGAATTCACTTCAACTTCTTTACAAAAAAAGGTAAAGAATCGGGAGCCGGAGTCTAATCTCTACCTGTTTCTTTTACAATATTAAGGGCTGCCTTGAAGGTTATCGGTCCTACTACCTGGTTAATTGAAATAACAGCAAGAACAACAGTTGTTAAATAGGACCCTATTTCGGGAAACTGACGTTGAGCGAGCTGAGCAAGACCTATTGCTACCCCTGCCTGTGTGAGGTACGCCATCCAGGCGTTATTTTTATGTATTGACGGATCACGGGATATTGTCCCGGCTGTCCATGTGGCTAAAAAGATACTTCCTGCCCTTACAAATACAAGACTAAGGGCAAGGGGCCAGCAAATAATTAGGGATTCAATATTAAGCGAAGCACCTGCCAGAGAAAAAAACAGCACATAAATAGGAAGGGCCATGCGGTCAAGGCTTTCCATGAAAACCTTACCTCCACTGCCAAAGTTTTGTACTGTGAATCCTGTGCTCATGCAGATTAGAAGCGGTTCGAGGTGAAGGAAAATGTTAAAATGGGTCTCAGTAAAATCACTTATCCAGAGTGATGTCCTGGTTACGCCAAATGCAAGGAAAAGCAGGAATAGCGGAAGGTCGTGACCGGCCTTGTCAATATATATTGAGATCCCTTTGCCAAGAACTATGCCTATTAGTATTGATGCCAGTATTTCAAGCGAAAGGCCTGTTAATGCGGTGTAGTATACGGCTTCACTGCCGTTAATTACAATTTTTCCGATGGTCATGGCAAATGTGAAAAATATTATAACAAGTATATCCATGACCACGGTTACGCCAAGTATAGTTTCCGTGAAAGGGCCTGAAGCACGACATTCACTTATAATGGCTATGGCAGATGATGGTGATCGTGCCACTGATACAACTCCAAGAAGTATGGCGAACACTGTGATATTAGTTGAAGAAAGCGTATTTATAAAGTCGAAATACCTTCCTGTAGAGATTATAAACAGATAGACAATGGCAAAAACAACAATTGTCAGGAGTGCTACATTGAATAAAATAACCCTGCTTTTTTTTTTAAGGGATTGGAGGTGAAGAGCTCCTCCGGCAGTAAATGCGATAAAACTCAGCGCAAGGTCATCCACAAGTCGGAAACGTTCAACATCATCAACAGAGAGAAAACCTGTTATATATGGTCCGGCAATAATTCCTGCAAAAATATATCCGGTTATTAAAGGAAGCTTTGTGATTTTAAGAATTCGTGAAAACACATAGGCGGCAAGAAGAACAATGCCTAATGACAGGATAGTAATTCCGGCCTGTTGCCTGTTTGACTCTATTTCAAGGCTTTTAAACCACAACGCAAAAACGGTTATCAGTATAAGGATAAGAAAATAAACAGTCAGACTGTCTCTTGTTTGAATTTTCCGGGGCATTAGTCGTCCTTTAATAAGCGATTAAGAAAGTTAGGACTTAAGAACTCGTTATATATTATTGCAAGCAGGGCGAGGCTTACTACCTGCGCAGTGATATCTCCGGGAAAGTTCTGGTGATAATCAAAAAGTATTGCCAGGGCAAGGCCGCCCTGTTCAAGCAAACCAAACCCAAGGTTTGAGGGTTGCAGTTTTAAGGCCGGCCCTAATCGGGTTATAATAAATCCCCCTGTAATTTTTCCTGCGGCCCTGTGTATACAATATATGGCTGCAAGAAAGATAATCCAGGCTGAACTGAGTTGCCAGCTTCTCCCAAGAAATACAAGAAGAAGCAGATACACCGGTTTTTCTATTGTAACAAGAATATTAAATATTTTTTCCTTTTCTCTTGTCAGGTTTACAAGGCAGAAACCTATAAAGAAGTTTGTAAAAAGAGGCGACATATTTAATACAGATGATGCGCCGCTTGTGAACATAACCATGCCGATTACTACAAGTGTCAGTTCGCTTTCTTCACGCCGCTGGGTAAAGAAAAGTATATAGAGCATTAGCAACCCTGCACATGCGCTTAGGCTTATGAAAGTAGTCCATCCAAGCCAATTTACCAGAGGGGAGCCGGAATAGATTTCAGGACGAAGCATTATAGTAACACCGAATATTACTATTGCGAACAGACCGTCTATACTTGAAATATATCTCAGGATTTTTACAGTTTGGCGGTGTTTTGCAACTTTTTCACTTGCGAGGAGGACAACTCCTGTTTGTGCTGTACAGGCAGCGGCGGCAGACAGAGTAAGGGCAACGATCAGTATTGTGGGACCGGACAGGTTTGTGTTAAGCAAGCCGGATTTATAGAATAAAATAACTCCGAAAAATACAAACAGAAACGTCATAGCTCCTTCAAGTATCGCTGCTATGAAAAACTCAAAAGGAAATCGCCGGAGCTTTGAGATTTCAAACTGGAACCCGAAGAGCAGTCCGATCCAGCCCAGCAGCAGGGCGCTGAGGGGTTCAAGTCCTCTGAAGGTATTGTCATCAAGGATGTTCAAAAACTGCGGACCGAGGAGCAGTCCTAGAAAAAGGAACTCAGTGCCTGTAAGATAAAATTTTCGCGCAAAGAGGGGTAAACGGAAGTTTCGAAATGATAGATGATATCCGCTGAATGCAAGGAAGATGATTAAAAGGAATGAAAAGAAAATTTTCATACCGTCATACTAACTAATTTTCCTGCCAAAATCCAGTTTATTA
This sequence comes from Desulfobacterales bacterium, assembly GCA_018693105.1. Lineage (GTDB taxonomy): Bacteria > Desulfobacterota > Desulfobacteria > Desulfobacterales > SURF-7 > JABHLN01. Next base: position 4,492 of record JABHLN010000029.1, on the reverse strand, counting down.
TATAGCAAAAGATAAAAGAGCTGTGGGATTAAACACAGCTCTTTTTTTAGTATGATAAAGTAAAACAGCCTTTTATCCGGCTTTTGGTTTATCTTATTTTACAAGGTTCATTGTTGTTTCAACGATATTTTGTGTTGTGAAACCGAATTCTTTCATAACTATTCCTCCTGGAGCAGATGCGCCGAATCTATTTATTCCTATTACTACTCCGCCGCTGCCGGTATACTTTTCCCATCCATTTGGAACACCTGCTTCAATTGCAACACGTGCGGTAACATCAGGTGGTAGAACTCTGTTCTTATAACTCTCAGGTTTTTCTTCAAAGAATTCCCAGCAAGGCATGCTGACTACTCTTGTTGAGATGCCTTTTGCGTCAAGTTCTTTTTTTGCCTCCACCGCAATAAAGACTTCCGATCCTGATGCGATGAGAATAACATCAGGTTTTCCGTCTGAATCTGACAGAATATAGGCGCCACTTCCACAATCGGTATCTGCAGCTTCTTTGTTCAGTACCGGAAGTTTCTGACGGCTTAATATAAGGGCTGTAGGACCGTCGGTTTTCTTAATCGCCTGACGCCATGCTTCAGCTGTTTCAGTTGCATCGGCAGGCCTTATAACGGTAAGGCCTGGTATGGCACGAAGCGCTGCAATATGTTCAACTGGTTGATGTGTAGGGCCGTCTTCACCTACTGCAATACTGTCGTGTGTGAATACGTATATTACGGGTAGCTTCATGATGCTGGCCACACGAATTGCCCCCCTCATGTAATCTGAAAAGACAAGAAATGTACCGCCGTAAGGTCTGAGCCCGTTGTGAAGGAACATCCCTGACATAATGCTTCCCATTGCATGCTCCCTTACTCCGAAGCGGATATTGCGTCCGTTATAATTATTCTTCTGGAGTTCACCGGAAGAATTTATATATGTATTATTTGAAGGGGCAAGGTCTGCTGATCCTCCGATAAGTGTGGGAACACTATCAGCAATTGCATTTAATACCATTCCTGATGCCTTACGGGTTGCAATCGGGTCGTCTGAAGGTAAAAATTCGGGAATTTTTGCATCCCAGTCATTGGGAAGAAAACCGCTGATTGCATTTACAAGTTCATCAGCGGTTTTAGGATGAGCTTTTGTATATTGTTTAAATCTCTCTTTCCATTTGTTTTCGATTTGTTCGCCATTTTCTATGCATTTTCTGAATACTTTTAGTGTGTTCTCAGGAACAAGAAAAGATTCATTTTCAGGCCAGCCAAGGTTTTTCTTTGTAAGCCGGATCTCATCTTCGCCAAGGGGTGCACCATGTGCTTCATTGGAATCCTGCTTATTGGGGCTGCCGTATGCAATGTGGGTGCTAAGAATAATCAGAGAAGGCTTTTGTGTTTCGGCTTTTGCTTCCTCTATTGCTTTTCCGATAGCGTCCAGATCATTACCATCTTCTACCTCTACTACATGCCAGTTGCAGGCAATGAATCTGGCTGGAACATCTTCAGTAAATGTTATGTCTGTGCTTCCTTCGATCGTTATACGGTTGTCATCATATAAACAGATAAGCCTGTCCAATCCGAGATGTCCGGCAAGAGACGCTGATTCATATGTGATTCCTTCCATCATATCACCGTCTCCGCACATGACGTAAGTATAATGATCAATAATATCATGTTTCAGTCTGTTAAACCTTGATGCAAGATGCCGTTCGCTTATTGCCATGCCTACGGAATTTGCAAACCCCTGCCCTAGAGGGCCGGTTGTTGTTTCTACACCGGGAGTATGCCCGCATTCAGGATGACCTGGTGTTTTGCTCTGCCATTGGCGGAAATTTTTTATATCATCAAGGCTTACATCATAACCTGTAAGGTGAAGCAGGCTGTATAAAAGCATGGAGGCATGTCCTCCGGAAAGGACAAAGCGGTCCCTGTTGAACCAGTCAGGATTTTTTGGGTTATGTTTAAGGTATTGCGTCCACAGCACATAAGCTGCAGGTGCAAGTCCCATTGGTGCTCCAGGGTGACCGGAGTTGGCTTTTTGTATCGCATCTATAGAAAGTGTTCGTATTGTATTGATACATTGTTCATCGATTTTTGACCGGGTTTCAGACATGATCTGACACTCCTTTATTGTTTAGTTAGATATTTATGTGTATTCAGAATTTCCATATCACAAGGCTCTCAAATGTTCCGGCCGAAGCCTTACTTTTCCTGCCACAGCCTTTCTGATAAGTTCCAGCGTTGAGTCCTTGTCTTTTGGGAATTTTGCTTTAATAGGGAGATAGTTTGAAGCATGATTGGAGTGGAAGAGTCCCCTGGTAAGATTCGTATTAGCAATCATTATACCCAGTTCTTCAAGCATTTCATCAGGCTCAATCAAGGTGAACCTGCCCGCCTTATATTCTTCATATAAAGGAGTACCAGGGACAAGCATTAGGCTGAGAGCACCTACATATTCAGGGTCGATAGCGGAAAGAACACGCCCTGTTTCAATTGCATGGATAGCGGAACGTTTTCTGCCGGCGAGACCTAATAGTACAGTAATTGATAATTTTATTCCTGCATTTCTGATTTTTTTACCCATACTGACCATGCCTGTTGAATCTGTACCTTTGTTAACCATCTTAAGGGTAACATCATCACCAGTTTCAAGCCCCATATATGCAATTTTGAGTCCGTGTTCCCTGAGTTCTTCCAGCTGTTCAGAGGTCTTGATATTAATGCTTTTGGTATTTGCATATACGCCGACTCTTTTTACCCATGGAAGCTGTTTTTTGATCTCCTTCAGGATATTTAGCAATCTTTTGTGGGGAATAATAAGTGCATCCCCGTCACAGATAAAAAGCCGGGTCTGGCCCCTGTAATGTTTTGCTGCATATGCAATATCAGCCATGATAATATTATCTTTTTTGATTTTAAAACGTCTTCTGTCATATGCCCCGCAGAATGTGCATTTGTGGTGCGAGCATCCCACTGAAGCCTGGAGCAGGATACTGTACGCCTCGCTTGGAGGCCTTATGATATTTCCTTCATAGTGCATCAATTTTTCTCCAAAAACTGCCCCTAATGCTTCAATATTGAAGCAGAACAGTCATAGACTCTTATATTTGATAAACAAAGACAATTGTGTATTTTATTATCCCAATCGGAATGTATTACGCAAGAATTTTTCCTTATAAGACCTGTAATTTTTTTACCTGACAGATTTAATGGTAACGATTTTTATATAATTTTACTTAACTTGTAGAATTGTGAATTATTCTGGTTTATTGACATACATAAGGAACTATATTATACATAGAAAAACAATTAGTTGTAGAGTGTGAAATCCATATACAAGAAGAGTGGTAAGTACACTAATCATGCCAGCCTTTAAACCGTCCTACATTGAAACTCATAAAAAAGGACTTCTTAGAAAAAAAAGTCAAAAAGCATACAAAGAATTACGATCGTGTGATTTATGCCCCAGGCACTGTAGTGTTAACAGACTTGCCGGAGAAACAGGGATTTGCAGAACAGGAGAAAACTCAATTGTTTCAAGCTATAATGCCCATTTTGGAGAGGAGGCTCCTCTTGTAGGCAGCAAAGGGTCAGGTACGATTTTTTTTACACACTGCAACCTGCTATGTAATTTCTGTCAGAACTATGAAATAAGTCATTTGGGAGACGGTCAGGAAGTAAGTGACAGGGAACTCGCAGATATAATGCTCTATCTACAGGATTCAGGATGTCATAATATAAATTTTGTCACACCTACTCATGTTGTTCCACAGATTCTTTCGGCTGTTGAGATTGCGGTATCTGAGGGTCTTTCAGTCCCCCTTGTATATAATTCAGGGGGGTATGAAAAAGTTGAATCGTTGAAACTGCTCGAAGGTGTTTTTGATATATATTTGCCTGATTTTAAGTTCTGGAATTCTGGTATTGCGCAAATTACTTGTAATGCACATGATTATCCTGAAGCTGCCCGTAATGCTCTTATTGAAATGCATAGACAGGTAGGGGATCTTGTTTGTGACAGTTCTGGGACTGCGGAAAGAGGGCTTCTGATTCGACACCTTGTCCTTCCTGAAGGTTTTGCAGGTACACGGGAAATTATGAGATTCATAGTCGAAAAAATTTCTAAAAACAGCTTTGTTAATATCATGTCTCAGTACAGGCCTTGCGGAAATGCCCATGAGGTTGAGGCCCTTTCATCACGTCTAACGTATCAGGATTATACTGAGGCTTTTCAGGCTGCTAAGGACGAGGGGATAACAAGGTTTCATGGCGTCGTGAAAAGTCTCCATCTACTGTGTTAAAGCGGTTGATCAGAAGTTCGACACACTACATGTATGCCTTCACCCCTGATCAACCGTTATGCCTTGTATATGAAGATTTTTACTTAGCCATTGGTTATGCTTTTTTCAAGTTCATCAAGGTTTGATGGTGTCGTAAAAAGTCTCTATCTACTGCGTTATAGTGGTTGATCAGAAGTTCGACACACTACATGTATGCCTTCACTCATG
>JABHLN010000028.1 GCA_018693105.1 Desulfobacterales bacterium | reverse complement strand
CTGGCCATTGGAGAAGACTTGTCGACGACATGGCAGTCATAGCATGACACTCCGGCATGGCTCATACGGCTGGTTTTCCATCCTTCCACGGTTCCGGGTATTTTTTGGGCGTGGCATTCGATACAGCTGAGAGCCTCCTTGGTAAAGCCTCGTTTAATGACCAACTCCTTGGGAATGTTTAAATATTCTTCTGCGCCGATTAATGCGGCCATACCAATCAGTAGCATTGAAAGGGTGAAAATCCCTATTTTGCCTGGCGTCAGCTTCATACTTTCCTCCTTATTGTCTGATGCACATTCATTGAGTCTGGTTATACTTTATATATTGAACCTATATTTGTTTCTTAAAGTAACGATTCACCATATCAGCCATATTTTTGTGTCCTACATGCGGGTGACATTCTACACATTTCTTCGTTGTATCTCCCCGCAGATAAGCACGGTGTGCCAAAAATCCGCCTCTGGGCATTCCCGGTGCTGCATCCAACTTATGATGACATCGACGACAGGCTGAATCATAGGTGAACTTTGTCCTGCGTTTTTCAGAATTCATCATCCAATCAAATTTTTCCACATCAAGAATTATGTTCTGGATAACGTCTCCGGTGCCTGTGATAGCCTTGGCGGTGACATACTCGACAAAATTTCCGTGGGGTAAATGGCAATCCACGCATTGGGCTGCAAACCCCTGGGGATTTTGCCCTCCGTGAACTGACTGTGTCCAGGCATTGCGAAAGGGATTCATGGCATGACATGATACACAAAAGGTATCGGTGTTGGTGGTTTCAATCATAAAGCCCGAAGCCAGCACCGTAAGGGTCATAAGCACCACTCCGATGATCAGGCCAAAGAGCCAGCCCTTTTTTTTCCCTGATTCCTGAGTTTTTTGTGAAGGTGCCATCCCATCATTTCCTTTGAATTTTTGCGATAAAAAAAGCTACGACCTGTTTTTATCACTAATTAAACATTCTATGGAACCACACTATCTTTGATATTCTTGAACTGTAATAAGATTTTTATATTCGATATATTGTTGAATTTGAATAAGATTTTATAAATTAATGTATAAGCTTTCCTTTTGTCAAGATAATAAATATTAATGACATCGTAAAAAATCTTAATTGAGGGCAAAAGACGGATGGAACCTCTTCTGTGAACACTCGGTTTTTGTATACCCCTTTAAACTAAAAATTTAAATTTTATAACTACGAAGTCTTCAAAACCTCAGTGATTACCGATGTTGAGCAAAAGAAAAAAGCCCCTTCTCTCTCAAGTTTTTCAAACTCTTCAAACCAGTCCTCTACTTCAGCCACATCGACCAATTCACGGCCAAGTACAAATTGTTTTATCCCTTTTGCAATCCAATAACTGTAGCTATTTTCGTTGTAAGACATATTCAGAATTGAAAGAGGTTTCTGAATTACCGCTTTCATACCAATCTTCCGAAGCTTTGATGGAAGCTCTGCAGGAAAATCAGGATAAGGTGCATGTTGATCAAAAGCAGTAAGCATTTTTTTCATTCGTTCCGGTTGGGTTGAAAACCATACCAGAGAGTTCCAATTTGTAGACAGGATGACCAATCGCCCCCCGGGCTTTAGAACTCGTAACAACTCTTTGAGTCCATCATCCGCATTGGCCACAAACTCCAATACCTGAACCCCATAGATCGCATCAAATGCTGAGTCTTCATAGGGAAGGTCTAAAACATCAGCCGCGCGGCACTCAACCCATGGAAAGTCAGTGCATTTCTGACGGGCAGCACCAATCTGATCTTCGCTTATATCAATAGCACATACCTGGCCTGTAGAACCGACAAATTGTGCAGCTTCATAAGTGTAGAATCCACCACCACAACCAACGTCCAGAACCTTTTCACCTGTACTTAAATTGAGAGACTCGAATACTGCACTCCTCCTGACAACCATATCGTGACATTGAGCCAATGCACGATGAAGACGGCCTGTTTCACCTTCAAATTTTACTTCTGTCATAATTTAATCTCTCGAAATATTTTATCTTTTTAAATTTATATTAGGCGTTCATTTTTGGAACCCGCAGTCACATTAGTTATTATTTTTACTATAAAAAAATGGAAGGATATCCTGAAAAACACATAGAGAAACTAAAAACAATTAAAGCCGGGCTGAAACAATAATCGGCACTCTTAACAAGAGTAATCAGCCCGGCTTTATAATATTATCTCTAATTAATTTTTATTAACTGCATGTCATTAAAAAAATCTATTTCTGCCAGCCATTATTTTTCAGTCCTTCCTAATAAATATCTCTGTTGAAACAGGAATTTTCGAAAAAGACATGACTGCAAATCCTAAACCTCAGCAACAGTCTCTTCAATGAAATCCGGTTTGGGCGGAGAAGCAAATAATATGCATATGGTACCAACTAAAATAATGGCTGAAACAGTAGCGAATGCAATATTGTAGTTTCCGAATTTTTCAACGATAAATCCGGCAAATACAGGAACAACTGCTGTAAAAACTGTTAAAGGAGGTCCTAAAACACCGCTTATTTTCGGGAACGCTTCCGGACCGAAATAGTTTCCGGATAATAAAGGACCGAGAACCAGTACAGCTCCGTAGCAAAAGCCGTAAACAACACCCGCGGCAGTGCATAAACCCAAAGAAGGTGCCTTCCATATTCCAATCAGTCCGAAAAACATTAAAAACATTGCGCAGAAGGCAATCTTTTGAGGTTCGATACGATCTGCCAACCAGCCAACGGGAAATCGGGCTGCTCCTGCGGATAGAATAATTATGCTCAATACGGAAGCGGCCTGCATTGTTGAAAAACCCTGGTCGGTAAAGTGCATAATTCCGTGCGATGTTACCAGCATCAGTCCCTGGATATGACCGATATTCATAATTGTGATAAACCATATTACCGGATTTTTGAAGACGTTTTTTAACGGCCAGTCAACAGGAGAACGGTATGTCATGGTCTGACCGGAAGTGTTTTTCGCAGCTTCGGCTGCTTCTTCAGGAGAAATTCCGTCAGGATGCTGGCCGACATCTGAAGGTGAACCTACAAGGAAAAATGAAGCGATAAGCGCTAGAATTGTAAAACCGGCACACACTGCCCAGGCAATCTGCCATGATTCATATTTCCCCATAAGCCATGCAAACCCAGGCTGGGCCAGAAATCCGGATATAGCTGAGGATGTAAGAACTATACCAAGCACTGTGGCTCGTTTGACGCTGAACCACATCATAATCATAGTCATAATCGGAATATAACCGGCAAAAGCAAAACCTATCGGTATGAGAAGGCCCCAGAGGACAAACCACATATAAATATTGTTTGTAACTGTGCTGAGCAGAACAAGGGCGATGGAACTGACCGAAAGGCCAAGAATAATTGTTTTCTTCATTCCTATTTTTTTTATCAAAACAGCAAGGACAGGTGTAAGAAGGCCCATCATAAATATGCAGCTCGTATGGGCAATAGACGCATCAGCCCTGCTCCATCCGAGATCTTTTATCATGGCTGGAAATATTACCGAGAAGGAATAAAAAACTCCTCCAAAAGCTGAAAAGTAAATAAAAAAAAGGATTGCGACATTTACCCATCCGTAAAATCCGGGTTTTGTTTTCGGTTCTGCTGTCATAGATTCAATCTCCTTAAATTTTTAAAATGTATATTTTTATTTTACATGCATTCAGTGACCTGTTTTGTATTAGAGACGCTATCAATGTATTTTCAGTAAAATGGCTGATCCTCTTTAGGGATTTCATACCCCTGAATAATCGCTTAAATTATGTGGCAGAAAATCAAACCTTTGTCAAAGACCAAATTAGATGGTGTCATAAAAAGTCTCCATCCACTATTTTATAATAATTAGCCGGATGTCGGCATACTATGTATATTCTTTTACATCAGGCTAACCGGTAAGTCTTACATATACCCTCAAAGGCGATTTTACATAAACATCAGTTAAATATTTTGCAAACTCATCAGCCTTATAAAATGATATTCAACATCTTAAAACATCCTCTTCCATCTAAATGATCAATACCAGAATCATCTATTATTAATACAAATATCTTGGGTTCAAAAACAATTTCTTTTAATATTATAAAAAAATGGTGGATCAGGGGATAAAAGTTCAAAAGGACTGATTATTGTAGCATCTGCAGGCAATGAACCAACAGGAAAGGCTTCATATCCTGCTGCCTATTCATCTGTTATCAGTGTTGAAGCGCTGGATCAAAACGGCAAATACTGGGAAAAATCTAATTTTGGTGATTCAGTCAGACTTTATGCACCTGATGTTGCAGATATGCCTGTAGGGTATAAAGGTGAATCTGGTATTTATACGGGACGTCAATCTCTGCCGCATTTTTTGCTAATTTTATTGCAAACTTTATTGCTAATAATCCCGGCGCTGATGCAGAAGAAATATTTAAAAAACTGGAAAAAGGACCTTAAAATCTTATTAAAACAACTACCACCAAGTGAATAAGACCGGTTGAATAAGACAGGTTGAAACCAAGGACCGAAAGTCTGCTTACGGATCAGAGATCCGATATTATCATTAAAATACTTGCAAACGAATTAAATAAATCTAAAACTTTTATAATCACCTGTTAATTTTTTCACGCAGCTTATTTGAGCACGTAAAAGTAATTACCTTCCTTGGTTGAAGCATCAAATCTTCACCAGTGGCGGGATTACGGCCTCTTCTTTTATTCTTTCCCTTTACACAAAACTTTCCAAAACCTGAAATCAGTACATCATCACCATTTTGTAGGGAATTCTTAATGATTTCTATAATTGTTTCAACAGTGTCGGCTGAAAGGTTTTTAGGATTACCGGTTTTCTCCTGAATTATTTCTACAATATCTGCCTTTGTTAATGCCATGAGGTATAAACTCCTGTGATAATAAAAGTTTTTGATATAATCGCTGAAAGATTAATGTTGATACGATTCTTTGTCAAGAATTTTTTCAATTGGTTTTATTTGTTTTTTCTTTAAGTCGATGAAAAAAAATCAAGTGCCTGTAAAAACATTCATATATATGCTGTATTTGATCAATATGATTAAGCAATAATGAACTTATATGAAACTATTCCAAAAAATTGATATTGAAAGCCCATAATATACAACCCTGGTCCGAGATACTTAAGAGGGTACTTAATTTTCCCATGATCCTTAGTTTCTGGTTCATCATTGATGCTTTCACAAAAAGTGAGACCTTTGCAGAGTGTTCATTTTTGTTCAAGTTCAAGGAAGGCGAAAATTTTAAACACAGGAATACATTGAGTATTGAGTTTAATTTAAATCACGGGAAAGACATCAATCAAGTATAAAAAAATCATCCTTGAAATAAGGCTCCCTACATGATATCGTTTCAAACTGTCTCTCAAATACATAGTAATTACAGTTAATTCAATTAGAACCACCTTCATTCTCGAATTATTTATTAAAGTTGTTTTTCAATAAGATGTCAAATTTCAACTGTGATACATTCCTAAACTAAAAAACAGGAATTATATCCATGCAGAATATGAATTCACCATTCATAAATATTGCCATTGTCGGCGGTGGGACTTACTGCAGGGAACTTCTTGAAAAAAGTTTCAGCGACTACAAAAAAAGTGAGGTTCATGCAAGGATATCTGCAGTTGCAGACCCTGACCCGAACTCTCCCGGAATTACATTTGCAAAAAAAATCGGTCTTGTAACAGTTGATAACTATCATAAACTATATAAAAAAGAATATGAAATTGACCTGATTGCAATTCTATCCCCCGAAGTTAGCATACTTGAAGACATATTAAAAACTAAACCAAATAATATCAGACTCTTGTCATATCAATCGTTTGAATTCATATGGAAAGCCATTGCAGTCGATGAGCAGAAACTGAAAAAAAGGAACTTTGAAGTTGAGACTATTTTAAACGGCATTGACGATTTCATAATTGTTATTAACCCTGAAAAGGAAATCATAGAAGCAAACATCTCTTTTCTTGAGAAAATGGACTATTCTCCTGAAGAGGTTATCGGGAAAAAATGTCACAAGATTTTCCAGAATTCAGACACAGACTGCATTTTTGACAATGGCATGATCTGCCCTCTAAGCGAGGTAATAAAAAATAAAAGGCCTCACCGCCAAACACTGACACGTGTAAGTAAAAAAGGAAAAACACGATATGTAGAACTTTCAACATTTCCTGTATGGGAAAAAAACGGGAAAATATCCAAATTTATTGAAGTTAGTCGTGATATAACAGAGAAAAAAATCAAATCTGAAGAAATAACACGTCGTCTCGAATTGATGGTGGAAGAACGTACAGGTGAACTTAAAGAAACCCATGACAAACTTTTACATCAGGATAAAATGGCTTCCCTGGGAAAACTTGCAGCATCTGTAGTTCATGAAATTAATAACCCGCTTGCAGGTGTACTAAACCTGACTATGCTAATGAACCGAATCATCGAAGAAGATATTGAAAGTAATGCGGAAATAAAAAAGTTTCAGAAATATGTAGGTCTTGTTGAATCTGAAACACGACGCATCAGCAGGATTGTCTCAAACCTTCTGACTTTTTCAAGGCAATCTAAAATGGAACTTAAGAGTCTTAATCTTAATATGCTGATTGAGCAGGTTCTCATGCTTAACTCAAATCTTTTAAAAATAAACGGGGTCAAGGCAAAAACAAAACTACAACCGGATCTGCCGGGGTTCATAGGATCAGAGGACCAGCTGCATCAGGTTTTGATGAATTTTATTTCCAATGCGGTTGAAAGTATGTCATCAAGCGAAGGTGGTGACCTGATAATTGAAACAACATATTCTGAAAAAGAAAAATATATTGAAATAATTATTGAAGATTCCGGTACAGGAATAGAGGAGGAAAATTTTTCAAAACTATTTGAACCGTTTTTTACTACAAAAAAAAAGGGAAAGGGCGTTGGACTCGGTCTTTCAGTTGCATATGGAATTATTAAGGAACACGGCGGTTCAATAAACGTTAATTCGTCCCCTGGTAAAGGGACCATATTTTATATCAGGTTTCACCTGATAGGAAATGAGAAAGTCTTGAAAAATTTAAGTTAATGGGGAGGCATTAATGAACAGTACAAAGATCCTTATTGTCGATGATGAGCTTATTATACGGGAATCACTTGCGGCTTGGCTTGAACGTGACGGTCATTATGTGGAAATGGCTGTAAGCGGTGAGGAAGCACTTGAGAAATTAAAGAACGTTAAATTTGATATCATGCTTCTCGACATAAAGATGGAAGGCATGAGCGGCCTTGAACTCCTCGGCATAGTTAAAAAAGATGATTCCGATATAACTATAGTTATGATTACAGCTTACGGCTCAATAACTTCAGCAATTGAAGCGATAAAGAAAGGGGCATATGATTACCTCCTTAAACCGTTTGATCCAGATGATCTGGGAGTTCTTATAGAAAAAATCATAGATTACAAAAAACATGTACGGGAAAATATATTCCTTAAGGAAGAGTTCAGGGAAAGAACAAGGTTTGAAAGTATGATCGGCCAGTCAGGGGCCATGCAGAGTATATTCGATCTCATTGAGGATGTCGGCCCTGTTGATTCCACTGTTCTTATAACCGGTGAGACAGGTACCGGCAAAGGCCTTGCTGCAAAAGCACTGCACACAAAAAGCCCAAGAAGCGCCGGTCCGTTTGTCACGGTTAACTGCGGTGCTATTCCTGAACATCTTATGGAAAGCGAACTTTTCGGATATCAGAAAGGTGCATTCACTGATGCCAAGGAAACAAAAAAGGGACGGCTTGAACTGGCTCACAGGGGTACGCTCTTTCTTGATGAAATAGGTGAAATTAGCATGAGAATGCAGATTGATCTTTTGCGTGTTCTTGAAGACCGTGTTTTTTACCGTGTCGGCGGCACGCAGCCTATAGAAGCCGATTTTCGTGTTATTGCAGCAACAAACAGGGACCTCGATGAAGCAATTAGTAATGGAGCTTTCCGCGAAGATTTATTTTACCGCCTGAACGTAATATCCTTTACTATGCCTCCGCTGCGTGAGCGCAAGGAAGATGTTCCGCTTCTTGCAGAACACTTTCTAAGCCGTTTTGTTCAGGAAATAAACAAACCGATAGATCGAATCAGCCGTATGGCCATGGATGAATTAATGCTGTACGAATGGCCCGGCAATATAAGAGAGCTTGAAAATTCTATTGAAAGAGCTGTGGTTGTTGGAAAAGAAAGATCACTTCAACCTGAAAATCTGCCTATTTTTAGCCCTGAATATTCGGTTCCCACATCAGATGACTCGCTCAAGGGAATGGAAAAGTTACATATCGTTCAGATACTTGATAAATGCTCGTGGAATATTTCCAGAAGCGCCAAGGCATTAGGCGTTGACCGCTCAACACTTTACAAAAAGATAAAACTTTATAACATAAAAAAACAGGATGGGGTTTAGCTCAACTTTATTTTTCTATTAGCGGTCCTTTCCGTAAAATACGGGAATAAACTCTGAAATTGCTCCAAAGCTGCTTAATTTAAGAATAGTAGTTAATGTCCATCCAAAAAAACCATTTCTGGATGGGCACTAGTTAACCGACTTTACCAATTCAGTGAATACGAAAGTTGATGGCGTCGTAAAAAGTCTCCATCTACTGCGTTATAGCGTTTGGCCAGACGTTCGACATACTACATGTATGCCTTCACGCCTGGCCAAACGCTATGTCTTGTATATGAAGATTTTTACTTAGCCATCGGTGATACTTTCTACGAGTTAATCAAAGTTGAATGATACAATAGAACATAAAATTATTATTTCCCCCATGGGTGATCATGATACTGATTTGCTTGATACAATCGGCAAAGAGGTTAAAAGATTATTCGGTTTCCCTGTTGAAAGAAAAAAACTTGTTAATAATGTGGATTTTGCTTTTGATACAAAACGCGAACAATACTATTCAACCCCAATTCTTGAAAAACTTGCTTTAAAAGCCACTCCTGATACATCAAGAATTCTTGCAATTACCGACATCGACCTTTTCATTCCTATTCTGACATTTGTATACGGTGAAGCACAGCTTGGAGGAACATCCTGCATAATTTCAACCTGCAGACTGACAAAAGACTTATCGGCAGAAACTTCAAAGGATATTTTTTATTCCAGGGTAATAAAAGAAGCAATCCACGAGTTGGGTCACACCTTTAAGCTCCTACATTGCAAGGACCCTTCATGCATTATGCACTATTGCAGAAGTATAAAAGATGTTGATCAAAAATCAGATCAGCTTTGCAGGTATTGTAAAATTCTTCTGGATGATGAAAAAAAGAGGTTATTAAAAAAGATAAGCGGTTCCTGATTTATCATTAATCACACTATAAGCTGGTTATATGGAAAAGCTACCTCTAATCAGAAAGTATGCTAAAATAGGTAGCGATAAAAATCACAACAAAATATTTTATAATAATAATCAGGTATATTTTAGTTCGCCGGAGAGCTCCTGCGAACTATTTTCAGACGGTTTTCATCAAATACCTGTAAAACAGGTATTTGATGATTTTGAATAATTACAAAGCTATGTTTTAAGCTAAGGGTTTATCAGCTTCAGGAGGTAATGGCACAAAGGCATTATCATCCATACTATACGGACCCGAATAACGAATGCTGATACGGCGGTCAGCAAACAACCATTGCCCATCAACTTTATGCAGCTCATCATTATAATTACCAAGAATAAGAACCGCCATACCGCTTTCAAAATGCACTATTTCCTGGACCTGTGTACGCACTTTAGCTTTATCCCCGTCTAAGGATATTAAAGGTGAAATTGCCAGGTGCATTACAAAATCAGTTCCAGTAGTCGTTTTGGAATAAGCTGCCACAACATTATCTTTTCCACGATATTCCTTGCCAAGTAAAAACCAGAAACCATCGTCACACCAGCAGGACCCGAAGGTTTCAGCATCACCACGCATGATTGCATCTGAGTACCTGGCATAAAGTTGTTGGATCTTCAGTGTATCTTCAACTATTGTTATGTCCATTTCTTTTTCCTTTCTGATAAGCAGGTTTGAGTAAAAGGAATAAGCACGAAGTTTATATCCCTGAAATTTTAAAGTTTTACAGGAAAATATAAAGCCCTTACTTAAACGTATTTATTGGTTTTTAATAAATTTGAATTACATCTTTTCCGTTACAAACACAAGCAGTTTTCGCTATTAAGGAATCTATATTTAAGAGGTCATTTTTTAAAAGGAACGATTTTCTCCGATTATTGATACATTCTGAAATCCAACTTTGATTGACTCGTAAAAAGTTTATCCGATGGCTATGTAAAATTTTCTTATATTCCTCTTGTTTATAAGATAAACATATGATTCTATCGTTTCGGAAAGCGAATTTATTATATGTTTATTGTATTAAAGTTAGACATTGTAACACAATGATTTTTCAATAACTATTTAAAGTAATAATTAAAATAACAAAAACAATTTTATTCAGGGGGTAAAATGAAAAACTATGTTAATGAAAAGATAATTGTTATTACTGGCGCCGGTTCCGGATTCGGAAAGTTAACTTCTGAAATGGCAGCAGAAATGGGAGGAAAAATCATTTGTGCCGACATTAATGAAGAAAGTTTAAAAATAGTAGTTGAAGGTATTAAAGCGAAAGGTGGCCAGGCAGAATATATAGTAACAGACGCAAGTGTAAAAAGCCAAATGGATGATATGGCTAAATTTGCATTAGATACATACGGAAGAATTGATGTTTTGATTAATAATGCAGGTATAATGCCTCTGGCATATTATGCAGACCATGAAAATGCATGGGAAGCATGGGAAAAGTGCATTGACATTAATATGAAGGGCGTACTTTACGGCACAATAGCTGTATATGATCAAATGATAAAGCAGGATCAGGGACAAATAATTAACATTTCATCAATTTATGCCAATTACCCTGTAGTGGGAGGGGCTGTATATGAAGCAACAAAGGCCGCGGTTATAACTTTAACTGGTGTATTAAGACAGGAAGCCCGTGGAGTTATCAAAACAAGTGTTGTAAAACCCACAGGAGTACCTGCGACAGGACTTGGAGGCTCGGTAGTCAACCAGGAAGCAATTACAGGTGCATTGGGTCAGTTTGTTGGAGAATTTTTTGAAAGTTTCAACACACTAGGTACAGATGAAATGGATCCCGGCTTGATGGATGTCAACAGTATCAAATATTTTACACTTCACCCTGAAGCCATAGCAGAAAATATTATATACTGTATCAATCAACCATGGGGAGTAAATATCAGTGATATAACCGTAAGGGCCAGTGGTGAAAGCTACATGTTATAAATGGTATAAATATCTATACTTATTAGGACTCTGGAAAAATAAGTTCATCGGAAGGAACTGACATTTAAGTTTGGCACATTTGATCTTATTGATCGATATTTAGATAATAGCAAACTATTGCAAAATATAAAGATTAAATATCGGGTAAATCCAGGCTGAAATAAAGGTGCCTTTGGGTAATCTTATTAATCTGGAGTCCTTAGTACATAAAGCAAGAAAACTTAGTTTAAGTCTTGACCCACCATTTGGATTTATTCAATTTCATCCTGAACTAAACTGTAATTTCAAAGCTGAATCAATAGAAAGTGGTAATAACTTTGGGAATGTCATGATTTCTTGATATCCTGAAAGGAGGTTTATTCCTTCTTCCAATAAACAAGACTTGTACCTCGAATATTTTTCAACCCTATTTTTTCCTTTTCTTCGATTTCTTCAAGTGCTCTCGTCACACCCTCCCATATACCATAGTCATGCCATATAATTACCCCACCCTTTTTTACCATTTTCATTGCTGCATAGGTATCGGACAGTGCATATTCATATGCATGTGAACCATCAACAAAAATCAGTGAACAGGACTTATAGTATGGTGAATAATCAAATGATGCTGAATCACCAAACAAATTGTGTATTTTTGATACAATTGAGCTATCTGATTCTCTATATTTTTCTAACCTCGCACCTGATTTCTCTTTTTCCACCATATGTTCTTCACCAGGAGCTAACGAAAATTGAGTATCAGTTTTCGCCGGAAGATCAAGTGTATATATGCTGCAATTAGAAGGTGATGAGAAAGCAATGTTTAATGAAGTTCGGCCATCAAATGTACCAATTTCAAATATATTTGTTCCATCCTCACAATCTGCTGCTATGGCATTAATAACGCCAAGCTCGCTTATTCTAATATTTCCATTTACTTCATCATGCTCCCGTATTTCTATTATTTTCTTATTGGTACATTGTTTCCATGAAATACCAGGCAAGTTAATCTGCTGAAGAAATCCACCTTCTTTATTATTAATACGCATAGAAAACCTTCGCCATTTCCTAGATAAACCTGACAATGGGAGGTATATCATAGTTCCGTAAAAACCATAAAGAATCTCTCTCATCTTAAATCTCCAATAAACCAAGTCTCAAACAACAGGATTATTATTATGGTATCAACCTCTATACAAAATCAATTTGAAACATATAAAAACTTCGGGTCATACAGAAACAGACTTCTAATATCTGTTGAATCGATATTTTACAAATATTGGTTAGCAGAATTTTATTAGGATAACAATATTGGATTTGATAGGTATATGAAAACTGTTAATAATTGCATATACCTAAATAGAATACGTAGCAGATATTTAGTATGTGATCATTTTGAATCGGCATATAACACTAAGATCGGGTAATAGATGTATTTTTGAAATAGGTTCTAATATTTATCAGTTCCCTTTCCTTTATTACTAAACAGATGTTTAAGCTTGGTTTCCGGTTAAGGCAGAGGTAAACACTTTAGTATCGGCTATCCTATTACCCTCGAAAGTCATCTTTTTCAATTTATCTTTAAATTCACGTTGACAGGTTCTTAAGATAATATCCTAGTATAAGCATGTCAGGTAAACCTCTCTTACTTTTTTAAATATTCCTGTCCAGGTATAAGAGTCAATTTTGTCCTGAATTTGTGATAAATCAATTTCCGCACAACCTGATGCAGCAATAATCTGCTGTTGAATAGCTTTTTTCAGATTTTGCTCAAATGAATATTCATCTTCCTGGCATGGCTGATCGATAAAATGTAACCGTGGTGTCCTGACAAGAGTTATAATGTCTGTTTCATGAGCACCAAGTATTTCTTTAGTTCCCGGAAGGTCAGTAGCAACAATCCGGCAACCGCTGGCCAGCCCTTCTAAAAGAACAAGCGGTAACCCTTCGTAAAAAGATGGGAGCACCAGAATATGAGATTGTCTCATTATCTCAGCCAGGCTCTCCTGTGGAAGTGCACCGTAGAATCGAGCCTTTTCACCTAATTCCTTTCCCAGCATGATGCAATGCTCTTTTTCTTCACCTGTTCCGCTACCCAAAAGATGTAATTCCCATGCAGGAGAACTAATTGATTTCAAAGCACGTAAAAGCCAGGGTACGCCTTTTGCGTTACTAAGCTTTCCTGCATATACCAATTTTACCGGATCAGAATCTGGTTTTGATTCCACATAAAAGAGACTGTCGTTATATCCCGCACCGGCAATAATAATTTTTTCAGGGTCTATATTGTAAAAACGGATAATATCTTTTTTTTGTGCCTCACTTAAAGCCATTACAACATCAATTTCCCGGCATCCGGTTAAAACTCTTTCCTGCAGGTGGGAACAATTCTGGAATTGCCGTAAGTCTGAGCCGTGGCAAGTAGTTACCATGGGAATATCCGGAAACAGCTGACGAGCCATGGAGCTGACGATCCATAGATGGTGACTGTGAATAATATCAGGTTTAAACTTACGAACAGCATTTTTAATTATTTCTGAAAAAGCACTTTCATACTCACTAAGATCATTTTCGGACAGGTCACAGAATCTGGTACTTTCATAAGGCATTACATCACTCATTCCGGGGATATGATATGAAACATCAGCCTTATGAAAATTCACAAACATGGATTTATCCTGCTCAATGCATTCTGTATCATCGCAACTATCCGAACGAACACCTGCAACCAGATAATTATCATACCCACAGGCGGTTGCTTCACGAATCATGGCCTGCACATATATACCACTACCGGTTGAATCCGGTCTCTGACTAAGAAGGTGAAGAATTTTCAGTTTTTTAAATTTAACCATAAACCTTTCCTGTTTTTAACAGCTGTACCTGCATGTAAAGTGTTTCTAAAAGTATCCTGTTTAAACCACATAAAAGAACATGGTAAAATAGTGGCTGATGCTGCCCGCCAACACGAACAAATGCCATATACCATGAGAATGGGGTACCCTCTCATCCAACAAGTAAAAAACTATGCCAACGGAATAAAATACTCCGCCAAAGAGGAGCCAGGCGAAACCCATAGGGGGTAAAGTCCGCAATAAGGGTTTTAGAGCTATGAGAATGAACCAGCCCATTATAATATAAATAATTACCGGTAAGACTCGTTGCCCTTTTTGAGGTAAAGAATCGAGTATAATCCCCAGAATCGCCATGAACCAGACAGTACCAAATATTGACCAACCCCAGCCACCACGAAGGGTTATGAGAGTAAAAGGGGTATAACTACCGGCAATCAGAAGATAAATTGAGAGATGATCAAATTTACGAAAAACCTTTTTTGCCTTCCCCTGCATGCTGTGATAAAGCGTTGAAAAAGTATAAAGCAACAGCAGAGTAGTTCCATATATGCTGAAACTTACTATCTTCCACGGATCACCCTGACGCGAAGCCATTACAACCAGCAGCACCATACCGACAAGTGCCAATGCAGTACCAATCAGATGACTAATACTATTAAACCACTCCCGTTCATACATCGTTAGCACACATTTATATTATCCTCAGCTATAGTTCCATCTTTATTATTATTATTACTTCTTCAATTTTTCAACTAAAGTTTAAATATGATGAACTCGTAAAATGCATTAACGATGGCTAAGTAGAAATCTTCATATACAAGACATATTGGTTGATCAGAAGTGAAGGCATACATGTAGTATGTCGAACTTCTGATCAACCGCTATAACGGAGTAGATGGAGACTTTTTACGACGCCATCAAATATTTGCCGGTTTATTTTTCGTTATTGCAATTTGTTACTTCACAAGATTATCAGGCCATCCATTTTCATTTACATATTTCACTAATTGGGGCGGTCTGTATTTTGGATCTTTATCCCAGCGTAATTTTACTGACTGATGTATTAATACTGGGCCTTTTCCATGATCAATCTTACGATGGTATTTTCCCTTAATCCTGTAAAAGCTTCTCCTTGAATTATGAAGAGTTGCCAAAGGATTTTCATTTATACTTTTCTCTAAATGAGTCTCAATTGTAAGACCTGATTCACGTGCCTGTTTTATCATCCATGCCAATGGACTATCTGACAGCAGTGAGCCGTCTTTATCCGGTTTATAGCTTCCACCTATGTTGCTATGAGCACCTGCAAACCATACCTGCTGTATATCCATATTTTCTTTTGGGTTCCATATGGTGGGTATAAAATCACTCCGATATTCATCTATAGCTAAGGCGTGCCTTGCTATACAAACATTACTGCCGATTTTTGTATCGTAAAACTCATCTTTGTCTTCAAATAGTCCTAAAAAAGACATAGGGATACCCATGGCTCCCACAGTGTCCCAGACACCTACAAAATTTATATCCCGGGATTTGTATGAATGTTTATTTCTGAATTTTATTGATTCCTTTCCACCGGGTGAATAAGACTCACCGCTTCTTTTGTAGTGATTAAAAGCTTTTTGTATCAATGAGGCCTCCGGTCTTTTGATAATTCCACAATTATTAATCAGACCGCACAAACACCTTATAGTGTAGGAACCTCTACTGAAACCGAATAGATACAACTCGTCTCCAGACGAATAGTTTTGTACAATGTAACGATAGTTGTCCATGATGTTTTTGTGCAGCCCCTTTCCGGTTGCACCACCGGAAACCTGAGCATAGTAAGAGCCAACTCCCCAATCATAAAAGACCTGCTGTGAAACTTGATCTGCACCGATAGGTTTAACCGCACGGGCCAACCTTAGTACATTTGTTGGAAAGTCCTTTTTAAGATCACTTTCCGGTTTATTCCATGTGCCGTCTGCACAAATAACAATTCTTTTTTTCATATGCCCCCCTTTCACATAATTAGAACCAATCCAAAAAAACAGATGGGTTTAAAGGCAAGGCATCTACCAAAGAGAAAGCGCAGCATACACTAAGTCAGTGAGCATTTTAAACCGGCGGATACACATGCATCGTACAATAGATATTTATTAAATAGGTTATAGTTGTATTAACCAAAGTAGCTTATCGGATCAGCAACAGAAAAATGGCCTGGCTGATATATATTATAATGCCGCCAAAAAGACATATGCAGTTTCATAGGAACCTTTTTGATATTCAAATAGTTGATTTGCTGACGGTGGCGGTAGTTTTTTTATTGTCGATGATATCGATACCGGGGCGATAAGTTCTACTATTGAATCTTTTGATAATTGAATTATTCCTTCAATTTTAAAACTTGCGGCGCCACCTGCAAACCGTCCTTTAGTATTCCTTTTTTTTATACCAATTTTGTTGATATTGTTATTTCTAACGAACAAATGAAATTTTTCATTAAAAATTTTTACATCTTCAGATTCATTAGAATCACCAAGTTTTATCTTTTGGACTCCTGTGTCAATAATCTCGAAATCATCTTTTGTCCCATCAATCACAACAACAATGGCATCTGAACCCTTAATCTCAACACCACAAACTCTCATATATTCTCCATTATTTATTTGCCGAACGACAAGGTCACTTGTGTCGTAACTAAACTTGCCCCTCAGGGGCACAATGGAATACTCAAAGTGAAAACAAGCTCAATAGTTTTCATGTACGCTTCCTTTTAATCACCTTTATTCAGCCATTCATTAATAAGTTTATAAGCAATTGATACTTTGAATGGGACAATACGTGGATTTAATTTAATTTCATCTCTAGTAAACCAGCAAGCATCATCAAGTTCTTTCTTATCGAGAATAATTTCTTTTCCTTTTGCTTTAGCAGTAAAACCCAGCATTAATGAACTTGGGAAAAGCCAGGGTTGGGAATGTTGATACTTAACATCATCAAGATTAATAATTATTCCGGCTTCTTCTCGAACTTCACGAACTACAGCATCTTCAATCGTTTCACCAGGTTCGACAAATCCGGCAAGTGTAGAATACATTCCTTCAAGCCATTCTTTCTTTCGTCCCAGTAAACATCGATCTCCATATGTAACAAGAACTATAACAGCAGGATCCATACTCGGGAAATAATGCTCTTTACAGGCCTTATTCTGACAGATTCTAACATGACCGGAATCTGAACTTTTAGTTTTATTACCACATTTACCACAGTACTGATTTCTTAAATGCCAAAAGATCATAAAACGCGATATAGTCAATAATTCGCAATCCCGATCGTCAAGTAAAGAAATAACCGATTGAAGATCCTGAAAGACGGCATTTTTCTGTTTAATCAAATTTGAGGCCAATTCATCTGAGTTTATGTCGGCCGCAAAATACGGCATCTCATCATAAAAACCCAAGAATATCATGGAATCCACTATATCTAAAGGCTTAACGAAGTCTTTGAGTGTAAGATAAACACCCTTGGGTTGTTTCGTATTATCACATAAAACAGTCAAATTATGAACCGGTATAATTCGGGTCTGTTCATCATTAAATTTATCAAGAATCCAGCTTTTATCACTTCGGTGTAAAGAAGAACGGTCCAAACCATTTGTTGCAATGTTTTCTCTTTTCATTTTTGATATAACCTTCAAGTCTCAGGACTTCACGCCCTTGTCTTTTCCTATATCGATGACATAAATACTGATTTTAAATCCCTGGAAAATTTTTGTGTCCAAAGTATATAACATAAAATTCTATATCATTCAATTTTGATGAACTCGTTAAAAGTACTAACGATGGCTAAGTAGAAATCTTCATATACAAGGCTTAGCGGTTGATCAGGAGTGAAGGCATACATGTAGTATGTCTAACTTCTGATCAACCGCTATAACGCAGTAGATGGAGACTTTTTACGACGCTATCAATTTTCAAGACTTTCTCGAAAGTATTTTGGCTTTATTAATAAACTGCTAAAGTATATGATATACTCAAAAAGATATATCCTGTGTCTAAGCAATCTTCATATCAGACAAAATGAAATTTGTATTTTTTAAGCTCCGGTATTCAAGGTTTTCAAATCATCAAAAATAAAAATGTTGATATTAACAATGCTAATTGCTAATTCCCTGAACTATATACTTTCTAAAATAAAATCATAAGAAATCTTCATTCTTCACAGGGTGTTAAACGGGTGTTTTACAAACAACAGGAGACTATTAATTTTTTTTTACTAAATAATGAGGGCTGAACTATGAAACGTTTGATTCATTTTTCGACAATTGTAATACTATGTGCAGTTCTACTATCGTCTCACTTTCCGGCTTATGCCCAACCTGAACTCCCGACACCTGGCGGTACTGATCCGATTTCGCTAAAACTTATGCAGGGATTTCCAACGCCACCTGACAAACAGATAACCGCAGCTAATTTTTTTAAATTTCCCAATAGCCGATGGACGTTCCATCATCTTCGCGAGTTTAAACCCACAAAGAATATCTGGAGCGGTTCCGGAGCCCCTTCAATTTTTAAACGTGATATTCAAAACCTTGGCACAATTGAATTCAACGACGACAAGGGAAACCGAACAACCATTGATGAATGGCAGAAAAACACCTTTACTGATGCAATGATTGTTTTACACAAAGGGAAAATCATTTATGAAAAGTACTATCATGCAATGCAGCCGGAATATCAGCATGTCCTTTTTTCTGTAACCAAATCCTTTACAGGCCTACTTGCCACGCAATTAATCCATGAAGGCAATCTTAATCCAACAGCCTTAGTATCCAGGTATATTCCCGAGCTAAAAGATTCTGCATGGGGAGATGCGACCGTGCAGCAAACACTCGACATGACAGCAGCCGTTGCTTTCACTGAGGTATACACTGATCCTAATTCTGATATAGTGGGCTACGCTATAGCGAGCGGTATGGCTCCATCACCACCTGGTTATACAGGGCCTAAGGGGGTGACAGACTTCCTCAAAACACTAAAGAAGAACGGGAAACACGGCCTGGGATTTAAGTATAGAACTGTAAATTCCGAAGTAATAGGATGGCTTGTGCGCCGTATTACCGGCAAGTCTTTTGCAGAGATTATGTCGGAACGTATCTGGCAGCCAATAGGTGCTGAAGAAGACGCTTATGTATGGGTAGACACTTTGGGTGCTGAACTGATGGGGGCAGGTCTGAACGCCACTCTTCGGGATCTGGCTCGCGCATGTGAAATGCTTCGTCGGGGAGGCAAGTTCAACGGTCGGCAAATCTTAGCAAAAGAAGTAGTAGATGAAATCCGCAAAGGTGCCGATCGCAAAAAATTTAAAAAGGGAAATGACTGGAGAATAGGATACTCGTATAATAATCAGTGGTGGATAACTCACAATGCTTATGGTGCTTATGAAGCCCTTGGAGTGAGCGGCCAGACGTTACATATCAGCCCGGGTGCACAAATGGTGGTCGTAAAATTATCGTCTCACCCGGTTATGAGCAACCGTGCTACACACGCATTTAATACTAAAGCATTTGAGGCACTTGCAAAAAAACTTTCTAACAAACCTCATTGAAATATTCATAAATGAAAACCGATAAGTATAGGGCGGATAGTATAGAATTGGTAAACAGGCATGCGGAACAACTTTATGCAAAAAGATCCGCATAATTCAGAACATCACTGGATGAAAACTGAACAGGAGGAATTTAAATGACAGACAGTACAAAAGAACTCCAGGAATTCCGCGCGGAGGTTTCTGCATGGATGAAGGAGAACAAACCGGCGGACCCCGGATTTCTGCTGCCCCAGACGTTTATGGAAGTTGGGTCTGAAGAGCAGCTTGATTTCCTTCTCAAATGGCAGCGCAAAGTCTATGATGCGGGATATCTGGGAATGAGCTGGCCGGTTAAATACGGCGGACGTGAAATGCCTGTGGCATACCAGAGAATAGCCGATAAGGAAATGCTGGTTCACCGGGTGCCCATCATGTTTAACGTCATCGGACTTGGCTGGGCTGGCCCTTTGATTTTAAAGATGGGGTCTGATGAGGAAAAACACAGATACCTCAAAGGGATCCTAACCGGGGAGGATATCTGGTGCCAGGGATTCTCAGAACCGGATCACGGATCCGATCTGGGCAATTCCCAGACGACTGCTGTCCGGGATGGAGACGAATATATTATAAACGGCACTAAAATATGGACAACATTTGGTAATTACGCCAAATACATGATCCTGCTGGCCCGGACCAATCCGGATGCGGAAAGAAAATATGCCGGGTTGTCATATTTTCTTTCTCCCATGGAAGTGCCTGGAGTCAAGGCGGTTCCCATCCAGAAAATCACCGGAGAGTATGGCTTTACCGAAACCTTTTTCGATAACGCCCGTATACCCGCAGACTGCCTGATGGGTGAAGAGGGGCAGGGTTGGGGGATTGCAATGCAGACCCTTCAGTTTGAACGCTCTGCCGAAGGGGGGCAGGCGTCTGAATATTTCGCCGAAAGGGTCACCATGGATGACCTGATGAAGAGTGCA
The DNA here is from genome assembly GCA_018693105.1 of Desulfobacterales bacterium. Lineage (GTDB taxonomy): Bacteria > Desulfobacterota > Desulfobacteria > Desulfobacterales > SURF-7 > JABHLN01. The sequence goes on along the minus strand of JABHLN010000028.1, from coordinate 16,697 downwards.
AAGACAATCATGCGGGACGGAGAGCCCCTATTGAATGATCCCGTAGTTCGGGATAACCTGGTTACCTTCATGATGGAAGAAAAGGCCCTGAAACTGTCAACTGTACGGGCTGGTATTCCGGCCCTTTGCTCGGACTATCCTCTGTCTTTGGCATTGTCCGGCAAGCTGCGGGCGTCGGAACTCTTCAGACGCATGCGACAATACGCAGTTGCCATACAGGGAGCCAAAGGCGGCCTCTATGTGGGCGATGCAGATGCCGTCGAAGGCGGCTTCTGGCAGCGCGCCTACTTCAATAGTTTTTCAGCTACAATAGGCGGGGGGACCAGTCAAATCCAGGCAAACATTATCGGCGAGCATGTACTCGGCCTGCCCAAGAGTTAAGGAGACGGTTATGTTAAAAGAAGCAAATAATGCGATGAAATTTGATGATGAGCAGGCCATGATTATGAAATCGGCCCGGGAGTTCTGCCGGAAGAAATCCCCGGTTTCCGAAGTCCGGGAGCAATTGGAAACCGTCAATGGTTATGATCCCAAGCTATGGGATGAGATTGTGGAACTCGGCTGGCCGGGGGTAAGTTTTCCCGAAGCCTTCGGCGGATTCGCCCTTGGCATCGAGTCGGTGATTTCCATCACCGAAAGCATGGGGCGGTATATGTTTACTCCCCCGCTTATTTCAACCATACTGGCAGGCCAGGCTATTTTGCGCGCAGGAACCGAGGACCAGAAAAACACCTGGCTGCCGAAAATTGCCGATGGAACCATAGGCACCGTTGCCCTTCTGGATAATGAGGACTGGGGAAACGACACCATTTCATGTGTTGCTAAAGAGCAGGACGGTAAGCTGGCACTTACAGGCATAAAAGGATTTGTTACCGATGCCGGCGTTGCCGAGCTTTTTGTCGTTCTGGTAAATTTGGACAAGGCCCCGGCCTTTATCATCGTCAACAGTGATCAACTATCGGAAGATGCTATAGTTCGGCAAATCCTGATTGATGAGACCAAGCGGGCATTTAAAGTGGATTTTACAGGGGTTGTCGTTGAAAAATCCGCCATGCTTGATCCTGAAAAATCAGTGACGGCGTTGCTTGACCTCAAGCTCGTCGGGGCCCTGCTCATTGCCGCGGAAGCCACGGGCAGTGCCGCAGCCGCACTGGATGTAACGGTGGAATACCTGAAAAACCGAAAACAGTTCGGCAAATTCATCGGTTCCTACCAGGCCCTAAAACATCCAACGGTGAAAGTGCTGAATTCAATGGAAGCGGCAAGAAACCTTCTTTATCATGCCGCCACCATTGTGGGCGAGGGTCCATTAGACAAAGACATGGAAATTGCCTGCCGCATGGCTAAGGCACAGGCTTCGGATGCCCTTGCGTTTGCCGGGGACCGTGCCGTCCAGTTCCATGGCGGCATGGGGTTTACCTATGAGTGCGACGCCCAGCTTTATATCCGGCGCGCCCAGTGGTCACAGCAACTGTTCGGGGATGCCTACCACCACCGTAAACGGTTGGCGCCTTTGTTGCTGGATTAATATAAAAAGCGGAAAAAATTCAACCGTTACATGAATATTAATTCATGTAAAAAGTCTGTATTTCACCACAGGGCACGAAGAGCACGAAGGGGTATAGAATAATACTAATCAATTCCCATCTTCGTGTGCCTCGTGCTCTTGTGGTTTTAATAAAAAAAGGGGGGGCCAAACCCACACAATTTACAAACTTAGTTTTGTTTTGATTTTAGAAACTTTTTTACTTTCATTCCCACGGGCATTCCCACGGGATGAAACATGATAAAAAGCCCCAGGACACTGAATTCTTAAAGGACGTGCCATTTTTTATTATCTTTTATGTTTTGAGATTTTTACCAAAGACTGCATGGAGAATCATCAAGACTGAATTACAGCACTTGTCAATTGTGTAGGTTAGAACCCTTTATTTTCTTTTGTCTATAAATTGTTATTTACTATATCAACCCCTCTTCTTTCATGGCTGTTTGAACCGCTTCCCTGTATTGAATTTTATTCATGTATGCGCTTATGTTTTTGTAGTCGCTTATATCAACATCAAGACCAAATGCAGATATCCAGTTCATAACAGTAAATGCGTATGCATCTGCAATAGTATAGTCAGCGCCCATCAGGAAATCATTATCAGTAAACTGAGTTTCAAGAATCGCTAATCTCTTATGAAGTTTAGCTTTTTGGAATTTCAGACCAGCTTCTGTAAAATGATATTTAGCAAAGAATGAGTCTATAAGGTGATGAAGTTCGGTCGCTATAAATGTTAACCATTCTTGAATCTTATATCGTTCAGGGGTTCCTTCAAGTGGAGACATTTTCCCTTCAGGTTTCTGGTCAGCTAAATATTGTAGTATTACTGCCCCTTCTGATATACTTGTATCTGGGTCAATGGTCAGATACGGCACATACCCTTTTGGATTGATTTTATAATAATCCTCCCCTCTTTCAGTCTTATACTTTTTTAAAATATCAACTTTGATAATATCTACTTCTAAATTTAGTTCTCTAATGGTTATGTGTGAAGCCAGTGAACAAGCTCCAGGTGCATAATATAATTTCATAGTTTTGTCCTCTTTAAATATTAAACTACAGAATTAAAACTTTATATGGTGAATCTGGGCCCGGTGAATACTGATGTTGTAGCATTTTGAAATTAATGGTTGCATTATACAACCTAATTAAATAAAATGAAACCATATTAAAAAAATAATTCAATTAGGAGGCATTATGCCCACAGCTGTAAAGATTTCGGATGATTTGGTTGCAAAAGCAAAAATTAAGTCAAAAGTGTTTAAACGATCAGTCGCCGGTCAAATAGAGTATTGGGCCAAAATTGGTCAAATTGTAGAAGACAACCCTGATCTTCCACTACCAATGATTCAAGATATTTTAATCGGGAAAGAGCAAATTAAATCTGGTCAAGGTACTCCATATGTTTTTGGAGAATGATCATGAGTCTGATTACTGAAGTCATTCAGTCTCCGCTCTTTGCCCGTCAAAAAAAGAAACTAAAAAAGGGCCAAATTCAAAAACTTGATGATGCAATCAAGGCTATAATGGCTGATCCAACTGTTGGTACTGCAAAATCTGGTGATTTGAAAGGAGTCCAGGTTTATAAATACAAATTTGATAACAATCTAATTTTACTTGCTTATGAAGTAGATGAATCCACCTTATATCTGTATACATTTGGATCTCATCAAAACTTTTACCGTGAATTAAGTAAATATCTCCATCAATAGATTGGTTATAACGCATGGATCACCCGCCACAATGCAACTGTGCATTTGCGACAAGTCGTTAATTAAAAAAATATGCAAACACTCTAACAGCGAGTTATTGTGGTCGGAGTGCATCCATTGGTTTTATGAAAACTACAACCATGGATAACATTTATCTCTGTACTTCGACCAGTTATCAAGACCGTGTTTTTTTATTAGTTTCAAATTATTTATAGCACCATTAGCATGGAATGGTTTCAAAAAATCGAGTTTTTCACATTTTTCAAATTTATCGCACTCCCAACAACCTTCAATTGATTTCTTCTCTGCACACTTGATTATTTCACATTCCCCTTCACAACCATTGCCTCCTATTCTACAAGGTTTTTCGCATTTAATTGTGACAATGGCTTTTAAAGAAGAAATGACTGAATCAAAGTTTTCAAATTCTTTCATGTGGGTTCGTTTTACATTAGCATATTCAGAAAAATGATGAGTATCGACTTCTTTTAATAATTCATTAGCTATCTCAGAGGCTTTACATTTGTAACGAATGCAATCGCCACAATATAATCCACAATATGCTGTGAGGTTTTGTTCTTTCATTAATTCCTTCCATATAATCTATAATAGACTGAATATTTTCGGCTATGGGAATTAGCAATCAGTCTATCGTTTGAATTAAATGTTGTAATGTTTCAAACTTCTATAATTAAATATACGTCATATTAAATCTGAAAAACCACGCCAGTTGGCTGCATATAACCAATCGTATAGAAAAAATAATTTGATCTTTTAGGCGGCTTATATCAGAAAATAAATACATATCTGATGAAAAAATTGTTGGAAATTCAATATTACAAAATCTGATATTTTATAATAGTAAAATATGGCGTGAATCAAAAAAATAACTTCTTTGATAAGTCGGCTGAATATTAAACATTAATAAAAGATTTTGTCAAATTGGTTTTCTGAGGGACTTCCATTGTTGAATCAGCAGATTTTTTCAGGAAGTCAGGCAGGAATATGGTAGGGGAATAATTGCTATGAACTATCTCAAGAAAATATGGGTTTCTCACCCCGATGAAAGAGCTCCTTCGGAATTTCACTGGACAGGTAGAGAAATGTAGAATTTTTTCCTCTGAAGCTTTGAGGGCTTAAAGAGATATATTATATTTGAAACATTTCACCGGAGAAACTTTAATTAACTATATTTAACTTCTTTATAACCAGTTATCCAAGAAACGGCTCTACAAGTTTTGACCATTCGATTTGCGGCAGACTGCCGGAAATATCTTCCGTAAGTAAACCACCGTCTACACTTAAAGGGCCAGCCTCTTCTTCAATAATATCAAATAACCGGTCAACCTCATTTTCAATAAAACCTATTGTTTCATTACCTATCATTAAATTCTTAATGTCACGGCGAAGATCATCAGAATGAACACGCAATACCCATCCATCGGAATACGGGGCTTGATTTGCAAGGTTTCCCGTGTCACGTAAATTGTGATTAACATCTGTTACAACCCCGCTGACAGGAGAAAGAACTTTTGCTTTATTTTTTCCTCGTTTTACTTTTATATCGGCACGATTCTGTTCAATTACTTTTCCGACAAGGGGAGCCTCAACCTCATCAAGAGGCCCCATCAATCGAAGTGCGAAATCGTCAAGACCTATCCTGACCGAAGAACCATTTTCTATCTTGATCCATGTATGTCCTTTATGAAGATAAAAACCCTGGGGTATTTTAAATCCTTCTACATCAAGGACATCAACAGGTTTGACAACGGCATGCACGCTGTACTGATCAAGAAAAAACTGATCAAATTCGCAGTTCCCACACTTGTAATCATTGGTGCAACCTTTAAAATCAATCCTACCCATTAAATAATGAGTGCAGGGACGTTTCCAGACAGGCAGTTCCCTTAATTTATCTTTCCAGAATACTATCTCACCCCTTTTTCCACGGGGGATTCTTCCCTGCTCTTTTAATTTCCTGTTCTCACCAGAAACACGCCGCATTACAGTATCAAAACGACAGCCACTACACTCATAATCAAGTAAACAGTCTTTTTTCCGAATCACATTTGCCTGCATCCATACACAAGGATTATTATTATCAGATATATTTTCATTTAAATGTTTCGGATTCATTTTTATGCTCCTTATTATAAATGTAGTATGTCGAACTTCTTATTAATTGCTATAACGCAGCAGATGGAGATTTTAACAGCTCCATTAATCAGGTTTTAAGAAATGTTTTAGTAAGCTTTTCCCAGTCAAGACCCGGAAGCTTTCCGTATATATCATCGCTGAATAAACCACCGTCTGTTGCCATCGGTCCTGCCACATCTTCAATCATATCTTCGAGAATATTTACTTCATCATTCATCCAGACCCTACTGTCGTCATCGGCCATCAGCTGCTTAATGCTGCCTTTAATATCGGAGGTGTGTACCATAAACAGCCACCCTTCTCCATAAGGCTCATGATTTACAAGTGCAGGTTTTTCCCTTGCATCAGAATTTACTTCAACGATTACACCTCCAACAGGTGACATGATGTCCGCCAGGTTGTCTTTTCTTTTCATTCCCCATCCAATATCACCCAAATTTAATTCTTTACCCATTAACGGAAGATCAAAGCCATCGGCATTACCGAGAAGTTTAAGAGCAAAATCATCCATTCCTATTCTGATATATCCACCACTCTCAACTTTTGCCCAGGTATGCCCGTTATGAAAGCAGTAATTTTTTGGCATGTTAAAACCTTTGATATGATCCATATTAGAAGGTGTCACTGCATTTCTGGCAGCCCAGACCTCTTCAAAGAACTGATCAAAGTCACAGTCAGAGCATTGATAATTATAAGCACAGGCCCTGTTCATGATTCGATTTGTAAGGCTGTGTCTGCACACCCTGTCCAGCCCTTCCCTTTTTCTCATAGCGTCCTGCCAGCTTATCTGTTTACCTGAATCGGCTTTTTTCTTCATTCCGAGATCATATTTACAGGTTGTGCAATCATAGTAATTATTGCAGCTTTTTTTTTTCGCCACACCTGCCTGCATCCATATACAAGGGTTTAAATCTTTTGCCATACCGCCAGATTTGCTGTCATTTTTTGTCGCCATTTTCATATCTCCTTTTTTATTGATTTCAAATCATGCCATTATGTTTATGTTTGACAATATACTTTGCAATGGCGGTGCCGTTTTTATAAAAAATGTGAAATAAATTATATCTACCTGTTTTTACAATTGTTTTTATCGACACGCTTAAAAGGGATCATTGGCCTATTGAATATTGAGATTGCCGGAATAAACTACAGCCCTATTCAATAAGAAATTTATAAAGGTTAGTATAACGGTTATATCTTTTTATTTTAGAACGTTAGGAAAGTGTTGCTTTTTACAACGCCGGTGTTGAATTATTCAACATAAAAAGAGTAGTTAAATTGGTTAAACTGGTTTGATTAGTTTAATTAGTTTAATTAGTTTGATTGGTTCTATTAGTTAACCAATGGAACTAATCGAACCAATCAAACCAATGAAACTGAAACCCGAACTTTAGAGCCGAGAAATTTACCATTTATCAGCAAAATGCACGTATATTGTTTAAACTTTAAATTACAGAGGTTAGATAATGAGCATTTATAATATAGGTGTCGACTTGGGAGGAACAAAGACAGAGATTATTCTTCTTGCTCCGGATGAAAACACAATTCACCGGGAAAGGATCTCAACACCGAAAGAGGCCGGATATAATGCCATAGTTAAAACAATCAGCGAACTTGTCCAGAATACGGTACCACTTGTTCCTGAAAGCAGTAAATATACCATCGGTGTTGGTATACCCGGTTCAATAAATAAGGAATTACAGGTGGTCCAGAATGCAAACACAACTTGTCTGAACAATATGCCGTTGAAAAAAGATCTGGAAAAAGAACTCGGGATGATAGTTGAAATTGAAAATGACGCTAACTGCTTTACACTTTCTGAAACAATAAAAGGTTCTGCAAAGGGGTTCGGACTTGTCTTTGGTATAAGCATGGGCACAGGTTGCGGTGGCGGGATATCAATTGATGGTAAACTTCGCAGAGGCAGTCATAGTATTTCGGGAGAATGGGGCCATTTCCCCGTAGATCCGAATGGCGCTGAATGTTATTGCGGTAATAAGGGTTGTGTTGAAACAAAAATCAGCGGTTCAGGTGTGGAATCGGCATTTTTTTCAAAGTATGAAAAATGCCTGACCATGGAAGAAATATTATCCGGTTACAGAAAAGGTAATATCCAATGCACTGATATATTCAATTGTTTCCTTGATGACTTCGGACGCTGTCTTGGAGGACTAATTTCTATCCTTGATCCTGATGCAGTCGTACTTGGAGGCGGGCTTTCAAATATTGACGAACTATACACAAAAGGCGTAAGTCATGTCCAAAAGTACTCTTTCCACAAGAAGGTCGGAACTCCCATACTAAAAAACAGCCTCGGTGACTCTGCAGGAGTATTCGGAGCGGCATGGATCGGGTCAGGGAAGTTTATATAAAAAAGCTTATTATTCAATTGTATAAGGAAAAACTCAACCTTACATCCAAAGATATTGACTCAAATATGACTTAAGAGTCTTTAGATATCCATGAAATATCTGTAATTATAGCAAAGTTGATTCTCGATTATATCACAAGGTTTTTGTAACAAACGATACCATGCAGATATCTGCAATCAAATGTAAGCGAGAATCAATCAGACATATCAAAAGTTTTTAAGTGAATTGAAATACAGATATTATATTGTTATCACAAGTCTGCTATTCTGCTAAGAATTGGATATATCACAATGTTTTGATGCGAGTGATAAGTTTGTTATTATGCAAGATATCTTTCGCCCAAAGTGAATTTTCCAATATACAATATATTGAATATTATCATCGGATCAATTATACTTAGATATTTTATGAACGACACTTTGTTTCTACCCGATCTGATTACTGACCTTGACAGATAATTATAGTCTGTTAATTGGCCAGGCGGTTTAAGACTATATTTAGTATAATGAATTTGGCATATTCGTGTATAATGCAAGAATACATAGTCGTAAAGTTCTCTGTATTACCAAATTAATAAAATATATATAAGAGAATTCCATACCGATTACATGATGATTTTGTCTAAGGGAAATGAAGCAATTATAGCCATTAGACCTGTAAAAGCTCATACATGTTAAGATAACCACAAGTGAATGAGCTTTTTTTAAGTCAATTGGAGGATTTTTTTGATGGTCAAAAAACCAACCTATGAAGAATTGAATAAAATGAATAATGGGCTTGAGAAATTATCCTTTAAGCATTTAAAAGAACTTTTGAAAAAGAAGAGCCTCGATCTTCAGGAGAGAGTTAAAGAACTGGCTTGCCTCTATGCTATATCGAATCTCTTCGAAAACCCAAACCTTTCGATTGAGGAGATATTAGAACGGACCGTTAACCTTCTTCCCGCTGCGTGGAAATACCCCGAGATTACATGCGCACGTATCGACTTAAAACATCAGGTGTTCCAGACAACTAATTACAAGAAAACAGCCTGGAGACAAGTTGCTGACATTACTATAGATGATGATCCTATTGGGGCCGTGGAAGTATATTACCTGAAAGAGAGATCCGACATTGATGAAGGGCCTTTCCTTAAGGACGAGCGAAAGCTGATAAACGCTGTTGCTGAAAAGGTCGGGAAAATCATTCAGCTAAAGTCAGCCGAGAAGTCGTTGATAGAGGCCGAATACCGATACCGTATCCTCAATGAGAAGGTGGCTGATGGCGTCACCCTACTCCAAGATGGGAGATTTCAGTATGCAAATCGTGCCTTTGCTTCCTTATTCGACTTTGAGGATTCGACACAGGTTCTCGGGAATATGCCTGATGACTTGTTTCAATATAAAATGAATCAAGAAGGTGATGGTTTTTATGGACCATTTGAGTCAGCTGCTCCTGGAGATGAATTTTTTAGAACGGCATGCATTCAACTGCAAGGACAAGACATTTGGGTGGAAGGGCATCACACCATTATCCAGTTTAAGGGCAAGCCCGCCATTCTTTCGGCCATTCGGGACGTTACGGAAAAGGTGCTCTTGGACAATGCGACTCGGCAAATGGCTACGCAGTTGCAAGAGGAAAATATATATCTCAGGTCTTCCATGAAGGAGCGTTACCGGTTGGGTGATATTATTGGTAAGAGCAAGTCTATGCAAGTGGTCTACGATCTCATCTTAAAAGCCTCAAATTCTACTGCTTCTGTCTCTATTTATGGTGAATCAGGAACAGGCAAAGAAATGATTGCCCATGCCATACACGACTTGAGTAATAGGCGTGATAAAGAATTCGTTACAGTTCATTGCGGAGCGATTCCTGAACTGCTCCTTGAAAGCGAGTTTTTTGGACACAAAAAAGGGGCGTTTACCGGAGCTTATATCGATAAGGCAGGCTACTTAGACATTGCCGATGGTGGAAGCCTGTTCTTAGATGAAGTAGGTGAGCTTAGTCTTAACATGCAGGTCAAACTACTGCGTACCATTGATGGCGGGGAATATACACCTGTGGGAAGCAATAGAAACAAAAAGTCTGACTTCCGCATAATCGCTGCCACAAACAAAAATTATAGGGACCAGGTAGATAAGGGACTGATGCGGGAAGACTTTTATTACCGAATAAATGTCATCCCGATTACTTCGCCGCCCTTAAGGGAGCGAGAAGAAGATATTCTTCTCCTGATTGACCATTTTCTAGAATTGTTCAGTGAAGACGAAAAACATAGTCATTTGCCGGGTAAAATTATGGATGTGTTATACAATTATCATTGGCCCGGGAATATCCGTGAACTTAAAAATGTCATTCAACGCTATATTACGGTTGGGCAACTGGATTTGCCGGGCGCAAGCCATACGATTCAGGCGGAAGAAGGACTAAAAATGCATGGTATGAATCTTCCTGATGCCGTTAAAAGTCTTGAGGGAGCCCTGATTTCAAAAGCTTTGAGCAAGACCAACTGGAACAGGAGTAAAGCTGCAAACCTTTTGGGTATATCTCGAAAAGCACTCTTCAGAAAGATGAAAAAAATAGACCCAAAATAGCCCAATTTGGCCCAATTTGCCCAAGTCAGATATGTAGAGTATATTCAACAAGTAAGACGCTTTCCGTAAATCCACCGGGCGCTTTCTACCCAATTTCAATATCGTTTCTTTCTGGCAATCCCCTTTCATTCAAGAATAATCCAAATAAAATCAAAAGGATAAAAAGTATCATGGGTTCTGGTACGATTGTTGCTCAAATTAAAGATATAAGGAGTTCAATAGTCACAACGAAACCCTATTTTAGAGAGATAGCGTGAAAGATGTTTTTTACTCATATAGTGGAAAACACCCAGTTTTGTTCTTTCCAACATCTCTCCAAACGATTCGGCTATGTTGGTGTGGACGGTCATTTTGAGAGTGTTGTTTTCGAAGATGATTGACCGTTGAATAATCCGCATAGTCTTTGGTAATTTACCCAAATACATGAATATTCTCATTATTGAACATGATATGTCTTACGCTCAATGGTTAAAGAAAAACATTGGGGTTAGGGGTTACAGAATTGAGATTCGTAGCAACGCCCAGGAGGCACAGAATAGGCTCAGGCAAAAATCGTTTGATCTGGTTCTGGTCAACATTTTTTTGCCCGATTCTACGGGCTCTTTGCTGATATCTAAAATAAAAACAATCAGTCCGAAAGTAGGAATCATCGCTATGACCGACCGTAATTCCCGCGAATTGGAAATGCAAATTAGAAGTTTGGATATTCTTTATTACATGATAAAACCCATTGATAAAAAATACTTAACACACCTTCTGGATCATGTAGAAAAGAAGTCAGTATCAGTTGGATAATCTTTTTAGAAGATTATCTCTAACGTGAGTTTTATAAAAATGAAATACTCATAAAGATATAGTATATGAAGTTGTTAGTTCAGGCAACGGCGTGGGATGCCTGATCCGTTATCCAATTATACGAAAAGATGTTGGATCCCCTTTTTTACTTAAATCAAGAAAGAGGAGAAATATTATGTCAGCTAAATTAAAAAAAAAGTTCGATCTTGATGGTGGTTATATAATAGAGAGTCCCTGCAGAAACTGCTCCCTAATAAACCAACTTCCCGAGTGCTCGAATAGCTGCAAAAAGTTAATTCAAGTACATAGGCTTTTAACCGGCACCATATCGTGTTCAAATAATATTTCAGAATTTGAAACGTATAGTCTATGTAATGAAATGGACAAGCTCCCTAATGTAGAAGCATATTCAAATTGGACAGCACCAGTTATGTAACGTGCTTTGGGAGTTCCTGGTGTAGTAGAATTCCGTGTATATTGGTATAATATTCGAGAAAGGAAGAGTAACAAAAAGGTGACGATAGATTTGCCACTTTCAATGTTTAGGAATGGGGAGATATGAAAGAAAAAATAATTTTAATATTTGTTTTAGTGGGTTTGAGTATGTTTGGGTTTCGCGGTCTTTTACCCACAATATCTTCGTCAGCACTTGTTGGCATTTTCACTATTGCAGGATTAATTGGTTGTTATTCCCACCTGCACCACTCAAGACGTAAAAGGATGATCGGTGAGTTAGCAATGGAAAAGGATTTCTAATAGCATCCGAAATAAAGCAAATCCTTTAAGTTAAAAAAACATTCTATAGAAACAAAAGCCAGAAAAAGAAAAAAGTTGGTGTATGGATGAAACTTATATCAGAATCATTATGTTCAAAATTCAGCAGAAATCTTTTACTCTTCGGTAGCATGGTTTCATAAATTGTAGAAAAGTTTAGCTTAATCATTATTTCTACGACAGAGCCACTTCTTGAGAGAAAAGAATTTGTTGATCCGAACTAAAAAAACGGAGGTAATAATGAAACATAAACATTACGTAAAACTTAAAAATATAGATTTGGCGGGGCTAAAGCGAAAAGGCCTTTCAAATAAAAAAATAAGTGAAATGCTCGGTGTTTCAATTAAGAAGTTAGAAAAAATTATAAAATATCAGAATAAAATCAAGAAATGTTCAGGCGTGTTTTAAATAAAAATGGATAACAAGAATAGAAAAGTGTCGTCATCCAGAATAACATAGGGCTATCAGCTAATATCAGCTTATTGATTATTGAACATTTGAGGTGTCAATATGAAAGAAAACCAAAGTTTGGAGGAAGTTGATCGAAATATTTTAGATATCATTTCCCATTATGGAAGTTTGGAGTTTATAGAACTGTGGTATGAAATTGGCGAAGACGATGCCCTGAAAAAGCATCAAATGACCAAAGAAGAACTTTTAATGAGATTGGAGCTTCTCGAGACACAAGGGTTCGTAGAACATTTCATTATTTCCGAAGAAAGTACACTGTGGGTTTTAAAAATGAGAGAGCTGTTTGTAACGGACTCTCTTGGAATCAGGTGGAAATATGAACGATTATGAGATACACCGAAGCCTTTCTAGGACCTCGGCATCTTTTTCTGATTTGATACTTCAGCTTCTCGATGTGGAAATCAATATATTGCGCCTTTGGTGTAACACCAGTCCTGGTTGAGAAATCGTTGGCTCAGATTGAGTTGAGAAAGAGATATGGAGTTACTATTTTGGCGATACGACGGGACTCACAAATATTGTCCAATCCTAACGGAGATACGCACCCCTGTGCCAATGATCGCTTTTTGATCTTTTACATCTAAAATTGATCGCCTGGATCACGAAATTACCCTATAGCCGGGAAAGGGATGATTTTGCAATAAAATTGTGGGGTCGGAGTTAAGCCACCATATTTTTGGACTACTTTTTAAGTTAGAATTTGGGGTACTTGAACCTGCCCCCATTACTGGACCAATAATAAGTAATAATATTTTATAATCTATTGAATATCAACAATAGATTTAGATTATCAACTATTATATATTATTGTATAGTAAATGGTTTTCTTTCGTCTAAAGTACTATTGGCACACACGTTACGGATATCCTCTCTAAGAACAATTCATTCAGTTAGTCTCCAGTTATACTATGGAATGTCTTGAGAGTTATCATGGAAAACTAAATACTAATAAATATATATAATTGAGGAGAAGTATGTCTATTGTTTCGATTACCAGCGGAATTTTTACGAATGGTAAACATGTTGTTGAAAAGCTTGCTTCAGAGACTGGCGGTAGGATTGTCAGGGATAGTGATCTTATTGAAATTCTCTGTCGGCGCCATAATATCAAGACCGATAAGGCGGAAAGGCTTCTTTGGGGCAAACCTCTCGTATTCAACCAGTTTACCCACGAGAAAGAGCGCACTTTCGCATATATGAAGTCAATTATTGCGGAGTTTCTTAAGGAGGATAATATCATCTTTCACGGTTTAATGGGGCACCTTATCCCTCCTGAAGTATCTCATGTTTTAAAGATTCTGGTGATTACAGAGCTGAACGAAAAGGAAGCGGAAAAGAAGACCCGCCCATGGGATGAAGAGGCCATATCATTGACTGGCTACCTCTTTAAAAAGGGACCATGGGATTCTTCCCTATTCGATATTCTCATTCCTTCCTATAAGGTCGATATGGAATCTGCTGTCAGGCTTATTATGGAGAATCTTTTAAAGGATGCGGTTAAGGAAACGGCTGCGTCCCGTGAGGCTGTAGAGGATTTCACCCTTGCGGCAAGGGTGGAGACTATTCTTTTAGAAAATGGGCATGATGTGATCGTGTCTGCTGATGACGGGTTTGTGAAACTAAAGATAGACAAGAATTTTCTCATGCTCTCGCGGCTTCAGGATGAATTGAAATCGATCATTTTAAAAATACCGGGTGTGAAAGATGTGGAAGTTGGTGTAGGGAAAAATTTTTACAAGGCTGATGCGTACAGGCGGTTCGACTTTGATGTTCCCTCAAAAATTCTCCTCGTCGATGACGAGAGGGTGTTTGTTCAGACCCTTTCCGAAAGACTCCGCATGAGGAATGTCGGTACCCATGTCGTTTATGACGGGGGCGAGGCACTTGATTTCATTAAGGGTGAAGAACCCGAAATAATAATTCTTGACCTGAAGATGCCGGAAGTAGACGGTTTTGAGGTTCTGCGGAGAGTAAAACACACAAATCCCGATATAGAAGTAATTGTTCTCACGGGTCACGGCTCAGAAAAAGATGAGAAACTTTGCATGGAGTTGGGAGCCTTTGCCTTCTTGCAGAAACCTGTGAATATAGAAATACTGAACGAAAGCATCAAGAATGCATACGATAAGATAAAGAGTAAAAGGGGTAAGGATGCTTCATAGAGAAAGATCTGGCCCCTTATGGGTATGCCGGTCTATTTGAAATAGAACTGGTATGGGTATTATTATGCCGGCCTTCGGGCCGGTGCCTGTCTGCTTTTTACGAAATTAGATAATGTCGAGATGGGTATTGTTCAACATTATGAATGGTTTCTATTTTTTAGAAATTGGAGATTTAAACAATGGGGAAAAAACCTACCTATGAAGAATTAGAAAAAATGATTCGGGATTTAAAGCAAGCTGAATCTGAGCGCAAACGAACCGAAAAGGCACTTCGACATAGCGGAGCCAGACTTCGCGAGAGCGAAGAAAAATACCGCTCAATGATGGAAGCTTTGGATGATGCGATATATATTAGTTTATCAGACTTTCGTATTAAGTATATGAATCCAACTATGGTCAAAAGGATTGGCTGTGATCCCGAAATCACTTGTGCACAAGTTATTATAGATGGTATAAAATTCAAGACAAAAAACTTTAAAAAAACCAAATGGAAGCTGGCATACGACATCATTATTTACGGCGAGAGGGTTGGCACTATGGAGGTTTATTGCAATGAAAACCGTAAACCTGCAGAAAAATCATCTCGAGCTCTGACGAGCCTAAGAGGAACCCATTCTTGTGTATAATGATTTTCTGTTCCAGCTATACTTAAAAGAGTATTTGGAATATAAAAAACGGGTTAAAAAATTCAGAATAAAAAAACAAAGCTAAGGATAACATTATGGTTTGGGATTGGGAAAAACTTCAGAAAAATAAAAAGAAAAGTAAAAAGACCCGGGGCTCTGACGGTATTGTACCACCTGATTTAGAAGATCTGGGAAATAAAATAAAGAATATTAATTTCCCTGGTGGTCCAGTTATTTTAATTTTATTGATCATACTGGGATATATAGGATATTCAATGATTTACCAGGTGAAACTGCGTGAAGTTGGTATGATACAACGGTTCGGGAAGTTTGTGCGAAAGACTCATCCCGGTCTGCATTTAAAATGGCCAAACGGGATAGAAAAGTTGACAATAGTAAATGTTGACGGAACAAGAAGGACCGAGTTCGGCGTTACTACCGGTCGCTCTGAAAGGAGGATGACCGGGGGTGAGGTTACATACCGAAGGGGGATGGAAGCAGCACTTATGCTTACCGGCGATTTGAATGTGGCTATTGTTCCATGGATTGTTCAGTATAAAATAAATGATCCTGAAAAGTTCCTTTTCAGAGTATATGATGCTGAAGGGCTTTTGCGAGACCTTTCCGAAGCGGCCATGAGGCTGGTTGTTGGAGACAGGAGTGTTAACGAGGTTATAAATGAACGTGAAGAAATTGCAACACAATGCCGTGAAGTACTTCAAAAAGAACTCGATAATTCGAAAACAGGAATCAGGCTTGTTAACCTTGAATTGAAAAAAACAAATGTGCCGTCAAAGGTTCAGCCTTCCTTTAATGCTGTAAACAAGGCAGAACAGGAAAAGGAAACAATGATATTAACCGCCAGAAAGGACTATAATCAGGCGATTCCGGCTGCAAAAGGTGAAGCTGAAAGGACAATCAGGGCCGCTGAAGGATATGCTCTTGACCGGGTCAATCGTGCAGAAGGTGATGCGGCAAAATTTACAAGTCTTTATGATGAATACGCTAAAGCAAAAGATGTTACCAAGAGGCGTCTTTACCTTGAAATGTTTATAGATGTCTTTCCAAAATTAGGCCAGAAGTACCTGATCGATTCTAGTCAGAAAAACTTTCTGCCGTTACTTAATATTGAAAGTAATAAAGGTGTAATAAAATGAAATCAAAGTGGCTTCCTATAACAGGTTTAATTTTTGCGGTAGTTGTGTTTTTATTTTTATTGTCAGCTTTTACAGTTGATGAGACTGAACAGGTTGTTATAACAAGGTTCGGGAAGGTAATCGGTGAAACAATATCCGAACCCGGTCTTTATTTCAAATATCCGATTGTAGATATGGTGAACAAATTTCCATCCAACCTCAGGGAATGGGATGGCGAGAAGGGTGAACTACCGACCTTAAAAAAGAAATACATATGGGTAGATACCTTTGCCAGATGGCGAATAAATAATCCGATACTGTTTTTTCAGACAATTATTTCCGTGGAAAATGCATCGGATATTATGGCTGATAT
>JABHLN010000027.1:18086-39004 GCA_018693105.1 Desulfobacterales bacterium | reverse complement strand
TACCGTAGTAAGGAGAGTCCGGATCTGTTGATTGGGAATGGGTGAGAACTCCTTCTGCGACCGGGCATCCTGACTCATCCCAGGTAACATAAAATACGAAAATTTTTCAATTTATTATCCTTTATTCTTTTCACGGTCCCACGTATTTGCTGTAATACCTGCCTTTCGTAATTCAGTTTTAAGAACTTTTGCAGTAAGTGTTTTGGGGAGCTCGTCCATATACTCTATATAACGGGGGATCATGAAACGAGGTAATTCATCTTTGAGATATTCTATTAACCCTGCCGGTTCAATTGTCAATCCGGGTTTGAGTACTACAATCAGTTTAACATCTTCTTCGCCCCATTCCGAAGGTACGCCGATAGCAGCAGACTCAACAATGTCAGGATGAGCATCAACAATTGTTTCAAGTTCCCTGGAAGATATGTTCTCACCGCGTCTCCGGATATAATCTTTCTTGCGGTCTATAAAAAAATAGTTTCCGCTATGGTCTTTACTGAAGATATCACCTGTATGAAACCATCCGTTTCGCCATGCTTTAGCCGTAGCCTCAGGCATTTTCCAATACCCGGCATTGAGTCTCCAGGGTTCATCTGATCGAACAATAAGCTCTCCCGGCTGATCAACAGGTACCTCCTCATCGAAATCATTAACGACCCTGCACTCAAAACCTTTGCGAACACGTCCGCTGCTGTACGGGTTTTCTATGTTATAACCGTCAGAAGTAATCGGGCAGGATATTTCAGTCATGTTAAAAAGTGTTCTAACCTTTAAGTTGAAACGCTTCTCGAATTCTCTGTTGTTGGGAAGCGGAGGAACCATCACAAGTTTGCGCATGGGATGATCGGAGTCACCCGGATCTTCAGGCTGGGAGTTGAGAAACAGGGCCATTGAGAACATCATCATGCCCAGGGTACATCCATATTTTCTGACGTCGGGGAAGAAATCATTGGTCGAAAACACCTTTCTGATTACTGCACTTCCGCCGCATAGAAGCATAACATAGAGAGGATTCTTACCGCTTATGTGGCTTGTCGGAAATGGCAGATATACTACATCGTCAGGGGTCAGGTATTCGGGGGGCGTTGTCCCCACTGACATTGAATGGAGCTGGGCCCATGGAACAAATACTCCTTTGGATGGACCCGTAGTTCCGGATGTATAAATGATCGAGGCAATATCGTAATGTTCCGGACCTTCAAGGTCCCTTGCGGGAGTTGCACCGGCAAGGAAAACTTCTCCCGGTATTATTTTGAACGGTAAATCGGTGTGAACTTTACTGCAATCAGGTACAATTATAGCCTCAAGCTGCGGGCAGGAATCTGCCACTTCAACAATCACCCCAAGGTATTCCTCGGAAGCCACCATAAACTTTGCCTCGGAATTGTTGATTATATATTTAAGAAGATGTCCCTTATAATGGGTGTTTACCGGGACTTCCAGGGCCTTAAGCCATGCTAACCCGAGCCATGCGAAATGGGATTCCAGCATTGTCGGATACATGGTAAGTACTGTATCTCCGGCACCAACCCCGATGCGTCTGAATGCATCGGCCCAGGTCAGAATTGATTCATGCATCCCGGAATATGTACAGGCCCGCCCGTCTACTTCACGAATAAATATACGGTCAGGATTCTCTTCGGCTCTACGAGCAAGCAGGTGGGGCATTACAAGATTCCGATCCATCATCAACACCTCCTTTTATCGAAACATATGCAAAACTTTCCTTTGTGTCTTGCAAGGGGGTAGAAAAAGGGGGGGTTGAATTTTGAATGACACTGCAAGTTATTCAAAATTCTAGACCCCGTATATTTCACCAAATATTTAAACAGACCAGATATTTTAGGGACTGATTATATTAGCTCTACCCATAGCTGTACCGCTTTCTCCATAAATAACCTCTGAAATTCCGCTGCCGACGGCCGGAAAGTTGTCGTCTAAAAAATTCAAAAGTCCCATCCATTCCAGAAGTTCCTGTAAGCCGGCTTCAGAAGATGAATCGATTCGATGATTCATAAAATCTGCAGAATCAATGATGTTTCCGAACATGTCTTTTGGTTCTACCGGAAGCCCCAAAAGCGTAGCAAAACCCATCATCTGTAAGGCATAAATATCAACCACCGCGTGGTATAAAGTTACATTGTCAGAAAGGTCGAGCAAAGGCCCTGTGACAGTGCTGTAAATATCGTTTGTCGGGCAAAGGTAAACTGCGGTTACGCCACTTAAAAGGGCGGCCGAAGAATCAAAATCGTACCGTATTCCCGAAAAGTTAATATAATAATCGGAATTTAAAAACCCCGGGGCTACCTGTGCAATTTCGCAAACATTCCGTATTTCCGGGGCGGTAACATAGATCGATATCAAAGGAAGACCTGAAAGTGATTCAGAAGTAGGTGGTTCGTAACTCATTGATAGTACGCTATATATGTCGGCAAACGGAAGGACACCTGTCGATCCCGGAACCAGGTTACTACGGATTACGCCGCTGGCTACCACGCCCACATCATATGAAATCCCATCATTAAGAGTCTTAAGGTTTTCGGCACTGTAACGGATTGCGTCAGCAGTAAGGTTTCCAATCCCGGTTTCACTGGCACCCCCTTTATTCAAGTTAAAATCAATCCTTGATACAGGTGTGTCGACCTCCATACCAATTGAAGATAAAGCGGTATTAATCTCAGAATGTGAAGATTCCACCATTGCCGTCACGTCGGTATCTCCTGATATACTGTCATCAATCTCAACGAGTGAAAATGTATAACCCTGGATAGTTCCTGTTGTTGCGTTGTATGTCAGATCAAGCCGGCTGAGCCATTGACCAAACCAGCCGGGTGAAAAAATTATAGTATCTGAATCACCGGCTTCATACGCCGCCTGAGTGGCTGTATGCTCATGCCCTGAAGCAATAATATCAATTCCACTCACATTGTTGGCAAGATCGTCATCCGCACCGGTCCCATCTGAATAAATACCGGAATGTGATAGAACGATTACAATCTGAACACCATCATTGTTTCTCAGATCATCCACTTTTCCCTGGATAAAGTCGTATTGGTGATTAAAAGTTACAGGTGCTGCATTAGGGCCTTTATTATCAGAATCTACACCGTTGATACCAAGTATTCCTACTTTAAATCCTGCGGCCACTTCGATAACTTTCTTTGTAACAATGGTTCCGTTTTGCACCAGCGTTTCAAGACCGTCATCTTCTGCATCAGCATCGCTTGTTATCATGTTCGTGGCCACAACCGGTATGTCAAAGCCGTTAGTGATACCTGCGTTAAGTAAGCCTGACAGGCCTTCCGGACCCCAGTCAAATTCATGATTACCCAGGGTAACAGCATCATAGTCAAGCATTTCAAAAAATTGAAGTGTAACCGGATCAGCATTGGCTATGTCATAAACCGTTCCCATAAAGAAATCACCGGAATCAAACAGAAGCACGGAAACACCGTTTCCCGATTGTTCATTTCGTATTTCCTTTATCATTGTTGCAAGGCGCGCATATCCACCTGTTACTGTATCATCACCGGTAGTGTCCGGCGTATAGTCAAGGAACGGCCCCAAACCACCGGCACGATTGTGAATATCTGAAGTCTGGAGAATTGTCAGCTTGAAGGTTCTAATGCTGTAATCGTCATTGTCGCTGCAGCCGGCAATAAAAAAGCACACAAATAAAAGAGCTATAACAGTTATAATACCTGAATCTGATTTTCTTATAATATCATTTCTGGTTCTCATAAAAGCATTTCTCCTTTTGTTTAAACCGTTTGCAATTCGTTTAGCTCTTATAACGGGGGCTGTTTCATTACATGTACATTGTTTTAACCATGTAATAAAACTTATTCCAAACAGCATATAGCCTTTAAAAAAGCATTTTTATTAAGGGGAAAGTCAAATTTGACCTTTGCTTCAGAGAAGTTACCAGATTTTGAGTTGCGGCAGCATAAGGTCATGTGTTATCGAACTGAAATATTACTTGAAAATATAGGTGATAAGCTATAATGTCAAGCGGTTAATGTTGGTAATTTCAGGGCTGATATTTCCTGTGTATGTCGAAGCCGTTTAAGTACAAAAGAAGTACAAATGACGCACATGTGGCCGAAATGTAAATCAAGTAAATTTTACCGATTCGCCTTGAGGCGAATTCATGGCTGAATAATGAAAATTGCACTCATAGCGAATCCTTATGCCGGTGGTAAAAAAGGGAAAAAACTCATTCCCCTTGTAAAAAAGATGCTCAACGACGAGAATATCGACTACGACCTCCATGTAACAGACTATCACGAGCATGCCCTGCACATAGTAAAACATCTTACAGTGGAAGACTATGACGGTATTGTTTCACTGGGAGGGGACGGATCGAACTACCATGTTTTGAACGGGTTGCTTAAGTCTCATGAAAAAGACTCGATTCCGCCCCTTGGGGTCATACCTGTAGGGCGGGGGAATTCATTTGCAAGGGACCTTGACATAAATACTGCAGAGGAGGGGGTATCTGCTATTGCCGGTCAGCGGACAAAACAGGTCGACGTATGCAGTTTCACCCATGAGGAAGAACTGTTTTATTTCATCAACCTGACCGGGTTCGGATTTGTTACCGATGTCGCGAGAACGGCGTTCCGGTTTAGTTATCTCGGGGATTTAAGTTATGTTATAGGTGTGTTATACAGAACTATCGGCCTTACATTTCACAAAATAGAGCTTGAAATAGACGGGGAAACTATCTCGGGGGAAAATGGTTTTGTGGAATTTTGCAACTCTCGATACACCGGCGGCGCTATGCTGATGGCCCCGGATGCAAAAATAGATGACGGTTTTTTCGATGTGGTTGTTGCGGGTCCCATGAGCCGCCTGAGCCTGATCTCAACGTTTCCGAAAATTTTCAAGGGGTCCCATGGGGAAAATTCCGCCGTTTCTTTTTATAAGGCCAAAAAAGTTAAAGTAAAGACCACACCTTCCAAAGTACTTCTCCCTGATGGAGAAATATTCGGGGGTACGCCGACGGAAATAAAGATTCATCCTAAATTGGTCAGGTATTTCACATGATCACCTATTTTTTTTAGATATAAACATTTTAGCATTTGCAGAGGGATAAAAAATGACTTTATATGCCAAAGACATTATGGTTAGTAATTTTGACACCATTCATATGGATGCTCCTATAGAAGAAGCAATTATCAAAATTTCAAAGGGGAAAGTAAGAGAAACAGGATACAAGACTATCAGCCTGATGGTAGTAGATGATCTTAATAAACTATGCGGTGTGGTTTCAATGTTTGATATTCTTTATCATTTACGGCCGGATTTTTTAAATTTTGGGATCGATGGTGAAGAACTGCAATGGGAAGGACAGATAAAAACACTTATTGATAAATTTAAGGATAAGAAAGTACATCATATTATGAGCCGCAATATTATAGGCGCAGATATGGATGACCATATTATGATTATTTTAGATCGGATGGTAAAAAAGAAATATCGCCGACTGCCTGTACTTAAGAATGATAAACTTATTGGTATAGTTTACTTATCGGATATTTATCACAGGCTCTTTTCTAATAGTTAAAAAGAACCGGAATACTGAAGCATAAGAAATGGGGGGGGATATGAAGGTATTGGTATTATATGATTCCCAGACAGGGAATACGGAGAAGGTGGCCAAACGCATTCACGAGACTATGGTTTCTGCCGGTTATGAGTCCGATTGTGTCAAGGTTAAAAAAAATACTGTGCTGGATCTTTATGCCTATGATTTACTGTTTGTCGGATCTCCGGTCATTGCCTGGGGCCCCACCAATTCCATGAAGAACTTTGTCCTTGAAAAGTTCCGCGCATATACCAAGACACATATCGATCACTCGGCCCCATTACGTCCCGGAAAATTTACAGTAAGCTTCTGCACTTACGCCGGGTCGCATATCGGAGAGCTGGAAGCTATTCCGCTTACTAAGTGGTTCAGCGCTTTTACAGGACACCTTGGGTACCAGAACATGGGAGAATGGCACATCGTTGGAGAATTCCACAACCAGGAGGAAATCAATACCCGTGGCCGTCTTGGAGATATCCGCGGGCGGCCCAATGCAAATGATCTTCTTGACGTCGAAAATCGGGTAAAGGGCCTTCTGCCGGCTCTATCAGCCTGGAACAGCTGATACATACGCCGCAGTGACGAGGGATGCAGCGTACGCAGATATTGGACTTTTTACGAAGCCATCAAAGTTAACCCTTGATATATATCCACGTTAACATAGGTAGCAAATCATTATTTCCTACTACGGCAATTTAATAGTAATAACCCTGCCTCCGTATTTGTGAACTGAGTCATGCGCCCGTATGGTGACTATTTTAGAATTTTCAGGGATTTCAACTCCCGAGAGGCTTCGGGTAAATGGTTGTTCGTTAACATGGGGATGGTGAAGAACTCTAGTACCCAAAACAGTTCCATCTTTACTAATGATTTCCCATCTATTTGCGTAGTGCTTCCACCCCGTGTCTTTGTGGGAAATGGTTACGCTGAAATTGTAGGAATTATTATTTTCCCTGAAGTCAGCTTTTATAACATCTGCTTCTCCAGCAAACGAAGTAGAATAGTAAAAGGACAAACAAAATGTAAGAATGATCGTAAACGTTCTCAAAATATTATCTTTATCCTTTGGTTCATAACCCATACCCGGTCTTGAATTGTGAAACTATTTTTCATTAAAAAGTTCCCTGATCCGTGTAACTCTTTTTCGATTTACACCAAAATCTGAGTGGCCGGTCCTGGATGCAGATTTTATGTGAATTATTGGATCATCTGAAAAACAAAACTCAACATCATCAACAAACCTCCATAAAGCCGATTTGAACTCAACCCATATATAATCACCATTATATTCAACTATCCGTGCTCTTTCCATTGAAAGAATCACCTGTTTTAATTTTTTAGCAGCGTCTTCCCGGCTCCCGTTATATGTTAGCGGTTCGATATGGTGATCTTTATTATTGCTCTGGCTGTTAACACAATTTGGTTTTTCAGGGCATGGAGCAAACTTCTTGTTTATTGCACCCAGGTGTCCGGGAGGATTACCGCTACAGCCGGAAATTAGTAATCCGCATAGAACAACAACACACATTTTATCCATATAATGTTCCTTTTTCGCATGCCTTGATCTTGAACAATCCCGCGTTGGCGGGACTGGATGGACACTAGTTAAGGTATGGGAGATTCAGTTAGAGTTAACATATCATCATTGCCATTTATTTAAAAGATCGAATAGATGTTATTTGTTTTTTATTCTTGCTTATAGATTAATACAGAAGTAATACTTTTGTAAAAAACGGGGAATGTATATTCAAAATGATAAGTCTTGATTCTGTTACGAAAAAATTTAATTCTCATATAGCTGTCGACAATATTTCATATCAAATTGAAAAAGGGGAGTATTTTGCCCTTCTTGGACCTAACGGTGCGGGAAAAACAACTATAGTAAGAATGCTTCTCGGATTTATCAAACCAACATCCGGCAGTATTATAATTAACGGTATGCCGGTTTCCAACCCGGATTCACGGAAGAGAATCGGTTATCTCTCTGAAAACCATAAAATCCCTTCATACCTCTCAGGACTTGAATATCTTTTGCGTCATGCGTCCTTAATCGGATTATCAGGGCATGATGCAAAAGAAGAAGTAGGAAGGGTTTTAGAGATTATGTCTATGAAAGGCAGAGAAAAGGAGAAAGCATCCACTTATTCAAAGGGGATGATACAGCGAATCGGACTTGGAGCCGCAATTCTCGGGAAGCCCGAACTTCTCATCCTTGATGAGCCTGTAACCGGACTTGACCCTATCGGAATACGCGAAGTCAGGAAAATACTTGAAGACTTAAAGGATGACGGTGTAACCGTAATCTTAAATTCTCATCTTCTTTCCGAAGTTGAAAAAACATGTACGACGGCCGGAATAATGTATAAGGGAAAAATCCTTATTAAGGACTACATAAATTCCATTGTAAAAGATGAAGAGACACTTGAAGATGTGTTTATTAAATTCATAGAAAAAGAAAATGAATAATTTTTTAAAAATTACCGGTTATACAATTAAAGACCAGATGAGGCATAAAAGTTTTTATGTACTTCTTGGCATTGCCATCCTTTTTGTATTAATGATTCGCGGCTGTTATAGTGGTGAATATATTGTAAACGGGAAAGCTTTGGATAATGCAGCATTGGCCTTGAATGCATCAAAAATTATTTTCCAGGTGATATCATATGGAATGTTTCTTATGGTTGCCATGCTTTCAATGAAAATTTTCAGCAGGGATTTTGAAGACGGGAGTATGGTGCTGTACCTTTCAAGATCTGTTCTGCGATGGCAGTACGTATCGGGTAGAATTGCAGGCACCTGGATACTATGTCTTGCTTTCATGTTTATACTCCATTTAACAATTTTTTTGACTGTATGGGCAAAAACAGGAGGTGTAATCCCCGGTTATCTTACCGCATCTTTGATCTGCTCAACCAATCTTCTTTTTATCATTATATGCGTATGCATATTATCTTTATTCCTCCCTGATTTTATCAGTGCTTTTTTCACCATTGGCCTGATATTTGTCGGATTTGTATCGGAAGGGGGATATCAGGTTTTAAACAGTGATCTGGCGAAAACTGCCTTATCAA
The DNA here is from genome assembly GCA_018693105.1 of Desulfobacterales bacterium. GTDB lineage: Bacteria > Desulfobacterota > Desulfobacteria > Desulfobacterales > SURF-7 > JABHLN01. The sequence goes on along the minus strand of JABHLN010000027.1, from coordinate 30,343 downwards.
GCACCTTGAATTCAGATCCGACTCTTTGGAGAGTTTTATACCCGAAAGTATTCATGGTACAGGCATATGCAGGATCTATAATCAGTAAGAGCGAATTTACCGGTATGGGAATAGTTCATCCTATTCTGAATCTTTCATGTTATATTTTTATCTTTATGGTTGTATTGCTTATCTGTTTTAACAAAAAAGAAATTTGATGACGTCGTAAAAAGTCTCCATCAACCGCTATGCCTTGTATATGAAGATTTCTACTTAGCCATCAGTTATACTTTTTACGAGTTTATCAAATATAGCCTATGTAAAGTATTCTTATTAATTCATTCGCACGGGGTAAGCCAAATCTGGTTTTCTCTGTGGTCGGATTGTTTTCTTTGTGTCTTTTAGGCTGGAGTATTAAATATTAACCGTAGAAGGCGCAGGGGTTCGTTGAGGGGTAAGGCAGTTTATTCACGTTTGGTGGCTTTAATTTTATTTTTCTTTATTCTCTTTTCTAAAGAAACAGCTATTATATAATTATCATCACTGGACTTAAGTTTCCTGATTACTTTTCCGACAGATAAAGAAATTGCCATAATATAACCATATGATTCTTCAGCGTCACCTATAGTATTATATGCCAGTTCACTATTTGTCACGTAAAGCGCACTAATAAACGGGTCAAAAACAGCTTTAGAGATATTAGCAAGATTTAAGTGATCTTTGAACTGATCTTTACATTCTGATAGTATCATTAATCGATGTAATTCTTTTACAACCGTTAATGGAGGTGCCTGATATATTCTACCTTCTTTTTCAGATAATTTTTTCAATACGCTCGTACAATATGTAAATTCACCAGGCTGTCCGGAAAAAGGGATTTCCTTTCTAATAATCCATCTTTCGATATAGAAATCATCTTCTATTTCAAGTGTAAAGGTATCTTCATCATCAAAAACTTTTCTTTTCGCAATGTAATCTTCACATAAAGTACCGCTGCAATCTCCAATTTTAGATGCTTTGGTTCCAGGAGTTATACGATATCTTTTAGATTCAAGCGGATTATCACTTTGAATACTTTTTCTTAAAATTTGTACTGCGTTTTCTTCTTTTGGATTAAGTTTATAATCTTTTTCCTGATTACTTAAATATTTTATATATTTATCTAAAATATCAAAGGCGTTTCTTTTATCCATACCCAGCGCACTTGTTGCACCGGTCATTACAGTATAAACAAAAACAGCCCCGAATATTACCTTTAGTGTTCCTCTAAGACAGCTAAAGAACCTGTTTAAGATAGTTCCGGCTATTCCTGAATCAGGCCCGGATTTTTTTTTGAATTTTTCAGTTAAATTATTCATTTGTATAGGATATTGTATTTGTCAATTTTGACGACTTCGTAAAAAGTCCAATATCTGCGTTGCGCTGCATCCTTCGTCACTGCGGCGTACGATAAGTACGCCTCATTCCTCATGATTTGCGCGCCTTGTATACGAAGATTTTTACTTAGCCATCGGTTAAACTTTTTACGAGTTCATCAATTTTTGGGGATTCAAGAAATTATACTTTTTTTAACTTATTTTTTTAATAACCTAAAATAATAAGTTAAGCAATAAAATCCTTTCGGTGATAATGACCAATTTCAGAAATATACTTTCCCTTTCCAGGACACCAATATCAACATAAAGGGCCATGCGCCCGGATATTTTTTCTGTCAATATAATATTTCTGTAAATTATATTTCTGTAAATTATATTTCTGTAAATTATATTTCTGTAAATTATAATAGATAAGAGCTTAAAATAGGCCTGCCTTTTACAAAGATAGCCATGACAGCCCTATAATGGTCTGTTATGTTTTAATATAAAGCTTTATTAAATGCGTTTCACATCACTCCTTGAAATTCAAACGAAAAATATTTAATCGCAAAAACCCCCGATTAATAAAATGTAAGGGCTGATTTTGCTGGACAAGTTCAAAGGTGCTATGAGAAGTTAGAGCTATACATTCGTATGTGTCGAACCAAATTTGATGGCGTCGTAAAAAGTCCAATATCTGCGTTGCGCTGCATCCTTCGTCACTGCGGCGTACGATAAGTACGCCTCATTCCTCATGATTTGCGGCGCCTTGATCTTGAACTTATTACTTAGCCATTGATTAAACTTTTTATGAGTTTATCTGGTTTGTTTTTCTCTGTGCTACTCTATCTACTCTTGGGTTAAATTGTTTTCTTTGCATCTTTCAGACCGGGGTATAAAAAAATATTAATCGATGAGGACGCTAAGGTGTATTGAGATTTTATAGCCCCTCATATTTAATTCCCATTAAAGGAGTATTTATGGAAAAATCAGAGGACTGGAGAAAATTAAGTCGAAGGCAATTTTTAAAAGCCTCCGGAGCAGCCAGCGCGGTGATGGGAAGTGCTGGATTAGGTGTCTTTGGCTATCAGGCCGGAAAAGATTCCTTTTCATACACCGGTTGCGAAAGTTTTCAGGGGCAGGCGGAAAATTTCAACAGGCAAAGATTTGCAGCAGATCATGCTACTTATGAAAAAGTAGGGGTTGCTTCTCGCGTGGATGCGAGGACTGAAGTAATCTTTTCCAGAGTTAGTAGCTTAATGCGCCAATGGGATGAAGAAAAGGGCTTAGATAGTCTTGATAAGGGACTTCAGGCATATTATAAAAAACATCCTTATGATCTGAAAGAAGATCTGCATGCCAGGAAGAAAATATTTCCTAAAAGACAAAAAGATGAAATAAAATACAAGAAGAAGTTTGTTCTGGCAAAGGCCTGGTCGAATGCCATGAGTGCTGTCTGGCCGCCTGGCATTAGAGAAACACCTGAAAGATATGATTTCCCAAGAGGTGAACAATATGGGGAGCCTGTTGAGCCATTAAAAATGAAGTCCCCGGAAAAAACTTCTCAATTGATCAAGCAAATTTCTTATCAGCTTGGATCAACACTGGTTGGCATTACAAAATTAAATCCTGACTGGGTGTACAGCTATCCCATGTGGGGCAGAGGACTCAATCCTGAATTGCCCCTTGAAATACCCGGGCACTGGGAATATGCCATTGTGATAGGTACGCCCATGTCCTGGGACCCCATGTATGCTAATCCAAATTACGGAACCTCATTTGATGCTTATGCCAAATCCCGGATAATCGCCTATCGTTTAATAAAATTTATCAGACAACTAGGATATCCGGCCAGACCCCATACACCCGGTGTGGAATATGACCTTATGGTTCCTCCGATAGCTATCGACGCCGGTCTTGGAGAGCAGGGCAGGCACGGTGTTATGATTACTCCGGAACTGGGTTCAAATTTTCGACCGGCTGTTGTAACGACAAATATTCCCATGAAAACTGATAAGCCCATAGATTTTGGTGTTCAGGATTTTTGCAAAACATGTAGAATTTGTGCAAAAAATTGTCCCAGCAGGGCCATTCCAATGGGGGATAAAGAAGTAGTACGTGGTTACAGGCGCTATAAAATAAACTCTTCCAGGTGCTATAATTTCTGGTATTCCAACCTGGGCAATATTGGTTGTCGCCTTTGTGTTACTGTCTGCCCCTATACACGGAAATCAAACTGGCTACATAGAACCGCCCTTGAGGTTACGGCTAATGACCCGTCCGGTATGTCACAGAGAATACTGTCAAAAATGCAAAAAAGCTTCTACCCGGCACCTCACCCTCAGGAATATTACATCCCTTCTATGGGTGGAAAAAACGAATCCTACCGCGAACCACCGTGGTGGCTGCAAACAGAAGATTTTATTGATATTGATATATAGATCAAAACTCAAAAGAAAACCGGTGCAGAATATATGTTTTACGAGTTCATTAGTATTGAGGAGTTGTAAAATGCAATTTTTTACAAGTGGATTTTTTTGGTTTATAGAAGGAATCTTTCTTTGCCTTATAATTATCGGATTAAAGTATTGGACTGAAGAACGCAATATCCCCATGCCTTTTTGGAAATGGTTGGTTATTTTAATCTGGATATTATATTCCGGATTTACCATTGCCTTTATCGGCACATGCCTCGGAGAAAATGAACCTGCTGCTGCCTTAAAAGGAGGTATGCTTTTCAGTTTGATTGCTATTGTTTCAGCGTATGGTTTATCACGTCTTTTGGGATTTTTTCGATTGACCCGGCATCAGCCTAAATAGTAACATTACTACAACCCATCTCAAAAAAAAGATTTTGGTTCAAGATCAAGGCGGAGAAGAGTTTCAAGCCACAGACATACTCCAGTATTTCGAGGACTTGGAACTCTTCTCCAACGCCGATATTGGGCCAAAAGACTTTTTTGAGATGAGTTGTAATATTTAAACAGGCTCCGGGCAGTAAGCCGTTAAAATGTCACCCCATTATTTTCAGGATTATTATATGTCATTTGATCAACTTGGTCTTAGGGTCGAATTGCTTAAGGCTGTTAAAAATAAAGGTTACACCAGCCCTACCTCTATTCAGGCCAGGGCCATTCCGGTTATTCTCCATGGCCGGGATGTTTTTGCCCGTGCCCAGACCGGAACCGGAAAAACAGATGCATTTGCACTCCCTTTGGTTGAGATTTTAAGCAGGCAGAACGGAAAAGGCCGGCATCCCCGGGCACTTGTTCTCACCCCCACCAGAGAACTGGCGCTCCAGGTGGGAGAGTGCATAAAAACCTATGCAAGGAGAGTCTCAATGCGATGCACAGTGGTTCACGGTGGAGTTCGAATAAACCCTCAGATTTACCGGCTGCGGCGGGGGATCGATATTCTTGTGGCTACCCCGGGCCGCCTTCTGGATCTTGCTTACCGGGGGCACATAAATCTTTCCAGCATTGAGTTTCTGGTTTTTGACGAGGCGGACAGAATGCTGGACCTTGGATTTAGTGATGAAATTTCCGGGATTCTCGATCTTGTTCCGGATGAACGCAGGACCATGCTGTTTTCCGCCACCTACACTAAGCAGGTCAGGGTTCTTGCAGGAAAAATACTGCATGACCCGGAACAAATGGAGATGACGCCCGGGAAAACTGCTGCAGAATCGGTTGCCCAGAAGGTTCATCTGGTGGATTCATCAAGTAAAAGAGCTCTTCTAATACACCTGATCACTACTGGAAACTGGACCCGGATACTGATCTTTACCCGCACAAAACACGGAGCAAACAAGCTCACGGAAAAACTTGCCGCACAAGGAATCAGTGCAGCTGCCCTGCACAGCAATAAAAGCCAGTCTGTCCGGACTCGTACCCTTGAAGAGTTCAGGAAAGGTGAGGTTCGTATTCTCGTGGCAACAGATGTGGCCGCAAGGGGCCTGGATATAAGTAATCTGCCCTTTGTGGTAAACTATGATATGCCTAGTGTCCCAGAGGATTATGTTCACCGTATCGGACGCACCGGTCGTGCGGGAGTAAGCGGAATTGCTGTTTCCCTGGTATGTAATGATGAAAAGCCTTATCTTAAGGCTATCGAAAAAATGCTCAAGCAGAAGATTCCTGTGGAAAAGGTTAACGGTTATACAGAGGATAGTGATGTTCCGGATTTTGTTCTATTTCGGCCCGGCAACGCATCCAGTGAAAAAAAGGCAGACACGGATTTAAAAGATATTGTGGCCAGAAGAAATGCTTCAAAAAAACGATTGCAAACCGGTACCAAAAAAACTAAAGGTTCCGGCAAAACACCCGGGAAAAAATCGAAATCAGGAGCCGGCAAAAGAAATCATAAAGCTGGAAAAAAGCGGTCCCTATCAGGGTCGCGTCCGTCTAAACCTTCCAGTAGAGGTAAACTCAGAAGTGGAAGATAGGGGATTAAGAAAAAAAGATAATTTACTTAACAGGTATGTCATAATCGAAGTTTATTGATTCGTTTTTTATTAGAAGCTATCTCAAAGAAAAGATTAGGGCTCCTGGCAAGGTACAAAGGGGCGAGACAGCAGAGCATACAATTAGTATGTGAGCATTTTGAGCCTCTTTGTAACACAGTCAGGGGTACTTGATTTATTTTGAGATAGCTTCTGAAAATAATCAGGAGTAGTGTATATGAAAACTTTTTTGTCGGTGTTCTGTAAGTTGTTGTATAAAATGATGGGGTGGACTTATGAAGATCTTCCTCCTGAGTGGACAAACAAGCGTGTCGTAATAGGGTTTCCGCATACTTCAAATATGGACACTATAAGGGCCTTTGCTTATATAAAGATTGCAAAACTTGATGTGAAACTGATGATTAAGGCGGAATGGTTTTTCTGGCCGGTGTCTGTATTTCTTAGAAGTCTTGGCGGTATCCCGGTAGCTCGTGAAAAAGGGGCCGGTACTGTCGGCCAGATCATTCAGAATTTTAACGAAATGGATGAATTTATTCTTGCTCTTGTGCCTGAAGGTACGAGAAAAAAAGTAAAAAAAGTAAAAACAGGATTCTGGACAATTGCAAAAAAGGCAAATGTCCCCATAACCTGCTGGTACCTTGATAACAAAGCGAAAAAAACAAGATGGGTTGGCAGTATAATACCCGGTGAAAGCATTGAAGATGATTTAATAAAAATCAACCGGCTTTACAAAAAATTCGAGTATACTCTTCCCGGAATGAAAGCAGAGCCTTAAAAAACTGTAAAATTAGAGGGGAAATGCGAATCTTTTAATACAGCTTTGGTTTACAGGATTTATAATTTCATTTTTAAATATTGGGGGGATTTATGAGATTAAAGGGCCAGGTAGCAATCGTAACAGGAGGAGGAGGAGGTATCGGTGAAGGAATCTGCCTTTGTTTAGCAAAAGAAGGTGCAGATGTAATAGTCAGTGATGTGAATATGGGACTGGCTGAAAAAGTCGCCGAAAAAATAAATAAAATCGGTGTACGGTCATCAGCGGTCCGGACCGATGTGCGATATGAAAATGAATGTATTGATCTAGTGAAAAATACTATCAGTGAATATGGGGGGGTGGACATCCTGGTCTGCTGTGCCGGCACAAACGGTTTTTCAATGAGAGAAAATCAGGAAGCTCCGTTGGGTATCGAGAATCTAACAGAAGAAGTCTGGGATCTGACAATGGATGTTAACCTAAAGGGGGTTTTTCTCTGCAACAAGGCTGTTATTAGTCACTTTATGGAAAAAATGCATGGTAAAATTATTAATATTTCATCTGTTGCGGGTAGAAACGGCGCAGCTCCATTACCGCATTACAGTGCCAGTAAAGCAGGAGTCATCAACTTTTCACAGGCCATGGCCACGTATATGGGTCCATACAATGTCAACGTCAATACAATTTGTCCGGGTGTAATATGGACACCTTTATGGGAAGAATTTGCAAAAGTTGTTGTAAAAACAAACCCCGATTTTGAAGGTTCGGAGCCTAAAGATGTTATTTTCAATATGGTGGATGAACGGATCCCTCTGCAGAGAGTACAAATGGCAGAAGATATTGGCAATACAGTTGTCTTTCTTGCAAGCAGTGAGGCTAAGGAAATTACCGGTCAGGCATTAAATGTTGATGGTGGTATGGTAATGAGCTGATTGTTTATACTATGGCGTCGTAAAAAGTCTCCACCTACTGTGTTATAGTGTTTGGCCAGACATTCGACATACTACATGTATGCCTTCACGCCTGGCCAAACACTATGCCTTATATATGAAGATTTTTACTTAGCCATCGGTTATACTTTTTAAGAATTCATCAATCCCTGATACTCTCAATAAAGCCGTAAGATGATCATATCCACCTGTTAACAAAAGATTTGATTTGCTGTTTTTCTTTAACCATAATAAGCGGTTTTTTATGGTGTAAAGCAAACTCTTCAGGGAGTGATTTCCTCATCTGCTGTTTGAAAAAAGATTCTCTTGTAGCCCCGATTATTACAAGATCATAATTTTCGGCTTCTTCAATAAGAGTATCAAAGCGTTTGTTTGAAATAGCATATTTTGATTCAAAAAGAGAACGGGGTGCATTAATTTTTGGTATTCTTTCATCGATGAAAGCATCTACATCCTGAGTTGGCTCGCCCGGACGAGCCATATTAAAAATAATAACCCTTCCACCATCATGTTCAACCATAATAGATGCAACCTCAATAGCAAGGTTTGAGTTTGGTCCTCCGGCATAGGGTACAAGGACATTTAAATATTTATTCTGATTGCAGTCTTTAAAAAGAGCTACATTGCATCCTGCACGTTCCATGACAGGATCTACTTTACTTCCCAGGGTAAATCCCTTTTTTTTCTGTCCCTGCCATCCCATTATAAGCAGATCGGCTTTTCTTTCGGAAGCAGCAGAAACAATACCTCTTGCAATGCTTCTGCAGTAACGCATTGTGCTGCCAAAGTTACAACGGGGTGCAAGGTAAAGCATGGCTTCACCTATAGCTTCTTCTCCCGCCTGTGAATACTTTGAAGCTTCCGAAAGAGGAACCTGGGGCGGTACCGGTACCATATTAATTACTTCGATTTCTGTTTTATCACCTTTTGCCTTGCAGAACTTGTAACAGTTCATAGCCAGAGATACGGCATTTGCGGGATTTGCAACAGAAATAAGAATTCTGAAATCTTTCTTTTCAGGTATAGGCTCATCCTTTAATACTACTATTTCATCTTCGGTTATGGTGGCTTTGTGTTTGGAATATAAATGATAAATTATAATTCCGGATATAATCCAGACAGGTCCTACAATCCATGCAATATAACTCATATGGATCAGCCATGCCGCCAGTACTGCCTGTATTAGAATTCCGCAAACAGGAGGAATGGGGAAAAGAGGCATAACAAAACCATATTCCATTTCATCGCCCATATTTCTCCGGATACGGATAACGCATAGATTCACTAAAAAAAACAGAAAAAGAAACATCATGCTTGCGCTTGAGGCAACGTCAATGGTGGGCAGAAAGGCCGCTGTTGCGATAACTATAAGGCCGGTAAAAAGCAGGGCAATGTAAGGAGTGCGCTTTTTAGGATGGAGCTTTGCAAAGAAGGGGGGCAGCATATTGTCCCTTCCGAGTGCATAAGAAGCCCTGGTTGCCGAAAAAACTGTAGCATTAAGCGCGGATGTTGAAGCAAAAATAACTGTAATTGTAACAAGGATATTCCCATATGAGGGTATCAATTGTGATACAGCTTCACCGAAACCTTTTCCCCCGAAACTTCCAATCCACTCCCAGGGTACCTGCCCTACATTTTTTACCCCGACAATTGCGGCAAATGCAACACCCACATAGGTGAAAACAACAATAAAAATTGAATATATCATTGCTTTTGGGAGGTTGCGCCTGGGATCAATTGTTTCATCTCCGGCTTGGGCTATTACTTCAAACCCTTCAAACGCAACATAGGTAAACCCCATGGTAATCAGAAGCTTATCCCATCCGTTCGGCATGAAAGGTTTAAAATTTTCCAGTCTTCCAGGGTCTGAAAATGCGGTAAAAATACCCACTGCAGCAATAAAAAGAAGCGTGGCAGTCTGTCCCAGTGTGAAAAAAGCTCCCAGATTTCCTGTTTCAGATACACCGCGGTAATTTATGTATATAAAAAAGCAGGCTATGGTGACAGCTACTGCCTTTTCAATAAGAATCAGCTGAAAACCTTCAGCAGTAATAATACCGAGCTGAGAAAGGTAGTTTACTGTGTACAATGCAAAAGTTACTGCATATAGACTGCCCGCAACAGATGATGCGAACCATTCCATCCAGCCTGCAAGGAAACTTGTACCACGCCCAAAACCTATGCGGGCAAAATTATAAGCACCCCCTGCTTTGGGTACTGCTGAACTCAGTTCAGCATAGGACATGGCTGTGAACATTGCGATTAATGCATTCAGGGAAAAAGTGAGAATAACCCCTCCCGGCCCGGCAACTTTTATTGCATTGCCTACACCAAGGAAAACCCCGGCGCCTATCATCATTCCCACTCCCATCATGGTTACATGAAGAAGTGTTAGATTGCGGGAAAGCTCTGTGGATATTCTGTGAGATCCTGCTTCTATGTCTTTTTCAGAATTTTCGTTCATTAATGATGGTTTCCTGGATTTCCTTCAATGTACCGGGAGAGTCAAAATGAATCCGGTCTATTATATGTCTGCTCCATAGAGTAAAAATTACCACTCCACTTAGAGAAACAGCTAATATAATTATGCCGATTATTATATCAATAGTCATAATTGTACCCCAAATCCTTTTAATTTTTTTTTATATGTCTGAAAAAAATATATATGTCAAGAAAGCGGATGAAATTCTCATAATGTGGTTTCATCAAAAGGTTCTTTAAAAATAAGCAAGGTATGGTCTTAATTAGGGGCTATTTTGAATTAAACAGGTTAACTAGTTAATATCTATAAGTATATAGCGACAGCTAATTGGATCTTTTATGCAATGGACCTTAAGTTTTGTTAAAAGAATCAGGAAATATTAGTTTTTTTGTCTTAAATATATTTTCGGGGGTGAAAAATACGGCTATAGATATTTTTAAATTGCTATTTAATAAGATTATAGGGCATATTATTGTCTGTTTATAATGGTTTTAACAAATTTTCAGGATTGAATTATGAATTATGTCAATTCCAATAGTATTTCAAAATGTTGGAGCATGATGTTCATTATTGCAGCAGCTGTTAACATTATAGGTGCTGTATGGTTACTCCTTAATCCTGAAAACTCAGGATTACTCATGTATGGTTCGAAAATAGTTTTTGATAATTCTGCTGCCAGAATAAATAACCAGGCGTTTTTGTTCTTTGTAATAGTTTTCGGTATCGGATATATTTTTGTTGCAAAAAATCCTTCTGAAAACAGGGGGATCGTATGGCTTGGAATTATTGGCAAGCTTTATTATTTTACAGCGTGGGGGTTTCACTTTAAGTCCGGTTTAGTAACTCCTGCTGCATTTGCGGGATCTTTTGTCGATCTTGCGTTTGCAATACTTTTTATTTTGTTTTTATATAAGACACGGGAATCAAGTAGATAGTCGAAGACGTTTAGGAGTATGGAGAAGAATTGAAGAAGTTCATTCGTCCTTGGCGAATCCATATTTGTTCTTCACTGCGTTTCTCTGTGAACTCTGCAGTGGAATTGTTTTCTTTGCATCTTTGAGTTTGTGTTATTAAAATATTAACCGTCGAGGATGCTGAGGGGCGAGTAGAAAAAATAAAAGGGAAGGGGAAAAATGAAATTTGATAATATCTTGACAAGAATGATCGGAACCAAATACCCGATTATCCAGGGAGCCTTCGGTATGCCCGGTACAGGCGATTCACGTTTGGCCGTACCTGTTTCAGAAGCCGGTGGTCTGGGTATTCTTACTGCCATTTCTTTTAAAGACCCTGATATGTTTCAGGAGGATTTAAGAATTGCAAAGTCAAAAACTGATAAACCGATTGCAGTTAATTTTTCAATTTTACATGAAACAAAATTTGTCGAAGATTATTTTGATGATTTTTTGAAAATAACCCTTGATGAAGGTGTTGAAACTGTTTTTACTTCAGCTTATACAGTTTCAAACATTGGAAAAGCAGTCAAAGATGCAGGCGGAACATGGATACATAAATGCGCAACCATTCGTCATGCCTTATCAATTGAAAAAAAAGGAGCAGATGCTGTAGTTATAGTGGGACTTGAAGGGACCGGTTTTAAGAATCCGGATCAGCATACTACACTTATAAATATTACTGCCGGCAGAAAATTAATTAAAATTCCAATTATTGCAGCAGGCGGGATTGGAGACGGCAGGGGCTTTGTTGCGGCCCTGGCTGCCGGTGCAGCCGGAGTATATATGGGGACCGCCTTTATGGCTACAAAAGAATATCAGGCAAAAGACAAGTTAAAAAACAAAATTATAAACCGTGATATCACTGACCCTGAGTATATAAAAAAGCTGCACAAAATAGATCATGACGTCAAACCTTCATTTGCTTCGGGCGTGGTTGATTCTGTTTTGCCGATTAAAGAATTTATAGATAAAATTATAAAAGAAGCAGAAGAAGTCATGGATGAATTTAAGAAATTTGGAATGCTGAAATAATTTTTTTTTGCCATCCCGAGTTTACTTTTTTACGGGTTTGCTAACTTTAATAAATATTGAGATGGATTTTGGAAACCGATAAAAGAATAAAATTAAAAAATCATATAATTGAAAAGATTGAATGTTTAAAAGAAGACATAAAATCATATCAAATGCTTACCGTTCCGGTATCACCTGATAATGCTATCGGGCGATTAACCCGAATGGATGCCATAAACAGTAAAAGCATCAATGAAGCTGCCATGAACAGGGCAAAACAGGCCCTGTCAAGAACTGAACGTGCGTTG
>JABHLN010000027.1:0-18076 GCA_018693105.1 Desulfobacterales bacterium | reverse complement strand
ACCCGGATTTCGGATTATGCATTGAGTGTGAAGAACCGATACCTTTTGCAAGGCTAATGATTATGCCGGAATCTGAACTATGTGTTCAATGTGCTGAGGCTGTGGAGTAATGAGCCGTTTCCAGTTTTAGCAGGATTATTGATAAAAATGATTTTTTAAAAAATAATTCACTTATTCTCCCATAATCCAATCGAAAGGTACTATACTAATTGACTACATTTACAGACCTGAATCTAAACGATGCTCTTCAGAAGTCGGTGTCACAGGAAGGCTACATTAATCCAACCCCTATCCAGGAACAGGCGATTCCTCACCTTCTAAGCGGTAAGGATCTTCTTGGGTGCGCCCAGACAGGTACAGGTAAGACAGCTGCTTTTGCCTTGCCAATCCTACAGCGACTTGTTGAAACAGGCGGAAGAAGGGGACGGATCAGGGCCTTGGTCATCACACCCACTAGGGAGCTCGCCGCCCAGATAAAGGACAGCTTCCTGACCTACGGCCGTTACATGGATATTATGACAATAGTTATTTTCGGCGGCGTCAAGCAGCTGCATCAGGAGAAGGAGCTGAAAAAGCGTCCCGATGTCCTGGTGGCCACTCCAGGGCGTCTTTTAGATCTCATTGCTCAGGGTTATGTGACTCTTTCGCATCTTGAAGTTTTTGTGCTTGACGAGGCTGACCGGATGCTGGATATGGGGTTTATTCATGACGTTCGTCGAATAATTGCCGCCCTGCCAAGGCGAAGACAGTCGCTTTTCTTTTCGGCGACAATGCCGCCTGCAGTTGCAAAGCTCGCATCTTCTCTGCTTAGAAATCCGGTTAAGGTGGAAGTGACACCTCAGGCTACACCTGTAGAGCGCATCCGGCAGTCGGTTTTTTTTGTTGATCAGAAAGATAAAGGCAAATTACTGGAAATGCTTCTTGCGGATCGTGAAGTCTCACGAGCACTCGTGTTCAGCCGTACCAAACACGGTGCAAGCCGTATAGCAAAGAACCTTAAACGGCGGGGAGTATCGGTTGACGCGATTCACGGTGATAAAGCACAAAACGCACGCACCCGTGCTCTTGAAGGGTTTCGGTCAGGTAAGGTAAGGGTGCTGGTAGCAACTGATATTGCAGCACGCGGCATTGATGTGGAGAACATATCCCACGTTTTCAACTTTGATCTTCCCAATGTACCGGAGACCCACGTGCATCGAATTGGACGTACCGCCCGTGCCGGGGCGGATGGAATGGCATTTTCTTTTTGTTCAGGGATGGAGCTGGCGGATTTGAAGGAGATTGAAAAGACGATTGGTTTTGAGATTCCCAGAGATCGGGAAAACGAGTTCCATTCCATGGACGCTACAAGAGGGCTTGTCGAAGGCGTGCCCGCCAGCAAGGTGAAGAAACTGCGCGAGCAGGAGAGGCATCAGAGAATAAGGAAATACAAAGAGTCCAAAGAGTCCAAAAAGAGATCCGAATCTGCGAGAAAGCCGCATTCGTCAAAGGCCAGGTCACGACCCGGATCCCGGGAAGTACAGAGTTCGGAGTCAAGAGGGGAAAAATCACGTAATCGTTCACATCCGCTTCGTCAAAGGAGAAGCAGGGGCAATTCTAAACGGTAAGGCATACTCTCGCCTTAAGAACCTATATAATTGATGAACTCGTTCAGGCACTATATAGTATGAACTCTCAGGGTTATACTAGTTAAAAGAAACCTTATGAATAGCTGAACAGGGGGGCTGACCCCTGATAATTTGTTGAAATGGTTCATAGCCTGATTTTTACCTGGAGGTTTGTTTGAAAAGAAAACCGCAAAATGAAGAGCCGGAGCAAAAAAACAAGCTCCATGAAAATGAAGCGCTTCTTGTAGGCAAGGGAGAAAAGGTTGTCGAAAAGCGCTTAAAATTTGAAGAACTGCTCTCCAACATATCAAGCAATTTTGTGAATATTTCTACAAGTGAAGTGGCGAGGGAGATTGATCGGGCCCTGGGACTTATAGGTGAATTTCTAGAAGTAGACCAGGTTGATATATTAAAGGTTTCAAAAAATAAGACAAAACTTCGGGGAACGAATAGTTGGATTCGCAAAGGAATAAAAGGGTTTCCCGTTCACGATATCCATTATGAAAAAATTTATCCCTGGTATACGTCCATAATTTTGAGCGGGAAAACAATTATTCTCAAACGGCTGAAAGACTATACCGGGGAAGTACTAGATGAAAGACAATTCCTAAAAGATTACAGGTTGAATTTCAGCACGACAATTATCGACGGAGAAACGATAACTGTCAGACAACATGATGAAGATTCCGAGGAAAGTGTAGATGAAAAACTATCCCTCAAAGATAATAATTTAAATTTCAGCCTGACAATTCCGTTAGTCATAGAAGGGAAGGTTTTTGGTGCGATCGGGATGATTTCCATACGAAGAGAACAGGTATGGGCTGAGGAACTGGTACCCCGTCTTCGATTACTTGGTGAAATATTTTTTAATGCCATGAACCGCAAAATATATGAGGAAACACTACAAAAGGCTTTCTCGGAAATTAAAGAGCTAAAAGATCAGCTTCAGGCTGACAGCATCTATCTTCGGGAAGAAATAAAGTCGGAATATGATTATGAAATGGTTATCGGTGAAAGTGATGTACATAAAAAGGTCCTTTTCAAAGTAGACCAGGTAGCCCCTACTGATTCTACAGTATTAATAACTGGACAGACAGGGACCGGTAAAGAACTTGTTGCCCGGGCTATTCATAATGCAAGTGCCCGGGAAAGCAGGCCTCTATTGAAAGTAAACTGTGCTGCATTATCACCCAGCCTTATTGAAAGTGAGCTGTTCGGTCATGAAAAGGGTGCTTTCACAAACGCCTTCACCCGCAAGATCGGCCGCTTCGAACATGCTGATGGCACGACACTTTTATTGGACGAGATTGGAGAGCTGCCTCTTGAATTACAGGCTAAACTGCTTCATGTTCTTCAGGAAGGTGAGTTTGAACGGATAGGGAGTTCAAGCACTATCAAGGTGGATGTTCGAGTCATTGCAATAACAAACCGTATTCTGGAGGAAGATATTCGAAAAGGGCAATTTCGTGAAGATCTCTGGTATCGCCTGAACGTGTTTCCCATAAACGTCCCCCCACTTAATCAGCGCAGAGGCGACATTCCCTTAATGGTTCAAAGGTTTGTGGGTAAAGCTGCTAAAAAACTTGGAAAGAAAATCAAGGTTATTCCCCAGAAGACTATGGAAGCATTACAGAACTATTCCTGGCCCGGAAATGTACGTGAATTGGAAAATATGATAGAACGGGCCGTTATCTTAAGCCAGGATTCGACTTTGAAGATTACAGACACTCTTCAGTTAACAGGAAAGCAGCAGGCTGTGGAAGCTCAATCAATGAGTCTTTCTGAAATGGAACGGAAACATATTAATCAGGCGCTTGAGACAGCCTGCTGGAAAATTGACGGGCCCAGAGGGGCAGCTGATTTTCTGGATATTAATCCGAGTACCCTACGTGCGCGTATGCGAAAACTGGGAATCAAGCGCCCTTAAAAGATGGCGTCGTAAAAAGTCTCCATCTACTTCGTTATAGCGTTCTGCCAGACCTTCGACATACTACATGTATGTCTTCACGTCTGGCCGACCACTATGCCTTGTATATGAAGATTTCTACTTAGCCATCGGTTATACTTTTTACGAGTTCATCTTAAAAGAAAAACTGCAATTTGACAAAGTTCGCAATATTTAGCGGAATCCGTCATATATGACGAGCTCTTCTTGTAACCGAGGTCTTTTTCAAACACAATAAATGTTTGTATACGTCATAGAAACAATATTTTATTAGTCTATGAAAGCAATATGTCTTTAATGGCACAAAACTTGAAAACCCACTTATACTCAACCAGTACACAGAATAGTTATAATTGAGGAATATAAACAAAATCTATTGAAAGGAGTTATGCATGAAGGAATTTAGAAACAAAACAGCTGTAGTTACCGGTGCTGCAAGCGGTATAGGTAGAGCTATTGCAAAACATTGCGCTGGCGAAGGGATGAATGTTGTCATTTCTGACATTGAAATTGAGTCTTTAAGAAATACAGAAGAAGAAATAAAAGCCACGGGGGCATCAGTATTGCCGGTTGCAACAGATGTTTCCAAATTAAAAGATATAGAAGCTCTTGCTGAAAAGACGATTGAAAAATTCGGGTCTGTTGACCTTCTTTTTAACAATGCCGGTGTTGTTCTTCATGCAAGTACCTGGGAGAACACGATTTCCGATTGGGAATGGGTTCTTGGGGTTAATCTTTGGGCTGTGATATACGGTATAAAAACTTTTACTCCCATTATGATTAAGCAGGGAACTCCGTGCCATATTGTCAATACCGGGTCAACAGGCGGTATAACATCAAACCCTGGCATAAGTGCATATAATGTAAGCAAACACGGTGTTGTGACCCTTTCCGAAACATTATTCTACGACCTTCAGGCAATCGAATCAAAGGTTAATGTTTCGGTTCTTTGTCCGGGAGCAGTTGATACAAATTTGATGAATTCGAATAGAAACCGGCGGAACAGATATACTAAACCTGAAATAGAACTTACAGAAGAAGAAAAAGAGTTGAAGGAGACAAGGGACCGGTACCTTAAAGACGGAATGCCGCCGGAGAAGGTCGCAGAAGAGGTGTTTAATGCCATCCGAAATGAAAAATTCTATATTCTGACCCATCCTGACATCAAGGAGTTTGTACGGTCCAGAATGGAGGATATTCTTCTGGAAAGAAACCCTTCAGGTGTGGACGCTGTTTAGACCATAAAAACAAGTTCTTGCAAAGTAAATTTTTTATAAGTAACTTTAATTTGTTTATTGTTTGTTAAATAATAATTTTAGTCGCTTTGTTCCTGGCTTTAGAGTAATCAAAGATTTTGTGGGCACTATATATTCAATAATAGCAGAGGGTTGTGTGAAAAGAAAACCGCCTGAAAATAAAGATCTTCATGTTGACAATGAGGAAGATGCTGTCGAAAAACGCTTAAAATTTGAAGAACTGCTCTCCAGCATATCAAGCAAATTTGTGGATATTTCCAAAGATGAAGTAGAGGGCGAAATCGACCTCGCTCTGGAAATGATAGGTAAATTTCTTGGTGTGGACCAGGTTGATATACTAAAGGTTTCAAAAGACAAGACAGAACTTCGGGCAACTAATCATTGGAAACGCAAAGGCATAAAAGGATTTTCCGTTGAAGATGTCAATTTTGAAAGATCCTTTCCATGGTATACGTCCAAAATTATGAGTGGAGAAATAGTTCTTGTAAAACAATTGGGGGACTATCCCGGGGAAGCTGGAACTGAGGAACCATTTTTAAAAGATTTTAATTCCAATCTGACAATTATAAACGGAGATTCAATTCTTGACAAACAACGGAACGACTATTCCGAGGAGGCAATAAATGCAAGACAATTTCTGAAAGATTTTAGCTTTAATTTCAGCCTGACAATTCCTATAATCATTGATGAAAAGACTTTTGGTACAATCGGTATTGGTTCCATGCGAAGAGAACAGGCCTGGGGGGAAGCGCTGCTGCCCCGCCTTCGATTACTTGGTGAAATTTTTTTTAATGCCATGAACCGTAAAATATATGAGGAAACACTACAAAAGGCGTTCCTGGAAATTAAAGGGCTAAAAGATCAGCTTCAGGCTGACAGCAATTATCTTCTGGAAGAAATAAAGTCGGAATATGATTATGAAATGATTATCGGTGAAAGTGATGTATATAAAAAGGTCCTTTATAAAGTAGAACAGGTAGCCCCTACTGATTCTACAGTATTAATCACGGGACAAACCGGGACAGGTAAAGAACTTATTGCCCGGGCTATTCATAATGCAAGTGCCCGAAAAGGTCGGCCTTTAGTGAAAGTAAGCTGTGCCGCGTTATCACCCAGTCTTATCGAAAGTGAGCTGTTCGGTCATGAAAAGGGTGCTTTCACAAACGCCCTCACCCGTAAAATAGGCCGCTTCGAACATGCTAACGGTACGACACTTTTATTAGACGAGATTGGAGAACTGCCCTTTGACTTACAGGCCAAGCTGCTTCATGTTCTTCAGGAAGGGGAGTTTGAACGGATAGGGAGCCCCAGCACTATCAAGGTGGATGTTCGAGTCATTGCAATCACAAACCGTAATCTGGAGGAAGATATTCAAAAAGGGCAGTTTCGTGAGGACCTCTGGTACCGCCTGAATGTATTCCCCATAAACGTACCTCCGCTTAATCAGCGTAGAGGAGACATCCCCTTAATGGTTCAAAGGTTTGTGGAAAAGGCCGCTAAAAAACTGGGAAAGAAAATCAAGATTATTCCCCGGAAGACTGTGGAAACATTACAAAATTATTCCTGGCCCGGAAATGTGCGTGAATTGGAAAATATGATAGAGCGGGCTGTTATTTTAAGTCAGGATTCAACTTTGCAGATTGCGGACACTCTTGAGTTAACCGGAAATTCAGGGTCTACAGAAGTGCCGTCAATCAGCCTTTCTGAAAAAGAACGGAAACATATTATTCAAGTACTTGAAACGAACAATTGGAGAATTGACGGCCCTAAGGGGGCAGCAGCTGTTCTAGATATTAATCCGAGCACCCTTCGTGGACGTATGCGAAAGCTGGAGATCAAACGTCCTTAAAATAAAAAATCAATAGCAACCCAACGCCACTCTCAATATTTAGCGAATTCCGTTATATATGACGAGATTTCTTGTGCCCTGCGCTTTTCCCAAACCAAAAAAACTTTTATATATATAATAATAATAAGCTTTTATAGAACATAAACAACAATATTTCTCATTTGGCACAAAAATTGTAATCTATTTCAATGTACAATAGTACCATGCAATAGTTATAATTCATTTGGTATTTGTTTAAACTTTATTTCACCATGTAAGTATACAAGGTAAGTATACAGGTTTTCTACAAAATATATTAAGGTTAATGAAACATATGGAGCTTTCAACACCACTGGAACAGAATCTATTGAAAAGATGTGTTGTGGGTGACTTACTTGTAAAGTCAGTGGCAAAAAACCCGAATAATAGAATACTCAGGTTCCGTGACAAAAACTACACTTACCAAGAATTCAATGATATTGTGAATCGTTGTGCCAACGGGTTGTCTTCACTTGGAATCGAAAAGGGAGACAAAGCCGCTATACTTTCACATAATTGTGATTATTTTCTCTTCTATTCATGGGCCCTGCTCAAAATAGGCGCGGTCATGACTCCGATTAACTGGATGCTTAAAGACAGGGAAATAAAAGATATAGTTAAACATTCCGAATCAGTCTTTTTTCTTGTTGAGGATATTTTTATACCGGAGGTCATGAAAATCAAAGATGATCTTAAGGGTGTAAAGAATTTCGGATACATCAAATTATCGGATGCTCATGTACCGGATGACTGGCTGAACTTTGCTGATTTATGTTCTAAAAAATATCCTGCAGATGAACCGGAAATAATATTAAATGACATTGACCCTGCAATTCTTTTATACACGTCAGGAACGGAAGCTGCTCCTAAAGGGGTAATCCTTTCCCATGGGGGCTTTTTTTCAACCTTTGCCTCAGTCCCTCTTGATTTGCAGATAATTAAGGGCGATATTATGCTCCTTGGAGCACCGCTTTTTCATATAGCTGGAACTTTCCTGTCTTTTGCGCAATTTGCCATGGGAAACCTTGTGGTACTTGAATATATCCCGGATATGCAAGAGGTACTGGAATTGACCCATGAAGAAAGAATCACTCTCTGGTCATGGCCTACAACAGTATATATGAACCTTCCCAATGTACCCGGTTTTGAGAAATATGATCTTACTTCGCTTAGAGTTTGCGGAGTCTGGGGGGCTCTGGTACCTCCGGCCCTTCTAAAAATGTGGAAAGAGATTTCACCTGGTATAATCTATACTCACGGATGGGGGCAGACTGAACTTAATGCCATGGGATCCGTGAATGTAGGTAAAAATTTTGAAGAGAATCCGGAATCAATAGGCAAACCTTATGCAGGGCTGGAGATAAAAATTTTCGGGCCTGATGACAAGGAGCTTCCAACGGGCGAAGTTGGAGAAATTGTAGTAAGGGGCAAGTCGGTTATGACAGGATACTACAAGGAAGAAGAAAAAACGGCGTACGCTTTAAGGGGTGGCTGGCATCATACAGGTGACCTGGGAAAATATGATGAAGAAGGTTATCTGTATTTTGTTGACCGTTTAAAAGATATGATTAAAACAGGCGGCGAAAACGTTTCATCAGCAGATGTGGAAACAGAATTATTTGAACATCCAAAAGTATGTGAAGTCGCGGTTGTCGGTTTCCCTGATAACATATGGGGAGAAACGGTTACGGCATTTGTCACATTGAATCCTGATACAAAAGCTGATGAAAAGGAGATCATAGCCTGGGCAAAACAAAACATGGCTGCTTATAAAGTGCCAAAGAAAATTATTTTTATGGATGAAATACCAAAAAATCCAAGCGGTAAAATATTAAAGAAAGATCTTAGAAAAGAATATTCAGATTTATTCGAGAACAATTTTATAAAAACCGAAAAACACCTGATATCAAGTTTTAAGTTATAATATATTAATTTTTAAACGGGCGCGTTTTTGATAGCGCCAGAAATGCTGACTATTTATAAAAAATAGTTAAAAAATCCTAAAACATTAACTAACGAAAGGAGGTAATGAAAAAAAGGTTAATATTGAGTATTAAAGAGGTAATGAAAAGAAGGTTAATATGGGTATTAAAAGTGAAGGTATCGACTGGAACTTTTAATATTGAAACTTTTATTGAGGAGAAAATAGATATGAAAAGAATTATTTCTGTTTCAATTCTGGCTATTTTTTTTGTTGGTTCATTATTGCAGCCGGTCTTTGCAGATGCAGAGTGGAAGGCTAAGCAAGATGCACTGATGGAAAAACACGGTCTTAAAGTAGGTGATGTGTATGATGGTTCAAATGTTGACAATATCAAGCAACTTCTTCCCCCAGCAATTGTAAACTGGGTAAAAAAAGACGGCTGGAAGATTCCAATTGGAGAACTTTCATATGATTTCGGTATGGATCAAAGATGGTTTGATAAGTGGGAAAAGGCTAATGCCGGCAAGTTCGCCGTAGGCGATAGGGGTGAGGTTATTGAGAAAGCAACAGGCACATTCCCCAAAAAAATGCAGGGCCTTACTTATCCATTAAGTGATGTTGATTTTAATAATCCTGTAAAAGCCGGTTATCAGCTTTTACATAACACTTTCAGCACCTCAAGCACCACATACAATTATAAATCTGCTTTTTGTACTAACTGGGTTGGTGAAGGCGGATGGGAAAGAGATTATGGAGGATCTTTATCATACCTTTATTATACCGGTCCCGGTTCAAGTAAGCCTAATCCCAACCTTTATAAAAACACCTCGGTAATCTATATGGGTTTTCCTTTTGATATTCAGGGTACGGTTAATATGGGCTGGAAATACCTGGACGGTTCACCCTCCAAGGGCTTTGTCTATATCCCGTCAATACGAAGAGTAAAAAGAACCAGTCCGGCAAACAGGTCTGCTCCTGCTATGGGTTCCGATTTTTGTAATGATGATGCCATGGGATTTACCGGTGATCCGGAATCAATGGAATTGAAATTAATAGGTCAGGATGACTACCTGATGAGTATGGCAAAGAGAAGCGCAAAAAATAGAATAAATATGATTAAGAATCCTGATGGATCATATTCAACTCCTGTTGGTCATGCCCCTATAACAGCCGGATTTCTGGACATGGATAATGCCCCGGCAGATGTTGTTCCATGGGCTCTCACCAATTTGGTCTGGATACCAAGGGCCGGTTACCAGTTAGAGATGAACCCGAAAGATCCTTACTATAGCTACGGTAGACAGATACTTTATATGGACCAGAATAGTTATGCTATTAGTTATAAAGTCGTTTATGACAGATCCGGTCAATACTGGAAGACGGTAATGGTTAACTATACAGGGAAGGAAATTGCTGGTGATATAAGTACAAAATCAACAGTATATCTTGTTGTTGATGACAAGACACATCATTCCAGTATTTGCCCTGCTGACGGCACCTTTATGGGACGCGATATGCCGGTTATATATGATAGCTCCAAGATTAAATCAAATATGTTTAATCCGCAGTATATCAGTGGTATGTCAAGATAACCAGGCTAAAGCTTAATGTATAAAGTTATTTAATAAATAGAAAAATTCAGGAGGAAAAATGCAAAGATACAAAAAAGGAATTTTAATCTGTCTGGTCTGCATTATATCATTTCTCCCGGCCGTAAGTATGGCCCTGGATGTTGATGTACAAGGACATCTCCAGTCGCAAGCTACCTTGAGGGATACTACTGGAGTTCAATACGGATTTTATGATGGTAATACTGAATTTGTAGCTCTTAGAAATGATCTTAAACTTAATATATATTTAAGACCGGAATATCAAATTGAACCGGCATTACGTTTTGAAAAAGCGTTCCTGTGTTACAGGGGTGTATATAATGCTATATTTGATTTAACTGATCGCTATGATAGAATAGTTGTAGATGCGGATACCAGCAACTTTGAGACAGGTAGAGATGAACTTCGGTTTGAAAATGATCTTCGCGAAGCTACTTTGGATTTTATTTATGAAGCTCCGACGAACACAACATACAAATTACGTCTCGGACGACAGATAGTTCCATGGGGTGAAACTTTATCATTTACGATTACAAGTGTGTTAAATCCTTTGGACATGACAAACTCCGCCTCATTTACATTGCCGGAAGATACAAGACTTCCGCTCTGGATGGCACGATTTGATATAAGCAAAAACTCTGTCGGTATTTTTGATACCCTTAATCTTCAGCTTATAGCAATTCCCGAGATTACACCCATGCTTTTCCCCATAGGAAACGACAATGACCCGAATACAGATTTCTGGGCCGCTCCTTATGGCGGGGGGTTTGCTGCTATGAGTTCCGCGTTTGGAGCTACCGGAATAGAACAGGTGGTACCTTCTTCAGGCACTGAAAATATGGAATTCGCCGCAAGAGTAAGCTTTGATATCAGCTCTTTTCATATGGAGCTGTATTTTTATGACGGTTATCAGGATATGATGGCCATGGACTTTTCTGAAATATTTACAGCTACCGGGTCCACAATCTACTGGAGACATCCTGATCAGCAAATGGGCGGTTTTTCAGGCAACTATTATTTCGAACCTCTGGAAGCTGTTATTACTTTTGAGGGTTCCTATACCGATACCAATACATTTATGGATCTGGGTCCCTTAGGAATGGCAAACGGGATGAGAGGTTATGAAACTTACGGTGTTTGGCAGGGTCTTGTAGGCTATTCAAGTGCGATCCAGTTTATTCCGGATCACATTAAAGGTACAAAG
The DNA here is from genome assembly GCA_018693105.1 of Desulfobacterales bacterium. GTDB lineage: Bacteria > Desulfobacterota > Desulfobacteria > Desulfobacterales > SURF-7 > JABHLN01. The sequence continues at coordinate 6,663 of JABHLN010000027.1, read as the reverse complement.
TCTGCTTTAAATGGCTCATACGAGGCGTACGTACGTCGTATTGCAGGTTATGATGAGGCAACATCCGGAAATGCAGCAGAGGAAGATTATTATCGTTTTACAGCTTCATTATCTACCGACTATGACCACGGCAGTGTGCCGGTATCGATTTTTGTTATGTATGAACCCGTTGGTGTATTGTACACAAGTATTGGGATTTCAAAGATAATGGGACCCTGGTATTTCAAGCTTGCCCAGTCTGCAGTCTTTGGTAATAAGACAGCTGCGGCAGGTGCATTCTCTACTTTAATCGGTTCCAGTGAACTTACATTTACTGCTGGATATAATTTTTAATCTGTAATTATTATTTTTTGAAATAAAGGCAAAGTACAATGCCCGGGGATGTTTTCTAAGAAGTCACTTTATATTTTTAGAATATTCCCCGGGCATAGCTTTTATGCCTCTTACCCTAAATAGTGTCCATCAAGAGATGAGAGTTGTGTAAGTACGGTGTGGACATTCTTCCTGCCTTTTTGTATATATACTTTAGTCTGCTCATGTTTTCGACAAAAATCTCTGAAAAGTTATTCTATTTAACCTTTTATGAAGGGTCTTAGTATATACAGGTGATCCTGAAAGGAAAAAGAAAAATGTCAGAACAAAAAAATAAAAAAGGTGTCAGCAGGAGAGGTTTATTAAAGGGAACTGCCGCTGCTGTGGGAACATTGGCCCTTACCGGTATGGATATTAACAGGGCGGAAGCTGCTTCCCACAAGGATGTACCCGGTAAATGGGATTTGAAAACCGATGTTTTGATTGTAGGCGCAGGCGGTGCAGGGCTTATATCAGCTATTACAGCAAGGGAGGAAGGGGCTAAAGTCATCGTTCTGGAAGAAGCTCCTGTGGTTGGCGGGACTACAACTGTTTCCGGCGGGATGATCCAGGCAGCAGGTACAGATGCCCAGAAAGCTGCAGGTGTTAAAGGGGATAGTAACAGGAAACAATATAAGTTCTTTACCAAAGTGGGTGAAGATATAATTGATCCTCAATTAGTAAAAGTAATGACAGACACGACTGACGACAATATGAAATGGTTAAAGTCTCATGGTCTTATTTACTCCTCGGTTATCACAGACACTACAATTCCCGGCGTAGATCCGAAACTTTTTTCCCCACGGATTCATTCTATTCAGGATGAGAAGGACAATAAAAAGATAGGTACAGGGAGAACCCATGTTAAGATTCTTTATCGACTTGCCAGAAAGCTGGGCGTTAAATTCATGTTTGACACTCCTGTAAAGACATTAATCTATGATAATACTGAAGGTGTAACCGGTGTGATGGCCCATGGTGAGAAAGGAAAGATTTACGTAAAGGCAAAAAGAGCTGTTATTCTTGCAAGCGGTGGTTTTGATCATAATAAGGAAATGGCACGCACCTTTTCGCCCCAGCAATTATGGACGCTAAAGACCGGTGTTTGCTATGGTGCACCAACAAATACTGGTGACGGCATAAGGATGGCCATGGCTGTTGGAGCTGATTTAGCCGGCATGGGTGGTGTTATTGGCCTTGTCAATCACGCCATCGGTATTGCTCCTATAATGCGCGGCCAGGCTATAGTACCGGGAATCTGGGTGAATAAATACGGTCAGCGTTTTGTTAATGAAGCTGCTCATTATGCTTATGCAATGAGATCTGTCTTCTCCCAGGAAGATCATATGGCATGGGCCATTTTTGATGAGGATGCCAGGAAGATGGGCGGAAAAGCTCTGGGTGGTGACCTTACGAACTTCAGTGATGACCTGAAAAAAGAGGTGGCCGAAGGAAAAGTAAAGAAAGGGTCTACCATCGGAGAATTGGCAGTATCCATGGGTGTAGACGCTTCAATCCTTGAACTCACATTGAATAAGTGGAACAAAGATACAGCCAGGGGTAAGGATACCGTCTTTAACAAAAAAACAGGATTAAAGCCAATAGTTAGTCCACCCTTTTATGCTACACTTGTAAATCCGATAAGTCTGGGCTCATGCGGGGGAGTTAAAATAAATACTGATACCCAGGTTATAGATGTCAACGGTAAAAAGATACCGCGATTGTACGCCGGTGGAATGACAACAGGGGGCTGGATAGGTCCTTATTACCCCGGAAGTGGTACCGCACTTGCGGCAAATATCTGCTTTGGACGGATTGCAGGTAAGAATGCCGCCTCAGAGAAACCCTCGATGGCGTCGTAAAAGTCTCCATCTACTGCGTTATACTGCCTGGCCAGACGTTCGACATACTACATGTATGCCTTCACGCCAGGCCAGGCAGTATGCCTTGTATATGAAGATTTATACTTAGCCATCGGTTGCAGTTTATACGAGTTTATTTGAACTTAAATAATAAATTAAACCCGCAATGGAAATACTGCGGGTTTTTTTTGATCAAAAAGGAATGTTATGCAAAGGCCTCATTATGGGACCTTCAGGTCAAATTTGTGGCATTTGTCGCAGTAAAGTTTTGAAGCTTCATGTGATTTGTGGCAAACCGTACATCGAAGATCTATGTAATGTGAAAGATGGGGATTCGGCTCTACATCCTTTGTAAGTTCTGAAATATGTTCATAGCTGACATGGCATGTTAAGCATTCATCCATTGTAGGAGCCCAGTCAGGAAAGGATGAATCGTGGCAGGGCCTGCAGTTTATATTTTTTTCTGCATGTTTGTTGTCAAGATAATCCGAAGTTGCCCATGAGAGGAAATAAGGGTTCATCTTTTCTACAATTTCTTTCTCAATATCCACACCTTTTTTATTTTCAACTCCGGTAAGCCTGAAAAGACCTTTGCTATCGATTTCATGACAGGACCAGCAGCTTTCAGGGGAATCTTCAATTGAATAGTGCGCAAGGTGTATAATCCGGTCAAAGGTTACATCCCCTGAAGAGTCTTTCCCGGAATGACATTCAATGCAGCTTGGAAGGTTTTCCTGTGCAACTGATATATGCTTCTCCGGTAATACTTCCGTGAGCCTTTCGTGACATTCTGCGCAACCTGTCTGTGTCTTTTTCTTGGGCAAGGTCTCCTGTCCTGGTAATATGCCCTGTTTTTTAATACATCCGGCTATGGAGTAAAATAATAAGCAAAGCAGAATTGAATATAGAAAAATGTACCTGTTACTCATTACTTTTTCCCTTTCTTCCTCTTTTTCCTTTTCTTCTTTTCCCAAACCTCCTGTTCCCGTATAAGATCTTCTATACTTGCTTCATCAGACGGATGTTCAAGGGCAAGGGAGTATTTCTTCTTGCTGATTTTGATTTCTTCGATCTTTTTATTCAGGAGTTTTTGTATGGCTTCAAGCTGCTCTTTCTCTTCGCTGCTGCAAAATGATATTGCATCTCCTTTACTGAAAGCGCGCCCTGTTCTGCCAACCCTGTGAACATAGTATTCAGGCTCAACAGGCATGTCATAGTTTACCACGTAATGAACATCAGGGATATCAATTCCTCTTGCGCTGACATCAGTGGCAATAAGGATATTACGATCTCCTCTTTTGAATCGTTCCATCACATTCGATCTATGGGCCTGGTCTTTTTCTCCATGAATTGCAAATACTTTTATTCCAACCCGTTCCATTGCTTTTGACACTCTTTCTGCCCGGACCCGTGTTCTCACAAATACAATAATCCTGCTTTCAGGGTTTTCATTTATAAATCGTTCCAGAAAAAACCTTTTATCATCCATTTCAACAAACATAACAAAGTGGGAAACATTTTTTGAAACCGGATCTTCCGGAGATATCTGGATACGAATAGCTGTGCTTTTAACCTGGGAATAGGCAAGCTTTTTAATCTCTTTGTTTATTGTTGCAGAGAAGAAAAGGGTCTGGTGTTTTCCGGGAAGCTTTCTCTTTACAGATATGATATCCTCTATAAAACCCTTGTCAAGCATCCGGTCTGCCTCATCCAGTACAAGGGTGTGAATACCCTTAATTTTAATATATCCCTGACTTATAAGATCAAACATTCGTCCCGGTGTGGCAATCAGTATATCAATACCAGCCTCCAGCTTTTTGATCTGGGCATCCTGTTCAACCCCTCCGTATAGTGCATAACTCTTGACTTTGGTATGCCTGGACAATTGAATAAAAACTTCACCGATCTGCATGGCCAGTTCCCTTGTAGGGACCATTACAAGGCATTTTATACCAGAAGTACGTTTGCTGCTTTTGAAACTGTGAATCCTGTCAATAACCGGGATGGCAAAAGCAAGGGTTTTGCCTGTACCGGTTTGGGCAATAGCTAATACATCCTCTCCTTTCAGTATCGACGGGATTGATTTAAACTGAATATCCGTGGGCTTTTTAAACCCTAATCCGGCAAGATTTTTCTTAATATCTTCCGAAATATGGTATTTATCAAATTTCATTTCACCTCAATATCTTTAAATATATTTGCGTTGTGCCGCATCAATCCTAACTGCAAAGCCTTTCTTATGACTTTTTACAAGGTCTTCTTTATATATGCCCGGCAAAAAAAAAGTCCCTGGACGGTATTCGTCCAGGGACTTTATCATTCAAGTCACCGAAATAACTTTTTTTTAAAGCAAATAAAACGGTTAACTAAACTACTGTTACATTTGTAGCTGAAGGCCCCTTAGGTCCTTCTTCAATATCAAATGAAACACGGTCCCCTTCATTGAGGGATTTGAAACCTGATGAGTTTATGCCTGAATGATGCACGAAGACATCTTTTCCACCGTCTTCTTGTTCGATAAAACCAAAGCCTTTTGAGTCGTTAAACCATTTTACGATACCATTTGCCATGTTGTAAATCTCCTGTAATAAAAAATAAAAAAAATAGCTTCTAACTTTTGGAGTAACCACATATGAAGATTTGGGATGTACACCTTAAGGAGGAAACTTTTGCGCGTCTCTTATATCAGCGCTACGCACGAATACTTATTCGGAATAGAAATAAAAGTCAAGCATTAAATAAATTATTATTTTAACAGGCATTTTTGCATTTAGGCAATTCTATAGAGTTTTGAGGATTAATTTATTCATATTTCATGCCTGAGGTTACCAGTCAATTGGAAAATAATCCTTTAGAAATTTACCGCACCAGTGTTTTTCAGTTATAATGCCGTGAAAAAAAGGGTCGCAGACCCTTGCCGCTCCGTCTACAATGTCCAGGGGCGGCTGGAAATCATGGCGCTTCTGCTTAAGCCTGGCCAGCACGGCAGGATCCTCATCGGTAACCCAGCCGGTGTCAACAGCATTCATGAAAATTCCGTATTTGGCCAGATCACTTGCCGATGTATGGGTGAGCATATTTAGAGAGGCCTTGGCCATATTGGTATGGGGATGGCGGCTGCCTTTTTTAAATCTAAGGAACTTACCTTCCATGGCTGAAACATTAACTATATGTTTTTGTCCTGTGTAATCTTTTTTCATCAGATCTGCCAGCCGGTTGCACAATACAAAAGGAGCTATGGAGTTTACCAGCTGGATCTCCAGCATTTCCGAGGTCTGGATCTCTCCTAGCCGCAGCCGCCAGGAATTGGTTTTCCTGAGATCCACCTGCTGGAGATCGGCATCCAGCTTTTCTGCCGGAAATACCTCCGGAACATTCAGGGAATGGTCATATGAATAGGGAATCTGGGAAAGACGTGCGGACATGCGTAACCCCACCCCCGGTGCAGTGCCGTCCCAGGTAACGGATAAAGCATTTTTTTTATCTGTACTTTCTACACGGCCGTGTTCCAGCCTGGAGATACAGGTTTGATATTGTCCCAGAATGGTCCGGGTATCAATAGGTAATTCTGCTAACGCCTTTGTTTCATTTTCCATGAGATGTGCATAAAATCCTGGTGGGCGCCGTACAGTCTGGGCGGCATTGTTAATGAGGATATCCAGGCGCTGATAGGTATCTTTGATATAATCGGTAAAAAGTTCCACACTTGGGGTGTGGCGAAGGTCCAGCCCGTACACCTGGAGTCTGTCCCCCCAGTCTGGAAAATCCGGTTCCCCGGAAAATCTTATGGCTGAATCATTCGGGAAACGGGTTGTTGCTATCACCCTGGCTCCTGCCCTTAGCATCATCAATGTGGCCTGGTATCCGATTTTTAGTCTGGAGCCTGTAATCAATGCTACCTGCCCTTTCAGAGAAGCTGTCTGGAAACGTTTCTGGTAATTTAATTCCGCACATTCCGGGCACATGGTGTCATAAAAATGATGCAGATTAATAAACTCAGCCTTGCACACATAGCAGTTGCGGGGCGTTTTTAGTGTTTGTGCCGGATCTTCATTATCAGGCTTATTATCAGCTAATGAAATCTTTAAGGGAGCAGTATAGACTGAGGCTTCCCTGGCCTTTCGAATTCCTGTGGCCGCCCTTAACCGGCGCTCTTTTGCCGCAATAGCTTCATGTTTTTGCCGTTTTCTTTCCTTGTTCCGTTTTTTAATCTCTTTACGGTCGGGTCGGGATATTTTCCCTGCCGCGGTTATAAGGGCTATTCGTTCGGTTTCCGGTAAGTGCTCCAGAAGTTCGGAACTGTCCACAATCTTTTCAAGAATTGGAATACACCTAATTATGGCTTCAAGAGTTTCTTCTTTGTCGTCACTTTTGGTATCCGAATTTATAGTATTCATTTTTTTATATCCTTTTTCAGAACTGAATATCAGTCTGACACTCTTTTAAAGAT
>JABHLN010000026.1 GCA_018693105.1 Desulfobacterales bacterium | reverse complement strand
TTTTTACTTAGCCATCGGTTATACTTTTTACGAGTTCCTCAAGAGCTAAAGATCGTATAATTTGTTATCTCTAAAAGGCTCTGATAGTTTTGATTTCCTTTTTTTTCCTTTTTTCCCGGATAGGAGAAAAGGATCCTGCCCATCAAGAATATCGCCCATTTCAGCTTCGATTACATCGGGATCCTCTCCTTGTTCCATTCTGCTTAATGCTTCATTGATACCATCTCCAAGTTCAAGGCCGGTCATGTCAGTTAGCTTACGCATTAGGTCTGCAGCCTGCCGAGGATCATCTTCATTGATATTTTCTGCCTCTCTTTCCAGCAGATGCATTGCTTTTTCCATTTTGTTTTCATCAAAAGGAAGACCCTCAATTTCACTGTTTTCTTTTGCGCTTCCAGTATATGCAAAAACAGACATTTGTCTCGAAAGGATTTTAGTTTTACATTCAGGGCATTTGGGTTTTTTAGTTGTATTTATTCTTTGTGAGAAAAAATTAAAGATGGTATTGCAGTTTTTACAATAAAATTCATATATCGGCATTTTTGATCCCAGTTATTAAATAACATATTTTATATTGTTTATAAGGAAAATAAAATAATCAGATGATCAATTATTAATCAGTTATATTTACTCTGTAGGGTCCTCAATGTTCGCAAGGTCTTTAAGTTCTGCAATTTCTTTAACAGACGGCAGATCTTTTAAATTTTTTAAGTTAAATAATTCCAGGAAATGTTTTGTGGTTGAATATATAAGAGGACGTCCGGGGATATCTTTTCGCCCTAGAACTCTTACCAGTTTTTTTTCCATAAGGTTACGAATTATACCTCCTGAGTCAACTCCTCGAATATGCTCAATGTCAGCCCTTATTATTGGTTGTCTGTACGCAATAATTGCAAGCGTTTCCATAGCCGCACTACTCATACGGAAAGGACTCGGCTGTATAAGGCGAGATATCCATTTTTTGTATTCGGGCCTTGTACGAAGCTGAAATCCATTGGCAACCTCACTGAGGTAAAAACTGCTTTTGCGAGTATCATATTCTTCCATCATTTCCGACAAAGCATTACGAATCTCTTTTGTTTCTGCCTCCTCAAGCACAATTTTGATCTGTTCGATTTTAAGTGGTTTATCTGAAACAAAAAGCAGGCTTTCAATTATATTTTTAATATTATCCATAATGTTTATTCACAGTGTTTTAATGTGTTATTCTTAATGCTTTTCATTATAAATAAAATATCCTTATAATTCCAGTTTGAATATGTTGAACTGCCTGAATAAGACTAAGTTTTATCATTTCAAGGATAGCAAGGAAAGTAACAATTATTTCATTTTTAGTGCAGTTGTCAGAAAAAATTTCTGTAAAAATCACCGATCCCTGTTCCTCAAGAATATTTACAATTTCAGAGATCCTGTCCTGTACTGATATTCTGTCAGAAGTAAGATCTATTTTATGTTCAGCAGGGATTTTATCAAGAATTTTCTGGAATGCATCTATAAGGTCAAACAGACCTACCTGTATTATCTCATCACCATCATGAGGCAAAAAGTCTTTATTGTCGGATTTCCTGATAAAAGTATCCTGTCCCAGGAGGTTTCGCTGGTATAATTGTTCAGCAACAGATTTCATATGGAGGTATTCATCAAGCGGCCTGATAATTTCCATGCGGGGGTCTTCATCTTCGTCACCTTCATGAACCGGGAGAAGCATTTTTGATTTTATTTGAGTTAATGTGGCGGCCATAACAAGAAAATCACCTGCGAAATCTATGTTCATTTTTTTCATCCAGTCAATATATGAAAGGAACTTGCTTGTTATTAAAGCTATTGGGATATCATAAATGTCTACCTCTGCTTTTCTGATCAAATGAATTAGCAGGTCCATAGGACCCTCAAAAACATCCATTTTTATTTTATAAATCTCGTTCGACATATAAATTATCCGAAATAATAGTTTTCCATCAGCATTCTTTTATATCCTTACAACCGACCTTACCTCTTCCATGGTTTTTTGAGCAACACTTCTTGCCTTATTGGTACCTGTTTTAAAAATGTCATCAACAAGATCAGGTTTAGATACATAATATGCTCTTTTCTCGCATATTGGCTCGAGGGCTTTTATTAGGTTTACAGTCATATTTTTTTTACATTCAACACAGCCAATTTTTGCTTTACGGCAATTTTCATTGACCTCTGATATAGTATCAATGTTTGAATACATTTTATGAAAATCAAACACATTGCAGATCTCAGGGTTACCGGGATCACTTTTTTTTGCACGTTGAGGATCGGTTATCATCTTTGCCGTTTTTGAGGCGATAGTTTCATTGTTGTCGGACAGGTATATTGCATTATTATAACTTTTACTCATTTTTCGGCGGTCAAGGCCGAGTATCTTTGGGGTTTTAGTCAATAATGCTTTTGGTTCCGGAAAGACTTCACCATAAAAATTGTTGAAACGCCTGGCAATTTCACGAGTAATTTCCACATGCGGGACCTGATCAATACCTACCGGGACACAATCCGCTTTATAAATTATAATATCTGAAGCCTGTAGTACCGGATATCCCAAAAAGCCAAATGTTGAAAGGTCCTTGTTCGAAAGCTGAAGTATCTGGTCTTTATATGTAGGGTTCCTTTCAAGCCAGGGTACAGGTGTTATCATTGAAAGTAATAGAAAAAGCTCAGCATGCTCCTTAACCTGTGATTGAACAAAAAGTGTGCTTTTTTCAGGAGACAGTCCTGTGCTTAGCCAGTCAACCATCATATCTCTTATATTATCAGGGATGGAACCTGTATCTTCATAATCACTTGTTAATGCATGCCAGTCAGCGATGAAGAAAAAACAATCATAGTTGTCCTGCTGTTTTATCCAGTTTGCGAGTGCACCGTGGAGGTTCCCAAGGTGAAGGGGGCCTGTGGGGCGCATCCCGCTTAATATTCTTTTCTTTCCTGTCATTTAGTTGCTCCTGTTTTTTTAAATTACAACTCCGTACTTACTTTCAAAAATAAAATGATTATTTATGATATTGATTTAAGGGCTTAACCGGGGATAATCTTAGATAAAACTTTTGCGTAAAGATAGTACATTTCGTAATTACGGAGTTTAATTCTGCATCAGTGTTATGATCCCTTTAGATAATAAGTGTGTTTCTCCTAAGCTAAGGTCAATTTTAAATTTAAAAAAATAACTTTTCAATATGTGTTTTGTAAATATTTTGCAAACATTCATCTTTTGAATAATAAATTTTTCAGGTTGAAATAAGTTCTATTGCATAATCAATTTCATCTTTTTTTGTTTTTAACCGGCCATTTAACCTGGCATTCAAAACTTCTCCCATAATTTTACTGAAAACAGGTCCGGGTTCTACACCTAACTTGATAAGGTCATTACCTTTTATCAAAATTTTTGTTTGCCTAAGTTGGGTGAAGTATAGTGATATTAATCGCTTTAATTGTTCTTTTTTTGTCGAACCCATCATATATAAAATCAGTTCGGTTTTAATACCGGATAGTTTTTTGTATAGAGTGCTGTTTTCCAGAGGCATGTTTTGTTCTATCCATGAGAGAGACTTATCTGCTTCAAAACGATTTTCGCAAAAAAGCAGTTTATATCGTTGTGCAAGTTTGAGATTAATACAAATTTCTTCCGAAGTTTTCTTATCACAATGGCTGATAAGTGCGAGGAAATAAACGGCCCATTTCATATATGATTCTTCCAGGAAAAGCAAATCATGCCATGTAAGTACTTTTTTAACAGAGTTAAGTATTTCAATAACTTTTTTGTCAAGTTTTAGTGAAGGATGAATGAATTTTAGGAGGTCATAATTGTTAAGCCTTATGATTGCCGGAGTCGGGTTCTCTTCTTTAAAAATCTGACGTAGCTCTGCAAATACTCTTTTCCCGCTAAGTTTTTTAAAGAAATCCATTTTTACTGCATTTTCTATTAGACCGGATGTAAGTTTTCCGATTGTGAAACCGAATCGCTGTTCAAATCGTATTGCGCGAAATACGCGTGTAGGATCCTCAACGAAGCTTAAATTATGAAGAATTCTAATAGCTTTGTCTTTAATGTCTCTAAGGGCCGAGAAGAAATCAATTAATGTTCCAAAATTTTCAGGTGCAAGCTGAATTGATAAAGTGTTAATAGTAAAATCTCTTCGGAAAAGATCAAGTTTTATTGAACTCATTTCAACGACAGGAAGGGCTGCAGGAAACTTGTAGTATTCCATCCTGGCGGATGCTATATCGATTTTAAAACCATCCGGGAAGATAATAACTGCAGTACCAAACTTTTCATGGCAATGAACGCGGCCTTTCACTATGTTTGAATATTTTTTTGCAAATGATATACCATCACCTTCAATAACAATATCAATATCTTCGTTTTCCCTGTATAAAAAGAGATCTCGGACAAATCCTCCTACAACATATGCATTAAACCCTAAGTCATTTGCAACTTCTCCAATGGATTTCAGGATTTCCATAGTATGGTGGGAAAGCCGCTCTCTCATAAACTTAAGGACATTTCTAGTTCTTGCATGTGTCACCCCTTTTAAAGGTGCAAGAGCTTTTTTTGATTTATTTTGATATTGGTGTATCAGAATGTTAAGAAGATTTGTGCGAGTGATCACACCCATGATTTTATTTTTTTCTATTACCGGGAGAATTCTCTGATTGTGATCAATGATTTTATCCTGAATTTCAAGGAGGTCTGTATCAGGTTTCACAGAAGCAATTTCAGTTGTCATATATTCCTGCACAGGAATATTATACAGCTTATGAAACATAGCTTTTTCGATAATCTGGCGTGAGATAAAACCCAGGAGTTTATCATTTTTGTTGGTTGATTCCGTAACTAGCAGAGCATTTATATTATACCGGGTAAGTATGTGGCCTGCTTCTTTAATTGAAATATCCGGTTTTATGGTAATTGGCGGAGAGGACATAATGTCCTTTGCACGCCTTGAAGGTTTGATCTTTTCATTTAGAATTTTAATGAGCTGGTATTCTGTCTGGGCAAGGGTTTTATCTTTAATTGTAGCAGATCCTGCATAAGGGTGCCCCCCTCCACCCAATGGTATAAGAATACCTCCCGCATCAACTTCAGTTATTCTACTTCGTGCCACAATATATATCTTATTATCCATGCGTACAATCGCAAAAATTGCATTTATACTTTCCATTTTCTGCATTTTATGAACTAAAAAAGCAAAATCCTGCATGTAGGTATCTATTGAAACAGTTGTTATTACAATATCTACACCGTTTATTTTATGATTCGCTGCTGAATTTATCATATCGTTCAATAGGTTGATCTGTTGATGATCAATTTCTCTTGATATCATATCTGAAACAGTGTTTATATTTGCACCTTTTGACAAAAGAAAAGCTGCAGCATTCAGGTCTTTTTCAGTAGTTGAAGAAAAGGTGAATGAACCGGTATCCTCATAAATACCTATACACATAGTTGTTGCTTCTTCAGGAGAGATATTAATTTCTTTTTCCTGTATTATCTGGGTCAAAATTGTAACATTAGCACCTGTAGGTTCATAAACGTCGTAATGAGAAACAATATCATCAGCCCTTCTGGGGTGATGATCATATATATGAATTTCAATATCCTGTTTATCAGCAAGTGTCGAAAACGCCCCTATTCTGTTCCTTCGCCTTGTATCAACAAGGACAAGTTTTTTAATTTCCTGAAAATTTATATCTTTAATATCTGCCGCATTGCACTTATAAGACATTGAATTTACATATAAATCCCTTAAGTTTTTTTCATTTGATCCGGGAAAGACAACAATTGATTCAGGGTAAAGTTTCTGGGCGGCAAGCATGGATGCTAATGCATCAAAATCTGCATTGATATGAGTTGTAATGATTGTAAGACCATCTTTTTTTTTATTGTTCGTCACTGTTTAACCTGCTCAGTAAGTTAAGCTTATACCTGAAAAAGTTACACAAATAATCACAAATATTTCCTTATTACGATTCCTTCACATAGATACACATATATATAATAGTTTTTCAAGATCAAGATATATAAAAGATATAAAGCAGTTGTTGTTTAATTTTGATTATGATAGTAATTTATATTAATTATTGAGTAAATATCCGTTTCAGATTATTAATTTTTGTGAAATCAGGTAGTAAATAGTATATGAAATATAAGTATGTTTTCGGCCCTGTTCCGTCAAGGCGTTTGGGAATGTCTCTTGGTGTGGATATTATGCCCCATAAGACATGCACTCTTGATTGTATTTATTGTGAGTGCGGGAAAACTACTAATTTGACTCTTGATAGAAAAGATTATATCTCTGAAACATTAATCTGTGAAGAACTTAACAAAATATTAAAGAGTAAGCCGGAGCTGGATTATATAACTTTTTCCGGCTCGGGAGAGCCAACACTAAATAAATGTATCGGGAACATTATAAACTTTCTGAAATATGAATATCCCGAATACAAGATTGCTTTACTTACAAACGGTACGCAATTATATCAGGATAAAGTCAGGCAAAGTATTCTTACAGTAGATTTAGTGGTAGCTTCTCTTGATGCAGCTACTGAAGCTGTATTCAATGCTATAAATCGTCCCCATAGTGAACTGAAACTCTCAAAAGTTATTGATGGGCTGATAAGTTTCAGAAAGGAGTTTAAAAATGATTTTTGGGTTGAATTCTTTGTAATACCGGATATAAATGATAATGATTCAGAGTTAAGCGAAATTCGCCAACTAATAAGCCGTATAAAACCTGACAAGATACAATTGAATACAATTGACAGGCCGGGAACTGAGCACTGGGTGAAGCCGGCGGATAAAAAAGTATTGGCATTTATTAGCAGCTCCTTGTATAATGCAGAAATTATTGACTTATTCGACTCCAAGTATAATAATAAAATCATTGCAGGTAATAATAATAAACAAATTCTCACCACAATAAAACGAAGACCATGCACAGCTGAAGACGTTTCTCAAATATTAGGATTTGACCTGGAAAAAGTACAAAATCACCTTGATTCTCTCGTTGAAAGAGGTGAGATTAAGAAGAAAAAAATGCAAAGAGGGCTTTTTTATATTGCTATAAAGTCGTAAATTATATTTTTTTAGTAAATATAATGTTGATAACTGGATTTGGAGTAATCATCATCATAGTAAATCCGGTTAGTACTTTGTTTTAATGCTTGGCATAGGTTCGACATAATTTGTTTGTATTGTGCCAGGTCAATTACTTTGCTTTGTCAAGGAAGATCACTTGGCAAGCTATTATGTGTTTAGCTATTTGATCAATAATTATTTGTAATAATTGTTTGTAATTATATTTTCAAGGTGATACAAATTATTTTTTTCTCCATATTTAAAAAGGGGGGATTATGCCGGTATATCTATGGGTTGGTAACGACAGTAGTAATAAAAAAGTAAAGGGTGAAGAGGAAGCACCTAATGAGGATGCTGTTCGAACCAAACTTATAAGACAGAAAATAATACCTTCCAAGATCAAGGAAAAACCGAAAGACTTATTTGAAAATATTGCAATGTTTCAGCCCAAGATTACCGGGGAAGATATTATTGTTTTTGCAAGGCAGTTTTCCACCATGATTGACGCTGGACTTCCAATTATTCAATGTCTTGACATTCTTTTCACCCAGCAGGAAAATCCCGCATTTAAAAAAATACTTAAAAAAATAAAAGAGGATGTTGAAGGAGGTCAGACTCTTGCCGATGCTCTTGGGAGATTTCCAGATCTGTTTGATAACCTTTTTGTAAATATGATTGCTGCCGGTGAAGCTGGTGGTATACTTGATGTAATTCTTCAGAGACTTGCGGCATATCTTGAGAAAGCTGCGAAACTTAAAGCACAGGTAAAAAGCGCCATGATGTATCCGATGATAACTATCGTAATTGCTGTTATTGTTGTTTGTGTTATACTTGTTTTTGTTATACCGGTTTTCCAGGATATGTTTGCAGGTCTTGGAAAAAATCTGCCGATTCCAACGCAAATAGTTGTTAATTTAAGTAATTTTGTTAAAGGTAATATCGTTTATATGCTCGGTGGTTTGGGGCTTTTTATTTTTGCCTACAAAAGGTTTTATAGTACTCCTAAAGGGGAGGAATTAATGGATGATCTTTTCCTGAAATTACCGGTATTCGGAAATCTGTTAAGAAAAGTTGCAGTGTCAAAATTTACACGTACAATGAGTACAATGATGTCGAGTGGCGTGTCAATTCTTGAATCTCTTGATATAGTCGCAAAAACTGCTGGAAATAAAACTATTGAAAAGGCCATTTATGGTGTCAGGGCTGGAATTTCTGAAGGCCGTACCATGTCTGATCCTCTTTTGGAAACCGGTGTCTTCCCTAACATGGTCTGTTCGATGATCGCAGTTGGTGAATCAACAGGGGCTCTTGATACCATGCTTGGAAAAATTGCAGATTTTTATGATGATGAAGTTGATTCTGCTGTTGAAGGTCTTACAGCAGCTATTGAGCCTATGATGATGGTATTTCTTGGTGTTGTAATTGGTGGCCTTGTTGTTTCCATGTACCTTCCAATATTTAAGATGGCAGGAGCAATCGGCTGATAAAACAGGGTATTGTTATACGGATACATGTATTTTTTTGTAAGTTCATCCCCGACCGGCGCGGGTTTTATTTTATATATGTGACCTTTGAAAAATGTAAGATTCTTGTTCAAATCCAATATAACTGACTTTAAGGCTAACTTATAAACGCAGTACATTATTTTATACCGAAAGGTAGAATCGATAGTGCTTTTTGAACAGATTGGGGCTTTTTGCAAAAAACTCAATATTCATAATCCTTACCCTTCTTATACTTATTTAAGCGTTCATGAAGAATACCCCCGAAATACCTGAAAACGACTACTATGGAAAGCTTAAATGGCTTATGTTTTTCAGGGTATTGTTTGGTACCCTGCTTTTAGGTTCTACAATTGCTTTCCGGCTTAGTGAAAATACTTCACCCACCGCCTTCCCACTGTTATTTCTTTATGGCCTGATCTGCGGGATACTGACGCTCTCATTAATATATCTTATTATATTTCAGTACGTTAAGCAATATATTTCCTTTGTGTATGTTCAGCTTGGAATTGATACCTTTATTATTACCCTGATAATTTTTGTAACCGGGAGTTTTTCAAGTGTTTTTACATTTCTTTATCTTCTTGTAATTATCTGTGCAAGTATGCTTCTTTTCAGGAGAGGCAGCATGATTACGGCTATGTTATGCAGCGTTCAGTATGGAATTATGGTTGACCTTGAATATCTTGATATTCTCAAGCCGCTTAATATTCAGGACAGTCTTGTATATGCAGATTATGAATGGAGCTTCGTCTGCTATAAGGTCTTGACAACAATGATTGCCTGTTTTGGTGTAGCATTTCTTAGCGGGTTTTTAGCGGAGCAGGAGAGAAAAGCGAAAAAAGAGTTGATTACTCTTGAAGATCATGTGCAACGAGTCGAAAAGATGGCTGCTATTGGTGAAATGGCAGCAGGACTTGCACATGAGATCAAGAATCCTCTGGCCTCTCTTTCAGGTTCGATACAATTGCTCAGAGAAGATGGACAGTCTGATGTAGTAGATAATGACAAGCTAATGCAGATAATTTTGCGTGAAGCAGACCGTTTGAGCGATTTGGTGAATAACTTTCTTTTATTTGCAAAACCCCAGCACGGAAATGTTGAAGTAGTAAGTCTGGATATAGTTCTTGAAGAAATTGTCTGCCTGTTCGAAAAGGATGACATTCATAGTGGACGGATTACTTTTTCAAAGGAATTTGATTCCAGGATAATGATAGAAATAGACCCTGGGCATCTCCGTCAAATTCTATGGAATCTTCTTTTGAATGCTGCTGAATCAATTGAACATGAAGGTGAAATTAATATAAAATTATATTCAGGACCAAACCAAAATGCCTTCATCAGAATAACCGACAATGGCTGTGGTATGACTTCAGAAACAATTAAAACTATATTTGTACCTTTTTTTACAACTAAAACCCATGGAAACGGCCTTGGCCTTTCTATAGTACACAGAATTATGGAATCTTATAATACCCGTCTTGATGTTGAAAGTGAGCCGGGTGTGGGGACAACAATTTCTTTGAATTTCAAACAGGTGGTGGTGTCGTAAATAGTCTCCATCTAAAGTGTTATAGCATTTGACCAGACCTTAGATATGCTAAATGTATGCTTTCAGCCTGGCTAAACTCTATTCCTCATATATGAAGATTTTTCTTATCCATCAAATATGCTTTTTACGAGTTCATCAGCAATTAGTATGGTAAATTGATTTTATATTTTTTTTAAAGCCTGTTTTTGCTTTTAATTCCGGTAAAACAGGTTTTTTAAATGCATGTAAATAAGCATATATAGTTTGAGGTATTAAATTTCTTAAACATGCTGTGAGGCAAAACAATACCGGTTATTTTATACCACTTTACTAACATAACTGCAGGAATTTATATACGATTTAATAATGAATATAAGTCATGTTGTTTATTAACTTGGTCTTGACACATATCGGCAAATGGGATAGCTAAACCTGACCAACTTTTAAAACAATAATGTAGTGGTCTCCTGATTTTTTAACAAGAGTTTTTGTTTTGGATCTATTTTAGATTTGGGGGCTATATAAATCATACAGGTATTTTTGAATTATGGAAAAAACGAGTGATGTTTTACAAAAAAGAAGAGATAAGCTGAATGAGCTGGCAAGTTCAAATGTTAACCTTTTTTCTAATGATTTTATAGTCACAAATACTATAAAAGATATTAAAAGAATGATTGAGGGACTATCAGATTCTATTTCGGAAAATGAAACGGTATTTACAATTGCCGGTCGAATGATGGCTATAAACAAATTCGGTAAGTCATCTTTTATAAGGCTTAGAGATAGAACCGGGCAAATGCAGGCATATATCAGGAAGGATAAGGTAGGCGATGAAGCATACAATCTATTTAAACAGCTTGATGTAGGAGATTTTGTTGGACTTTCAGGAGGAATTTTTAAAACCAAGACAGGGGAGTGGACCCTACTTGCAGATGAAATGACACTTCTATGTAAGTCTATAAGACCTCTCCCTGAAAAGTTTCATGGTTTAAAAGACCCTGAAAAACGTTATAGGAAACGTTATCTTGATCTGCTTATGAATGAGGAAGTACGTGAATTATTTATAAAAAGGAGTAAAATAATTCAGGCTATAAGAACATTTCTTCTTAAACGGGATTACCTTGAAGTGGAAACTCCAATGATGCATCCAATTCCCGGAGGAGCTGAGGCAACCCCCTTTGTTACACATCATAAAGCACTTGGAATAGACCTTTTTCTGCGTATCGCTCCTGAACTATATTTAAAACGGCTTGTAGTTGGTGGATTTGAAAGAGTTTTTGAAATAAACAGGAATTTCAGGAACGAGGGTATTTCAACAAGACATAATCCTGAGTTTACAATGCTTGAATTTTATCAGGCATATGCTACTTTTGAAGACCTAATGGATTTGACTGAGGAGATGTTCCGTGATGTAGCCCTTGAAGTTACAGGTTCAACCTCAGTAATTTATCAAGATGAAGAAATCAAATTTGCAGGTAAATGGAATCGCATTCCATTGTTGACATCTCTCACTGAAATTGGAGGTGTGGCTGAGAATATTCTTAATGACAGGGAAGAACTTCTCGAGTTTGCTTCTTCAAAGGGGATTCGTGTGACAAAAAAGGACGGTTCCGGTCCTGAAAGTCATGGTAAAATAATTACAAAACTGTTCGATGTACTTGTCGAACCAATGCTTTTACAACCCACTTTTATTACTGGATATCCAGTAGAAGTGTCTCCACTTTCAAGAAGGAGTGATAAGGAACCGACACTTACAGAACGTTTCGAGCTTTTTATTGCAGGGCGCGAAATAGCCAATGGTTTTTCCGAGCTCAATGATCCTGTTGACCAGAAAGACCGTTTCCTGCAACAGGTTGCGGATAGAGAATCAGGTGATGAAGAGGCTCATTTTATGGATGAAGATTATATTGAGGCACTTGAATACGGAATGCCCCCAACTGCGGGTGAAGGAATTGGAATTGACCGGCTTGCTATGCTTCTGACTGATTCTGCTTCCATCCGGGAGGTTATTCTTTTTCCACATATGAAACCTTCTGGGAAAAGGTAGTAGCGGGGTTTAAATTAAAAAAAAATCATATGAGACAAAAAACATATCCCATATAACATTTTTTAATGACAGGATATATCGGAATAAATAGTTTTTTTTGTATTGTGAGATCATGCTATAATTTGTGTGTGTAATTGTTTTAATTGATAATATTGAAATAGAATTTTGTAAGGGTATTATATTTCAATCACAGCCTTGGTCTTCTTTTATTATCTACCCGTAACAAATACCGGTTATATATGGCTTTTGAACTTTTCATCGGGCGCAGGTATCTGAGAAGCAAACAGAAACAGGTATTCATCTCTCTGATCACAATACTTTCAATTGCAGGTGTTACGGTTGGGGTTATGGCTCTGATTACTGTTATTGCAGTTATGGCCGGGGCTGAATCCTATTTCAAATCCTGTATTCTTGGCGTAGAGTCTCATGTGGTTTTAATGCAACACGGGGGCAGGCTTGCTGACTACCCGGGAGTTCTTGCTGACATTGAAAAGAATGAAGGTGTTGAAGCAGCTACACCTTTCATAAACACTCAGGTTATGCTTCGGTCATCATTTGGGGTGTCAGGAGCTGTACTTAGAGGAGTTGATCCTTTTTCAGCAAGCAAAGTAATAAAGGTTCTTGACGGGAATTTGTTGCCTGATCAGTTAGGGAAGGATAAAGCAGAAAACAGTATAACTCCTGGTATAATTCTGGGGAAGGAACTTGCTAAGAACCTCGGTGTTATGAAAGGTGATGAGCTTCACGTGATATCATTGAGTGTTTTGATTTCACCATTTGGAATAAAGCCTGCACCTTCAATGAAACGATTCAAAGTGACAGGGATTTTTGAGTCAGGTATGTATGAATATGATGGAAATTTTTCATATATACATCTTGATGACGCTCAGAAGATTCTCCATATGGACAGTACAGTTACCGGTATAGAAATAAGGGTGACTGATGTAGAAAATGCCAAAAGTATTGCTGAAAAGATAGTAGGAAACCTTGGTTCTCCTTTTTGGGCAAGGGATTGGATGCAGATGAATCATAATTTTTTTTCCGCACTTGAGCTGGAAAAAAAGGCTATGTTTATTATTCTTGTGTTGATAGAACTTGTTGCAGCTTTTAATATTACAAGTTCACTTATTATGATGGTGATGGAAAAAAAGAGAGACATTGGAATATTAAAAGCAATGGGAGCAAAAAATAAAAGTATACGTAAAATTTTCATTTTCAAAGGTATGGTTATCGGTTCGATAGGTACAGTTCTTGGCGGATGCATGGGCTATGTTCTCTGTTCATTGTTGGAAAATTACAAGATTAAAATGCCTGGGGACGTATATAATTTTATTAATCTTCCGGTTAACCTTCAGCTTTCTGATGTTTTTATGATAGGATCATCTGCTCTGATAATATGCTTTTTTGCAACATTGTATCCTGCGCATCAGGCTTCCAAAATAGATCCTGTTGAGGCAATTCGTAATGGTTGACAAAAAAGCTGATACAAAAAATGATGACAAGAAACCGGATAGCAGTTTAAAATCCGTAAGTAGTGTTTCCGAAGATATGATAACCGGAGAGAATATATTCAAAAGTTATCGAAACAACGGAACCGATATTGAGATATTAAAAGGGGTGAATTTTTCCATTAAATTAGGGGAAACCATTGCTGTTGTGGGCGCTTCAGGCATAGGCAAGTCAACTTTTCTTCAGATAATAGGTACACTTGACAGGCCTGACATGGGGACTTTAATGATAAGTGGGGAAAATGTTTTTCAACTTAAGGATGAAAGTCTGGCCAGCTTCAGGAATAGTAATATTGGTTTTGTTTTCCAGTTTCATTATCTACTTCCGGAGTTCAGTGCTATTGAGAATACAATGATGCCGGCACTTATAAATGGGCAGAAAAGGCATGATGCAAGCGAGTCGGCTGAATCTATTCTTGTGAGGGTCGGGTTAAAGGAAAGACTTTCACATAGAGTCAGTGAGCTTTCAGGTGGAGAACAGCAAAGAGTTGCTTTGGCAAGGGCTATTATTCTCAGGCCGCCTGTTCTTCTTGCTGATGAACCAACCGGTAATCTTGATAAAAAAAATAGTGAACAGGTTCATGAACTGCTTATGGAATTAAACAGTGAACTTTCCATGACAATGGTTGTAGTTACCCATAATATGGACCTTGCAGCTTATATGTCACGAAGCATAACAATTGTTGATGGTCAACTGATAGAAACTTGATCGAGGAGCTTATTTATGTATAGATATTTGTGTTTCTTTTTATTTATAATGGCTTTTTGTTTAGTCAATACTGCCTATTCACAAAGAACAGTGAAAGTGGCAGTTCTGCCATTTGAAGTTTATTCCCAAGAAAATCTTACTCATCTTCAAACTGAGGTTCAGGCTCAAATTGCAACACAACTGAAAAATGAAGGCGCAGTGGTTTTTGCTGAGGATATATTATTTGAGACTGATTTTTTGAAGAATGCAAAAAGCGCTGAAGAAATAAAGCAGACCGGTGTTGAGCTTGGTGTAGATTATGTCATTTGGGGTAGCATAACCTTTATCGGTGAAAAATTTAGTATAGATGCGAGGCTGGCCGAAACTGCTTATAAAACCATGCCTATTCCTTTATTTTCCGAAGGTGAAGGAGTCAGCAATATTAATGAAAACATAAAAAATCTATCGGATAACCTTGGTAATATTATTTTTAAGCGTGAAAAGATTGCGGAAATACGTGTAGAAGGAAACAAACGTATTGAAGAGGATGCTATTTTAAGAGTTATAAAAACTAAGCCCGGTAATGTGTATCGTTCTGAAAATCTTTCAGAGGATTTGAAGTTAGTATATTCAATGGGAGAAGGTTATTTCGAGGATATAAGAATTGAGTTTGAAGAAGGCCCTAAGGGTAGGATAATTATTTTTAAAGTAAAGGAAAAACCTACTTTAAGAAAGATTCTTGTGAAAGGAAATATTGGAATAAGTGATGAGGATATAAAAAGTGCCCTGGATATCAAGACCGGGTCAATTCTTAATAACAGTGTGATTGCCAAAAGTATAAAGGCTATTGAGAATTTGTATATTGAAAAGAATGTACATCATTCTATTGTTAAACATAATATCAAGCCTCTTGAGAACAACCAGTCGGATCTGGAATTTGTTATAGAAGAAGGTGTGACTATAAGAATTAAAAGTATAGATTTTGAAGGTAATAGTTCATATTCTGATAAAAAGCTTAAGAAAATGTTTAAAACAAAAGAAAAAGGTTTTTTATCCTGGCTGACTTCATCAGGAGAGCTTAATATTGAGCAGCTTAACCACGATATATCAAAGCTTACTGTTTTTTATCGTAATAACGGTTTTATTCAGTCTAAAGTTGGTGAGCCGGATATAAAATATGAGGATGAATGGATCTATATCAAAATAAAAATTCAAGAAGGGTTACAGTTCAATGTCGGTGAAATTAATATAATCGGTGATTTGTTAAAAACTAAAGATGAGCTTCTTGAGGGGTTGAAAATTAGAAATGAGGAGGTCCTTAACCAGGAAATACTAAGAAATGATGTTCTCTTATTGACAGATATATATTCTGATAATGGCTATTACTACGCTGATATCTTTCCAAGAGTTGACAAGGATATTGATAAAAAAACAGCCGATATTACCTTTGTTGTTGGTAAAGGCAAACTTGTTTATTTTGATCAAATTATTATCAGTGGAAACACCAAAACAAGGGACAAGGTTATCCGACGTGAACTTAAGATATATGAGCAGGAACTTTACAGCGGCCGTAGGATGAAAGAGGGGATTCGTAACCTGCATCGCCTTGATTTCTTTGAAGATATAAAGGTGAATCCGATAAAGGGCGACTCGGGTGACACGATGACGCTGAAAGTTGATGTAACTGAAAAACCAACAGGTGCGTTTACTTTTGGTGCAGGATATAGCAGTGGAACAGGACCGTTTACTACATTTAGTGTCTCCCAGAATAATCTTTTCGGCCTTGGACAGATACTGCAGGTAAAAGCGGATCTGGGGAGGGAATCAAACCAGTATAATTTATCTTTCACCGAGCCCTGGCTTTTTGATATGCCATTATCTGCAGGTGTGAATTTATACAATCTGAAGGTTCGATATGATACATATGATGTGGATTCTATTGGGGGTGGATTCCGTTTCAGCTATCCTGTTTTTGACCTGACACGTGCAAGTCTTTCTCTTTCATACAAGCAAAGTGATATATTAAATATTTATCTTAATGCTCCATTGTCCATACATGAAATGAGTGGTCAGAATGATACTATAAGCATATCTACAGGTATAAACTATGATTCAAGGTTTCCTAATCGTATGAATCCCAGAGAAGGATCTTATCACAGTGCTAATTTTATCTATGCCGGCGGTATGCTTGGAGGTGATGTAGGGTATACAAAATACCTGGCGGAAACAGGATGGTATATGCCGACATTCCTGAACAATGTTTTTTTTGTTCATGCGAAAACAGGTTATGTTAGTCAAAATTCAGACGGAAAACTTCCTGATTATGAGCGGTTTTATCTTGGCGGTATCCATTCAATGCGGGGGTTTGGCCATCGTGACATAAACAGATCTTATTATAGTTCTATTATAGATACTGATGGTGATGGTGATATAGACGGAGATGATACTCAGTATTATATAGAAAAAGGAGGCAATAAGTTTGTTCAGTTTAATGCTGAAATTCTTGTGCCATTGTTCGGAGAGAAATCAGGTATTGTCGGAGTTGTTTTTTTCGATACCGGCAATGTGTTTGACGATAATGAAAACATGAGTTTCGGGGCATTAAGGGAAAGTGCCGGATACGGTTTCAGATGGTTCTCCCCAATTGGTCCTATCAGGCTTGAGAATGGTTATATCCTTGATCCTAAGGGAGGAGAAGCAAGTACCGGTAAGTGGGAATTTTCTCTTGGAGGAACATTTTAAAGTACTCACGGTCACCAAGGAGAATAATTTGCACCAACGTACTTTTTGGTGCCCATATTCTCTTTTTTGACATAATAAGTAAAAAGTTATAAAAAAATAATTGTTTAGTTCTATATAGTAAATAAATTTTATGTTCTGAAGAGAAAACTTTCCCATATCATCATATAGATGAAATCAATATACAAATCTGTTACTAATGATTTGGGAGAGAAAATCTAACGAACAGTAACAGAAACCTTAACAGGTTTATTGAAGGAGGAGTATAATGAAGAAAATAATTACTTTTTTTGCTGCAGCAATTTGTGTCTCTTTAATAGCTATGCCTTTGTATGCGGCTGATATTGCAAAAATTGCGACTGTTAATATGCAGAAAGTTCTTACAAAGTCAGATTCCGGCAAGGTCGCTCAGGCAGTTATGATCAAAGAAGGGAAAAAAATGAGGTCGGATCTTGAGAAGAGAGGCGCTGAAATTAATGAACTCAAGGAAAAATATGATCGGGAACTCCTTGTAATGAACAAAGATAAACGTGAAGAAAAGCAGCGGGAATTCAGAATAAAATTAAATGACTTCAAAATTCTTGAGAAAAAAAATCTGGCTGAATTAAAAGAACTTGAAAAGGTACATGTGGGTCGTATACATAAAGAAATAATCGAAGTTGTTGAAAAAATCGGGAAAAAGGAACAATACCTTCTTATCGTTGATAGAATGGCAGTATTATATGCACCAAATCAGATAGATTTAACTGACCGGGTAATTAAAGAGATTAATAAAAAGAAGAAGAAATAATTTTCCGGGTAAAATCTTATTATCAATACACAGGATCTATTTTATAATTAACAATTATATATGCTGCTTTTCCGGTTTTTTGCTGAGTACCGGAGATACTCTTTTGGATCTCAATTAATGAGTCTAAATTGATACGTCGGTTCCGGTGAGATATTGTCTGGTGATTCCTTTTATTTTTATAATATTGGAGTGGCTGAGATTTATACCGGGGTCTTTATTCAAGAGATATAAAGGTATATTGATTATGGGTTCTAAAAGGTTAACGGTTCTAATAAAAGATTAGTACTGATTTTTTTGTCCCGTGGATAGTCTCCTGTTTTTGATAAAGATTGCATATTAAAATGAAAATTTTGTTTATGTTCAGGAAAGGAGATCCCGCTATAGCGGGATTGAGCCTGGAAAAGAAATTTTATATAAAAGGCGTTATTCAAATGTCTTAATTTTGTGCGCCTTTTGACACGCATCTATTCCGGCC
Source organism: Desulfobacterales bacterium (assembly GCA_018693105.1). Taxonomy (GTDB): domain Bacteria; phylum Desulfobacterota; class Desulfobacteria; order Desulfobacterales; family SURF-7; genus JABHLN01. The sequence continues at coordinate 22,157 of JABHLN010000026.1, read as the reverse complement.
ATACTTGCTGCATAATTTGGGGTTTTTTATCCTGAATTCAGGTAATTTTAATAATTACGTCCATGGGGTAACCATACATGTCCTTTGGGGTTGAATCTTTACCTGACCCTCCTTCTGAATTATAGTTCCATGTTTCAGTTATGAATGCGGGCCCTGGGATTGTTTTTATCCATATTAAAACAAGAACATAATAACATATCCTTTAAAGCTGAGAATATTAAAATGGAAATAACACTTTCAAGAATTGCTGAAATATTAAATGGTGAACTAAAAGGGGATCCAGAAAAAAGTATTAGCGGGGCGGTACCGTTTGAAGTTGCAGGTAATGCAGAAATAACATTTGCCGGGAGTAAGAATTTTCTAAAAAAGATAGATGAAGCCTGTGCAGGATGTATTCTGGTCCCCCATGACCTTCCTGAAGCATCCGGGAATTTAATAATTGTAAAAAATCCCCATGTTGCATTTGCAAGAGTTGTACAGCTATTTTATCAGCCGGTAAAACAGAAAGAGGGCATTAATTCGGCAGCCTGTATAGCAGATGATTTTAAATACGGCACTAATCCATCTATAGGACCTTCTGTCGTTATTTACAAAAATGTTACGATTGGTGACCGGGTTACAATTCATCCAAATGTGACCATTGAAGATTCAGTTATTATCGGTGATGATGTCACAATTTATCCCAATACTGCAATCCTTTCAGGATGCAGGATCGGAAACAGGGTTATCATTAATGCCGGTACAGTAATAGGAAGCGACGGTTTCGGTTTTGCCTTTGACGGTGAAGTTTATCATAAAATACCTCATATCGGTGTTGTTACCATAGGCGATGATGTAGAGATTGGTGCATGTAATGCAATAGATAGAGCCACATTTGGAGAAACTAAAATAGGAAAAGGGGTAAAGACTGACAATCTTGTTCATGTGGCGCATAATGTTTCAATAGGTGATAACAGCGTGTTTGCGGGACAGGCTGGGATTTCCGGTAGTGTAAATATCGGAAAAAATGTAGTTTTGGCAGGGCAGGCTGGTGTTGCAGGACATCTTGAGATCGGTGATAATGTTACAGTCGGTCCAAAGACTGCTGTCCTGCGTTCAGTAGCAAGCGGTGAAGTTGTGTCAGGTATTCCTGAAATGCCTCATAAGTTATGGTTAAGGTCCCAGCGAATTATTCCAAAACTTCCTGAGATGAGAAAAAAAATCAAAGAACTGGAAAAAAGGTTGAATGAACTTGAGAAAAAATAACCGAGTTGCTAATGAAACTAATTGATGTGCCCTTATCTCATTTTATTGGAAAAACAATGATTTGTCTGATAAAAGCCTTATTAGGAGAAAAAAATGGAAAAAGATTATGATATTCAGGCGATTATGGATTTACTGCCCCACAGATATCCTTTTTTGCTGGTTGACCGGATAACAGAACTCGTAAAAGGTGAGAAAGTTGTCGGGTTGAAAAATGTAACAATTAACGAACCTCATTTCCAGGGGCATTTCCCTGGACGTCCGATAATGCCCGGTGTCCTTATTATTGAGGCAATGGCACAGGTTGGAGGTGTGCTTGCATTTGAATCAGCAGCTGAAGATGTTGGAGGGTTAATTTATTTTATGTCTATTGACAAAGTGAAATTCAGACAGCCTGTTTTTCCAGGAGATCAATTAATTCTTGAGACTAAGGTTCTTAAATTGAAAAGAAAGATAATCAAGATGAGCGGAACCGCATCTGTTGATGGAAAAGTAGTTACAGAAGCTGAATTCATGGCAACAATAGGAGGATAACCTTGATACATCCAACAGTAGTGATCGACTCAAAAACCAGTATAGGCAAGGATGTAGAGATCGGGCCTTATTCAGTTATTTCCAGTGATGTAGAAATTGGTGAAGGAACAAAGATCGGGTCCCACGTTGTCATTGAGCCATATGTTAAAATCGGCCCTGATTGCCGGATATTCCAATATGCGGCTATAGGAGCACAACCCCAGTCGTTGAAATTTGGAGGTGAAGTGACCTATGTGAAAATTGGTCGCGGTACAATTATAAGGGAGTTTGTAACGATACATAGAGGAACTGAGTTTGGTGGCGGTGTTACCGAAGTAGGTGATGAAAATTTTTTAATGGCTTACTCTCATGTAGCTCATGACTGCAAGATAGGGCGGGGAGTAGTGTTTTCCAATAATGCAACTCTGGCAGGGCATATCACAATCGGTGACTATGCAACAATCGGAGGACTTGTAGCAATTCATCAGTTTACAAGAATTGGTGATTATGCATTTGTTGGCGGGAAATCTGCTGTAGTGAAGGATATCCCACCTTATGTAATTGCAGCAGGTGACAGAGTAAAACTACACGGATTAAACACTGTTGGTTTAAAACGATACGGTTTTTCAAAAGATACATTAGCAGCCTTAAAGAAAACATACAGAATCATTTTTCGCATCGGCCTTACTTTAAATGAAGCAATTGAAAGAGTTAATGCAGAGGTCGATCAGATACCGGAAGTGACTCATTTTCTTGATTTTATCAAGTCTTCCCAGCGTGGTATCACAAGATAATTTTTCCATGACTTTAAACTGTTAAGAGAATTAACTTACTATGAAAATAGGTTTAATTGCAGGTGGTGGGCAGTTCCCCATAATTTTTTCTAACATAGCAAAATCAAAGGGATATGAAGTTTTTGCAGTGGCTCATATAAAAGAAACTGACCCTGCACTTGAGAACCATGTTGATATGATTAGGTGGATTCATCTTGGTCAGGTAAAGAAATTATTGAACTTTTTTAAAGAAAATAAAGTCACAGAAGTTGCTATGCTGGGGAAAATAAAAAAAACAAGGATTTTTTCCGATTTCAAGCCTGATACAAAAGCACTTAAATTAATTGCTGGTATGAGACATACCCATGATGATAACGTATTAAGAGGTTTAGCAGGGGCTCTTGAAAAGGAAGGAATCAAAGTCCGGTCTTCAACTTTCCTGATCCCGGACATCCTTGCAACTGAAGGATGCTGGACAAAGCGTAAACCGAGCAGGGCTGAAAAAGAGGACATGAAACTTGGATGGGAAATTGCCAAGGAGATTGGAAAACTAGATATCGGACAATGTATTGTCCTTTGTAAGGGGTCTGTTCTTGCCGTTGAGGCAATAGACGGTACCGATGCAACAATTAAAAGAGGCGGCAGCCTGGCAAATAATAGTGCTGTTGTGGTTAAGGTTGCAAAACCGAACCAGGATTTAAGATTTGATGTGCCTGCAGTCGGTGTTGAAACAATCATGACAATGCAGGAAGCTGGAGCAGGTCTATTGGTTCTTGAGGCAGGAAAAGCTGTTGTTTTTGATAAAGAAGAAATGATTGATTGTGCCGACCGATATGGAATATCAATAATTGCCCTTGAAAATGAAAACTAAGGGGCATTTCAAAAGTGATGAACTTATAAAAGCTATATTTGATGGTGTTGTAAAAAGTCTCCATCAAGAGTGAAAAGATTATGAAAAAATTACGTGTGGGTGTTGTGGGTGTTGGATATTTAGGGAAATTTCATGCTGAAAAATATGCAGCTATGGATGATGTAGACCTTGTTGGCGTTACTGACATTAACAGGAAGCAGGTTGAAAAAATTGCAAAAGAAGTCGGTACAACCGGCTATACTGATTACAGGAAATTATTTGGCAAGGTGGATGCTGTAAGCATTGTTGTGCCGACTCCGCTGCATTATAGAATAGGAAAGGATTTTCTGGAAAATGATGTTGATATGCTTCTTGAAAAACCCATGACCGAGTCTTTGAATGAAGCGGATGAATTGATAGATATTGCTGAATCAAGGGGGCTTATTATTCAGGTCGGTCATCTTGAGCGTTATAACCCGGCTGTTGTTCCTTTAAAGAATATTGTAAAAAAACCAAGGTTTATTGAGTCCCATCGGTTGAGTGTTTACAATGAAAGAGGAACAGATGTCAGTGTAGTACTGGATCTTATGATCCATGATATTGATATTATTTTAAATTATGTCGGGTCTGAGGTGAAGGCCATTAATGCAGCAGGGATTTCTGTGATTTCACAATATCCTGACATAGCAAATGCCCGCATAGAATTTAAAAACGGATGTGTAGCAAATGTAACAGCCAGCAGGATTTCTGGAAAAAATGAAAGAAAAATCAGACTTTTTCAGAAAGATGCATATATATCTGTTGATTTTGCAAATCGTGAAATAAATATAGTAAAAAAAGGTAATGACTCCGGTAATGCAAACTTGATTCCGGGAATGACATCTGATCTGCTTCGTTTCACCGATGGTGATGCCCTGGAGGATGAACTCAAGGCATTTGTAAAAAATGTTAAAAGACGTGAAGTGCCCGAAGTTTCCGGTAGAGTTGGACGTGAAGCGCTGAAAATAGCATTAAGTATTATGGATCAGATTAACACAACAAGCAACATGGTAAAGGTCGGTTAGGCCTCTATGAGAGAATCCCAGCAGCAAAAGTGTGTAATGATCGTTGCAGGAGAAGCCTCCGGTGACCTTCACGGATCAAATCTTGTAAAGGAGATGCAAAGGAAAGACAATAATCTTTTTTTTTGTGGAATTGGGGGAGATGCTCTTGCTGATTCAAAGGTAAGGATACTGGTCAATGCTTCAAAATTGTCTGTTGTAGGTATAACAGAGGTTTTTTCCAAACTCCCAAGCCTTCTTGATGGCATGGCTGTTGCCAAAAAACTTATTAAAAGCCTGAAACCGGATCTTTTAATATTAATAGATTTTCCCGATTTTAACCTTCATATAGCCTCAATAGCAAAGAAGGCTGGAGTTCCTGTCCTTTATTATATCAGCCCCCAGATCTGGGCATGGCGATCCGGGCGGATAAAAAAAATAAAGGCACTTGTTGATCATATGGCAGTCATCCTGCCTTTTGAAGCTGATTTTTATAAAGAAAATGATGTACCGGTTACATTTGTAGGACATCCTTTGCTTGATAATCAACACCCGCCTAAAACCCCGAATAATGATTTAAATGATTCAGGTGATACTATTATAGGACTTTTGCCGGGGTCAAGAGACAGGGAAATAACACGGCACCTTCCGGTTTTGATGAAAGCTGCCCACATTATTCAAAAACAATCCAGAAATATTAAATTTCTTGTCTCAATTGCTCCATCTGTTGACAGAGAATTGTTTGAACGTATTGTTTCCGGATCCTCTAAAGGGTTGAACTTTGAATATGAAACAGAAGGTGTTGATAATGTTTTTCACAGGAGTTCTTTTGTTGTAGCAGCATCGGGAACAGTAACACTTGAAGCTGCAATTTCCGGTACTCCCATGTTAATAGTTTACAAAGTGTCTCCGGTGAGCTATTGGCTTGGCAAATATTTAGTAAGTATCAAAAATGTTGGTCTTGTGAACCTCATTGCCGACGAGGAAATTGTTCCTGAACTTTTGCAGAACGATGCAACTCCTGAAAATATTGCTGATTATGTATTAAGTATGATTAATGATAATCAAAAGCTTCAGGAATTAAGGCAAAGGCTTTTAAAAATACGAGAACTTCTTGGTGGATCAGGAGCTTCCGGAAAAACAGCTGAAATAGCCATAAATATGCTAAGGCATAATGCATGAACGATTTAAAAAACGACAGTTTTACTGGAATAAAATGGAAGCTTGTCGGAAATATTGGAAAGATACTGATAGATATTATCTGCGGCACGGTTAAAGTCGATGCTCTTGGATTTGAAAAGGTAAGGCCTGTAATCGCCACGGATAAATTTATTTTCGCAATGTGGCATTCAAGAATTCTTCTTCTGATGTATCTATACAAATGGGGAAGGGCGTCTATTCTTGTAAGTCAGTCAAAAGATGGTGAAATTATTTCAAGAATTCTACATAGGTTCGGTCATGAGGTTATAAGGGGTTCAAGTTCTAAAAGAGGACTTCGAGCTCTTATGGGTCAGATAAGGTTTATGAAGGAAAATGGAATCCCCGGTCTGGTTACACCGGATGGGCCGAGGGGTCCCAGGTTTAAAGTACAGCCCGGTGTCATCAAGCTTGCAAAAAAAACCGGTTTCCCGATAATACCTATTACATACAGCGGAAAAAGGATAAAGATATTTGGAAGTTGGGACCGGTTTATTATGCCTTTACCATTTACAAAATGCAGGGTTGTTTATGGTGACCCTGTATATGTCCCGGGTGATGCAGGGGATGAAGAAGAACGTTATTGTCTTGTCCAACTCGAAGAAGAACTTTGCAATATTACACGCAAAGCCGATCAATTTTTTGAACATGATATAAATTAGTGATTGCGTTGGAAATCCTCTACAGCAGGATTACTGAGTAATCAGTTTTACTTTCTAAGGAATCTTATATATTTGTATGAAAAAAGAAAACCCTAAAATTTTTAACAGCAAGGTCAGGCGCCTGCTTTTACTTGTGAAAGAACATCGGTTCAGACTTTATTTTGCAATGTTTTGCATGGCGATTGTATCAGCTTCACAGGTAGCACTCGCATATTTAATAAAACCTGCAATTGATGATGTCTTTGTTTCCAAAAATGTTGAAGCCCTGACACAGATTCCATTTTATATAATAATTGTATGCATGATAGCCGGTATTGGTATGTATGGACAGGAATATTTCATGAGTTATGTAGGAGAGAGCATTATAAAGCGTCTTAGAGATGACCTTTATGAGAAAATTACCGATTTTCCTCTTGCATTTTTTCATGAGAAAAAAACCGGTGTGTTAATGGCAAGGATAACAAATGATGTTAATATTATCAAAGCAGCAGTATCAACTGCAGTAACGGTTTCAATAAAGGATCTCTTTTTACTTATAGGGCTTGCAGGGCTTATTATTTATCAAATATGGCAACTTGCTATAGCGGCTTTTGTTGTTTTACCGCTTGCATTTTTTCCTATAGTTTTACTTGGGAGGAAAGCAAGAAAAATCAGCACTGGAACCCAGGAATCAATGGCAGACCTTAATGTTGCTTTACATGAAACCTTTACCGGGAATAAAATTGTAAAAGCCTTTGGGATGGAGGAATATGAAAAGAATCGTTTTTATAAGAAAACCCACCGGCTATTCAGCCTGGAAGTAAAAGCTGTAATTGTAAAATCTCTTTCTTCGCCGATAATGGAAACCCTTACAGGTATCGGTATCGCATTTATAATATGGTATGGGGGGTCGGATGTAATTGAAGGGAAATATACTGTCGGTACTTTTATTTCGTTTATTGCTGCGGTTATGTGGTTCTACGGGCCTGCGAAGAAACTCAGCGGTTTGAATGTTGTGATTCAACAAGGGTTTGCAGCGGCCGACAGGGTTTATGAAATAATTGACAGTAGTTCGGACATTATGGAGATAGAAGAACCCATAGAAATAATCCGGGGGGCACACAGTGTAACTTTCAGAGGTGTTGATTTCAAATATGACAAGGAACTTGTTTTAAAAGATATTAATCTTAAAGCTAATCCTGGTGAAGTAATTGCCCTTGTAGGAACAAGTGGCGGTGGTAAAACATCATTTGTTAATCTTATACCCCGTTTTTATGATGTATGCGGCGGAGCTGTTCTTATTAATGAAATTGATATCAGAAATTCTTCGCTGTCATCTGTTCGTGATCAAATTGCTATTGTTACTCAGGAACCGATACTTTTTAATGAATCTGTTAAAGATAACATAGCATACGGAAATCAGAATGCTACAGATGAAGAGATAGAAAATGCTGCAAAGGCGGCATTTGCATTTGATTTTATTCAAAATTTTCCCGATAAGTTTGATACTATAATCGGTGAACTGGGTGCCCGTCTTTCCGGTGGAGAAAAACAACGTATATGTATTGCAAGAGCTTTGATAAAAGATGCTCCAATTCTAATACTAGACGAGGCAACTTCAGCATTGGATACGGAATCTGAGATGCTTGTACAAAAAGCCCTGGCAAACCTTATGAACGGACGCACAACCTTTATTATTGCTCACAGACTTTCAACAATAGGGCATGCTGACAGGATAGTTGTTATTGTTAAAGGAAGGGTTGTTGAAGAGGGCAAGCATGATGAACTTATTGCCCTTAAGGGAGAATATTATAAATTGTACAATATGCAGTATGAGAACGGGGAACAGGCGGGTCAAGAATAAATGTGTAAAGTTTCTTTGGAGTGGACATTATTTTCGGTATGAAAACGAATTCTATTATAAACAGATATATTTTTAAAGAGTTAATACCACCATTTGTAATATCTATTATATTCTTTACATTCATATTCCTGACTGCAAGAATTCTTGATATTACAAATATGATAGTAAATTACAGGTTAAGCGGTTCGTATTTCTTCCTGATGGTTTTCTATCTGATTCCTTATTTTCTTCAATATGTTATCCCCATGTCGATAATGATATCCACACTTCTTACTTTCTTAAGGCTTTCAAGTGACAACGAAATCATTGCATTGAAAGCGGGAGGGTTTAGTGTATACAGTTTAACGCCTCCAGTATTACTTTTTTGTCTTATCGGGTTTGTCTTTACAAGCCTTATGTCTATCTACGGATTGCCATGGGGCAGGGTATCTTCAAGGGAACTTGCCTACCATGCCATTACATCCAATTTTGAGCTTGGCCTGAAAGATTTGAAGGAAAGGACGTTTATTGAAGATTTTGACGGAGTTATGCTGTATGTATGTAAAATCAATAGTGTTGAAAAAACACTTAAAGATATTTTTATAGATGACCAAAGGACAAAGGGTGTGGTCAGGACAGTAATTGCCCCAAAAGGTGAACTCATAAGTGAACCCGGCAAGCTCAAATACCTTCTGAGATTATATAATGGAACAATTAACCATGTAGCTATAGAAGACAAGACAGTCCATTCAATAAGTTTTGGGACATATGATGTTCACCTTGATTTGAAGGAAAATATTAATAATAGTTTCAGTGGTCAAATTGATGAAAAGGAAATGAGTCTGACTGAGCTTAAAAATTATATAAACAGCAGCAAATCAAGAGATGTTGAATATTATTCAGTTTTGCTTGAATTTTATAAAAAATTTTCAATACCTTTTGCATGCTTTGCTTTGGGAATCCTGGCGGTACCTCTCGGTATGCAGTCAAGGTCATCAAAGAAATCATACGGTTTAAGCATAGGACTTGTTTTTTTTCTACTTTATTACATTCTGTTGTCTGCAGGTATTGTTTTTGGAGAAGCAGGGGTTTATCCGCCGATTATAGGCATGTGGGTTCCCAATATTGTAATGGGTGGTGTGGGACTATATCTCCTTGTACGAGCAGCAAATGACCGCTTTGTAAAGACAGATCTTTTGTTTTATTTCATAAAACGATTTATATCCTCAATTACTGATAAATACACTTCGGGTAGACGATAGGATAAAATATTAGAAAGTATGTATAGAGAAAATGACAATAATCTATAAATACCTGATAAAGGAGATTTTTAAATATTTCAGTTTGATACTGACGATGGTAGTTGGTGTCTATATTGCCGTTGATTTTTTTGACGAAATAGACGAATTCCTTGCTGCAGGGCTAGGCTTTTCAAATGCTTTTCTTATTTTTATGTTTGATATGCCTATAGCCCAACTTATCCCGGTATGCATTTTATTAGCAGTTCTTGTTACATTCGGGATGATGAGCAAAAACAATGAAATCCTTGCCTTGAAAAGCAGCGGTGTTAGCGTTTATTACCTGTTAAAACCTGTTTTTGTTATAGGAATTGTACTCAGTGTTTTTGTGTTTTTTTTGTCTGAAGTCCTGGTGCCGGTTTCAAGAAGCGAAGCAAATAAATTATGGCTGAAAAAAGGAATAAATAAATCTGTAACTGTATCCAAGGAAAAGGATATCTGGATAAAATCCAGAAGATCAATATCTCATATAAAATACTACCATCCATCAGAAAATGCCATTTTCGGAATTACAATTATATATTTTGATGTAAATTTTAAAATGATAAGAAGAATCGATGCAAAAAACGGCTTATATAAAGAAGGTAAATGGTATTTACATGATATTGTAGAGCAGAAACTTGATTCCTCCATCAACAGATATGTTCAATCTTTCCCGAATGAATTAGTTCAGCAGTTTGGCTTTTCTCCTGAAGACTTTAAGAAGGTAATAAAAAAAGCTGATGAAATGAGTTTTATTGAGCTCAACCATTATATAAAAAAAGTAGAATCCGAAGGGTATGATGCGACTACATACAAGGTTGACCTATATGGAAAATGTGCAGTGCCGGTGGTTTGTTTAATATGGTGCATACTTGGTTTAGGCATTGCAGTACAAGGGGAGATAAAAGGAGGCCTTTCTGTCTGCTTTGCATATGGTATCGGAGCAGTCTTTCTCCATAGGGTTTTTTACAGTTTCTGCCTGGTCCTTGGATATGGGCAGATGCTGCCGCCTTTTTTTGCTGCATGGACAGCAAATTTTATCTTTTTATGTTTTGGCGTTATTACATTAATAAATGCTGAATAAGAAGCCTGCCTGGAAAGTATTTTATCCTTCTTGGCGAACTCATCTTTAATAGAAATATATGAATAATTAAAAACGTTTCATAACACATAATCATGATTTTATTATATAACATACTCTTGACTATTGTGATTATTATAGGTGCTCCTTTTCTTGGTCTTGCTGTCATTTTTTCTGAAAAAAGGAGGAAAACATTTTTTCACAGGTTGGGAATAACAGGAATACCTGAAGATATAAAAAAATGCAGCCTGAATGACAACAAACCGATTTGGATTCATGCACTATCTGTTGGTGAGGCTATCTCTGCCGTTCCACTTGTAAAGGAATTAAAGAATAGATTTGTTGATAAAAAGATTCTTTTTTCAGTATCAACCGCTACTGGTTTTGAAATAGCCAATAAACTGTTATCGAAATATTCAGAAGGATGTTTTTTATTCCCATATGATTTTAACTTTTCTATTAAGCGAATAGCCGGAGAAATTGATCCTGCCTTTGTCATTATTGTGGAGTCAGATATATGGCCGAATTTTCTTTTTAATATGAAAAAAAGGAATATACCGGTATTTCTAGTGAATGCAAGGCTTTCGAACAGATCTTTTAAAGGATATAAACTAATATCCGGTATAATGAAGCCATTATTTTTATCCTTTAAAAAAATATGTGCTCAAACCGATGAGGATGCAAGCCGATTCCGACAGCTCGGAATCCCTGATAATAATATAATTGTAACCGGAAATATTAAATTTGATCAGGATGTTATTCCGTTTTCCGAAACAGAGGCCGTAGATTTAAAAAAAAATCTTGGCCTTGAGTCTTCACGGAAAATAATTGTTGCAGGGAGTACGCATGAAGATGAAGAGGCCATACTTATAGATGCTTTTTCAAAAATAAAAAAAGAGTTTCCCGATTCTTTTTTTGTTATTGTTCCAAGAGACCCCATGCGTGCCGGGAATGTATTAAATATGACAAAATCATGCGGTCATTCAGCTGTTACACTGAATGATCTTGAAAATGAAGGCCCGAAGAATGATATTGACGTGTTGATTATAGACAGAATAGGAATCCTGGGAATGTTATATGCTGTTGCAGATATCGCATTTATTGGCGGAAGTCTTAAAAATTTTGGCGGGCATAATCCCCTGGAGCCGGCTGCTTATGCAAAACCTCTGCTATTCGGCCCTTTTATGAGTGATTTTGTCCAGATATCTAATATGCTTCTTGATTCAGGAGGCGCAATGAAAGTGAATGATGGAAAAGAGCTTTTTGAAAAAGTATCAATACTGCTTGTTGATTCGGTAAAAGCTGATGAAATGGGGAGGAATGCCTTTAATTTATTTAATTCATGCAAAGGTGCTGTTGAAGAGATATTAAATATTATAGTAGATTGAAATGGGAATAATTAAAAAACAAATTGAAGATATTATAAACGGTAGCAAAAAGAGTTCCCTTTTTTCTTTTGGATCTTTTCTGCTTTTTGTTTCAGTGGTTTATTTATTTGCTGTAAAAACAAGAATTTTTTTGTACAAGATAAATTTTTTTAGATCCAGACAACTCCCTTGCTTTGTAATATCTGTCGGTAACCTGACTGCCGGTGGAGCAGGGAAAACCCCCATGACAATCAAGCTGGTTGAACTCATAAGAAGCATGGGTTACAAGGTTGCAGTGCTCAGCAGGGGGTATAAAGGAGGGCTGGAAAAGGAGGGTGGTATAGTATGTGATGGTCGGAAGATACTTGTTGGCCCTGACATGTCGGGGGATGAACCTTTTATGATGGCTTCGGCACTCAATGTTCCTGTTGCTGTTGGTCAGGACAGGTATAAGGTAGGTATGAAAGTCGTAAATGAATTTTCTCCTGATGTAATTGTTCTGGACGATGCATTTCAGCATATAAAACTAAAGCGAGATCTTGATCTTTTACTTATGGATTATTGTCGTCCGACAGGAAATACTCACCTGCTGCCAAGAGGGCCTTTAAGAGAACCGGTTTCTTCCATATCCCGTTGTGATACAATAATATTTACAAGGTCTGATCAAGCACCTGATTCAGAACATGAGAAATCACATGAAAGAATAATAAAGGTTTCCGGTGTCAGACCATTTTTCATGTCTTCCCATGAGCCATATATTTATAAAATAATCAAAAAGACCGGATCTTCAGACAATGAAGGTAAGTGCCATGAAGATAATTTCGAATTCCTGAAAGGGAAAAAGGTTTTCCTTTTTTCTGGTATATCCAGAAATAATGATTTTAAAAAAACAGTAGAAACTTTTAATTGTGAAATAAATGGAAGGTTAAATTTTAGTGACCATCATAAATATTGTGATAAAGAGTTTGATACTATTTCGCAGCTTTCAATTGATGCAAATGTTGACTATATTATTACAACAGAAAAAGACTATAGCAGAACTTCTGGATTTTACAGGTGGCCCGTTGATCTGGTTATTATTGGAATAAAGATTTCTTTTGATGATAATGAAAACGAATTTTTGAATTATATTAGAAATAAGCTGGGTATTGTCAGTTGAGAAGTTTTTATAGGTTTTAACAGATGTTTTGGGAAAAAATTATTTAAAATTATTAATGATATTCGAGTTTGACACTTCATTAAATGCTTTCTTAAAATCAACATGATCAATGTTGCTGAAGACCGGAGATATTTTTAAGTATAAATAAGAAGAATCAGTTGCTAGTCGCGGGAATTCCATGAATGTATGGGGAATTCCATAGACTGTAATAACATAAATAAGGTTGTAAAGTTGCCGGGTTAAAACATTTTTCAACTCAGATGGTTTTTCTGTATGTATTAAACCACCGGGAACCTGTCTGAGTTTTTTATTACCAAACAGTATTGATAGTGGGCTTTTTTTTTTAGATACTGCAATTCGGCTAGCTGCGGCATCATTTAAATTACGAACAGGTATAAAAGCATGATCAATTACATATTGTCCAGTTTCCATCACGTCTTCAAGTTCATCGCATAGAAATGGATTCTTTACAATATATGGAGCATCGGGATCAGTGATAATTGATTCCATCCCGGCATTACAATTGTCATACATTTTTTCATTTATTTTAGTAAATCCAGTATCTAAACCCAAAGAAGTTAATAGTTGTACAAGAAATGTTGTACCTGTACGGCCAGTTCCTGTAATTATTATCTTGTGTTTTTTATTTTTACTTTCGTGGTTTGTCATAATGGCTGTAACTCCATAATCATCAGAATTTATATTTCTACAATGAATATTATTTAAGGATGGTATATCTATCCAAAATATAGGTGTCAATAGTATTTAAACCATTGAATGCTACAGTCATAGAAATTGTAGGTATTTCATGGGTAGGGGCGTTTATCTCACAAACCTGAAGCAGGTATAAAAAAACCAAGACCCCCTGAAGTATTTAGGTGATGATTTGCTATCCTGACTTGTTCCTATCAAGACGTGATCCGATAACACGTGCCGGAGAGCCTACAACGATTGAATATGCAGGAATATTTTTTGTAACAATCGCCCCTGCTCCTACAATAGAACCATGGCTTATTGTAATACCTTTGGTGATAACTGCGCCATGTCCAATCCAGGTATCATCTTCAATAATAACCGGATCTGTTTCTATTCCTTGAGCATTCATGGGTATTGATATATCTGAAAAGGCATGATCCGTATCACGAATTGACACTGATTGCGCTATCATCACATTGTTGCCGATCGTTATTGATTCGTTGGATCCAAAAACACAAAATTGTCCGCAGAAAGTTTTTTGTCCAAAATAAATAGGGGCCGATCCTTGGAAGACAGAATAAGCTCCTATTGAATTCTGTCCTCGAAAGATTATTTTAAGACCTTTTTTAAAAGGTATAACTGAGACACCTTTATGAATTATGCAATCTGGACCAACTTCAACTGAAGAATAAAATCTCATTCTAAAAAGAAGGTTATAATAACTTTTTAAAAGACTCATTTTAACCTTTAGAAAGTATATATTTGAATATTACAAGATAATAATTTTAGAGATTTGGAACATATCATAAGCTGTAAATATGTCCGAAAGCAAAATATGAGTCAAGAAAAGAATTAATAAAATATATTATAAATTAGTGCGTACCTAATACTTTATTGAAGTTGTTGATATTTTACATTATTGACATAAGTAGCTATTTATGTAATTGGTTCTCTTTAATTTATCAAAAGAAAAGATTAAGTCTTTGTTTGTATCTAATAAATTTTAATTGGTTTTCATATGATAAGGAAAGAGAAAAAAAAACTTAATATATTGATTGGTATACCCGTACTGGATAATATTGAGATAACCAGGGCGTGTTTGCAGTGTCTTTATAAAAATACTGAAACCGATCGAGCGAATCTTGACGTTTCTGTACTTATAGTTGATAACGGATCAAATGACGACATTGCCGGTCTTTTGAGAAATGAGTTCCAGGAACCGAAATTTCCGACATATTACTTTAAAAATCCGAGGAATATGGGTGTTGCAATAGCATGGAATCAGATATTGCGTTTTTCACCTGAACCGGTTCCCGGGCCGTCATTTTACTATGATTACTATCTTATTTCCAACAATGATGCCCTTTTCGGTATAGACTGGCTTCAGCCAATGGTTGAAGCTATGGAAAATGATGAGAGAATCGGATGGGTTTCCACGATGGAGAACGGGTCGCAGGTTATAGATGAGCTGATTGAGGCCCATATGTTGTCAAAGGAGTTCCGCGTTGCCCCGGATAAACAATATACTACAGGTATTATTATAGACAGCCTTTATAAAATATATGAAAAATGGGCTGGCCATGAAGCTTTTTGCCGCATGATAAAGGACAAAGGGCTTCCTCAATTTATACCATATGAGAAAGAAGGTAGGTCTGCAGTGTGCTTTATGATCAGGCCTGCTATGGTTGAACAGATCGGGTTTTTTGATGAAGATTATGCCCCTGTTGGAATAGCTGAAGATCTCGAATATTTTTTAAGGATTGAAAGACTTCTTTTGCCATCATGGCTTACCGAGGAAAAATATCCTGATGATAAAAAATGGAAGAGTGGGTTTTGCGGTAAAAGCGTTGTTCATCATAACTGGTGCTCAACCCACCAGGGACCTAATTTTGACGGTAGGAAATGGGATAAGACAAGGGAGAAAAACTGGAAAAAGAAATTCGGCAAATCAAAAAAATATTATACAAAGCTTTTTAAATAATTCAGGAGTAAGGGGAGTTTTCCAAATCATTCCCTACTTCAGGTTTATAGGAAAAACTCTATGACTCCTGAAATAGCCGCAGGATAGAAAAATGGGCACTTCAAAAATAGGAGTAGCTGTAATAGCCATGAATGAGGCTGATCGTATTGGACGGCTTCTTGATAGTGTGAAATTTGCTGATGAGATTGTTGTTGTAGACTCAGGAAGTACTGACGGTACTCAGGCTCTTTGCAAAAAGGCCGGTGCAAAGGTTATTTATAGAGAATGGGACGGCTATGCTGCCCAGAAACAGTCTGCAATGGAGTGTATATCATCGGAATGGATTCTGAACCTTGACGCAGATGAAGAGGTCTCTGAAAATCTTGCAGAAGAGATACGAAGAAAGGTTAAACAGGCAGATCCTGATATACACGGTTTTTCCATGCCGAGGCTGTCCAGATATCTCGGGCGCTGGATAAGACACGGCGGGTGGTATCCGGACAGGAAATTGCGTATTGTACGGAAAGGAAAGGGGATGTGGAAAGGAGATGCTCTCCATGAACAACTATTAGTAGAAGGAGGTGTGGAGACGTTGTCTAATCCGCTTTTTCATCATGTTTATCGTGAGATTTCAGACCAGGTGGTTACCATAAATAAATTTTCCGATGTTTATGCTGCTGAAAAAGGTCCCAGAGAGGGCTGGTTTGTTTTTGTCGGTATCATACATGCTGCAGGTAAATTCCTTGAATGTTATTTCTGGAAACTCGGTATGTTGGATGGTATCGCAGGGGCTGTAATAGCAATGAATTCTGCATGGTATATTTTTTTAAAGCACGCAAAAATGTGGGAGCTTTCCTCTGGTGAAAAAGATAGTACTGGCGATTGAAAATTTCAGCCGTTATGCAGGCGGGGCGGAATCATACGGTGTTGAGCTTGCAACTACACTTGTTGAAAACGGGTGGGAAGTCCATTTTTATGGGGAAAAATGGGACGGTGAGCCTAAAGAAGCTGTTTTTCATGAAATAAGTGTTCCCAGATTTCTTCCTTCATGGGCAAAAATCCTGTTTTTTGCCCTGAAACATAAAAAAATGGTTCAAGGTAAGGATTTTGATGTAGTTTTGGGTTTTGGAAATACTATATATATGAATGTGTACCAGAGCCATGGAGGTGTGCATAAATATTCTACTGCAAGAAAGGTTTATTCCGAAAATTTTGCAATCGGTCGTTTTATCAAACGCCTTATTATACCCTTGTCCTTAAAATACTGGGTAAGACACTGGATAGAATCAGCGCCTTTCAGGCTGAGACCTGAGCCGAATATTATCGCTATCTCTGATATGATCAGTGATGATATTGAAAAGCATTTCGGGTTAAGCCGCGACCGTATTGAGATAATTTATAACGGGGTTGATACCTCAAAGTACAATACCGGTTTTCGTGGCCGTTTGCGCGGCCCTCTTCGTGAAAAGATGGGTATTCAGGATGATGATGTTGTTTTTCTTTTTGTATCATATGACCTCAAGAAAAAGGGAATAGAACCCCTTGTTGAGGCTTCGTCATTGTTAAAAGATTCACATGGTAAGTGTTTCAAAGTTGTTATTCTTGGCGGGGAACCGTACCCGTCACTGTTGAAAAAAGTTAGAATGCTTGGAGTGGAGAGTAATATTATTTTTGCAGGAAGAAGTCGCTCTATAGAGGAATATTATGCGAATAGTGACGTACTTGTTCTTCCTACATATTATGATGCCTGCTCTCTTGTCGTCATAGAGGCTATGGCAAGCGGCCTCCCGTCAATTACAACTATTTATAATGGGGCATCAGGCATTATAAATGATGGAAAGGATGGATTTGTAATATCTCATCCTCCGAAAGCCGAAGAACTTGCAGAAAAAATGAAGTTGTTGTTAAATTATGAAAAAAGAGAAAAGATGTCTGTCAATGCTCAAAATACTGGTGGGAAATATACAACAGAATGGAACCATCGTGAAATGCTGAGGATATTTGATAAGGCATAAAAAAAATCAATGGGATCAGAATGCTCGCGTAATGCGTATTTATTATTTCTGTTTCAGCGTGATAATGAAACTTGAATATAATATAGCGTAATAAAAGAGCAGCCTTTTGATAAAAAAAGCATGTTGCGATTCTTTCAAGTAAAACAGACCCATGGGTCAATACCAATTAAGGGCTAAATATGAGATTATGGCCAAAAAAGAAAACCCGATACACTAAAGATATCCTTTTAGGTGATATCTTTGAAATTGGTGATTTTACTTACGGTAAACCCGAGGTTTTTCATTTTGATAATATAACAAAACTGAAAATCGGGAAATTCTGCTCAATAGCGGGTGAAGTTCAGATATTCCTTGGAGGGAACCATAGAATTGACTGGGTAACAACCTTTCCTTTTCCCAGCATGGTAAGATGGCCAGAACATTTAAAAATAAAAGGGCATCCCGGTACAAAAGGGGATGTTGTTATAGGCAGTGATGTATGGATTGGACAGGGAGCAATGATTCTCTCCGGTGTTACTATAGGTGATGGTGCAGTAATAGGTGCTAAAGCTGTTGTCAGCGAAAATGTACCCTCTTATGGTATCGTTGTGGGAAATCCTGCCACAGTGATAAAGAAAAGATTTGATGATGATACAATAGAAAAGCTTTTAAAAATTAAGTGGTGGGACTGGCCTTTTGAGAAGATAAGACAAAGTGTTCCCTTATTATGTAGCCATGATTTAAGTGGTTTTATTGAATTTGCTGAAAGTATATAAATAACATCCTTGATAGTTGTTTTATTTGGATAGATACTTTCATAAGAAAAAAGTATGTATATTGAAATTTCTTGTATTCGGTGCTTATAACATGTGAAGACCTTTACAATTGACGTATAGATTCAATACCTGATAATTATATCACTCTTTGACGTTAATGGGTGTGCATAAATTTAAAAATACAATGTTAATGGGAAAAATAAAATATGATGAGATATATATCTCTTGTTAGAAATATTTCAAACTGGTGGCTGCATTTTGCTGTTAAAATGGGTTTTTCTTTTAGTGATCCCCTGATATTCAAGGCCCGCAATAATATTATAATAGAAGTACCAATAAGACTTCGCCATGAATTTAAAGAGATATTTATGGAAAGATGTTATTCAAAAGGAATTACAGTTGAGGTTCCGGACCAACCGGTTATTATTGATATCGGAGCAAATATTGGTTTATTTTCATTATTTGCAGCATCAAAATTTCCTGGTGCCAGGATCTTTTCCTATGAGCCCATACCTGTAAATTTTATCCAGCTTAAACGGAATCAGGATATAAATAAGGAAAGCAGAATTATATGTTACCAGCAGGCAGTATCTGGCTCGTCAGGTGAAATTGAATTGCATTTTGATTCCAGCGACAGCTTTACTACTTCAGCAAGTATAACCAATGGGGAAAATCAGGGTGATAAAATTAAGGTGCAATGTGTCACTTTACCTGAAATATTCAGAAATAATGATATTGAGCATTGTGATCTGTTAAAAATTGATTGTGAAGGTGCGGAATATGATCTTTTGTATAACTGCTCATCTGAATATCTTAATCTGGTTACCCAGATGGTTGTTGAGGTCCATGAGGGAAAAGAAGAACAACATAATATTAAGTCTTTGGAAGAATATCTAAAATCGTGTGAATTCAACACTAAATGCATGGATAATATGCTTTGGGCATGGCGTTAATAAATACACTGGCTCTAAATTCTACAACAATGAGAGAATGGTCTATTGAACACAAATAAAAAAAAGATATATTCTGTTTTACTCATATCTTTCTTAGTTATTCTGGAATTTGTACTTCGTTATCTTGCCGCTGCAGATATTTTCCCTTATCAGCATCACCCCGCAAGTTTTCATCCGGTCTACTGGGACGATGTGGATCCTGTTGTAGGTGCGTGGCGATACAACAATGCTGTACTCAGACATAATGAGCCGTGCTTTGATGTTACCTATAGTACAAACTCCTATGGGGCAAGGGACATTGAACGAGAACGGCATTCGAGTGCTGTAAAACGGGTCGTTGTTCTCGGGGACTCATTTATTGAAGGGTTCGGTATTGAAACTGAAAAAAGAATGACTGATGTTCTTGAAAAAAAGACAGGAATTGAACACCTTAACTTTGGAGCCGGAGGAGGTTTTGGTTCAATTCAGGAATGGCTTCTTTATGAAAATCTTGCTTCAAAATATGACCATAGCGACATATTCATTTTCATGCTTCCCCGAAGTGACTTTTCAGATAATAATCCTGCGAATTTTCCAAAAGAACGTTACAGACCATATTTGAATAAGATTGATGGTGAGTACAAGGTATATTATACGGTTGATTTTGATAAAAGAAGAAATGCTTTTAGAGGTAAATCGGAAACAATAAAGAATATTATTGACAATAATGTTTATATTGCCAACTTCCTTCGCTGGTCTGTTCGTGAGTTTAAGATAAGATACGGAAATAAATACAAAAATATTTCAGATAATAATTCTTCAATTTATGATAGTTTCAATAAAAATGACCTTGAACTTTTACTTTATACATACAGGCAAATTCTTAATATTGCAGGAACACGTCAGGTTTACCTGTTTACAATACCTGTTGAGCAGGATTTTAATGCGGCAAAAAGAAACGGATATAACTTTAAACTTGTTAAAGAGCTAAAATCATTTTCCGCTATGTATACTAATTTGCATTATGTGGATTTGCTTGATGATTTTCTAAAGCATTCGGAGGAAAATGGTTTGGAGTTTCGGGATTATACACTTGATTGTAATCCTCACTGGGGTGAAAGGGGAAATAAATTTATAGCTGATGTTGTAGAAGATAAAGTTTATAAAAGGTAGGTTTAACGGTTAAGAACCGGTTACATTGGTTCCATTAGTTTTTATCGGTTTGATTGGTTAACTAATCAAACCAGCTATAACAATTAGACGAATAAAACCAATTCATTCAGGCATCTTCATATTCCTTTCTTATAATTGAAGGCAGGTGTTGTTTTTCGAAAGATACGGCCTGGTCCTTAAGAGCATTTAAAAGATTTTGAATATTACCTTCGTTGATTAAATATTTTTCGTTTTTCAAATTTTCAATAATATACTCGTTTATTTTTGGTGAATAATGCATGATATCACAATAATTGTTAAAATTATGTGTTATTGATTTTTCTATTTGAAAATCAAAAAGTTTGACATTTTTATATTTTTTTAATGAATTATATATGTTGGCTTTAAAAGTTAGTTGATCTTTTAAATGGCCGCTCTTTGAATATCGGGCCCAGTATAATATTGAGTATGGCGGAAAAAATACAAGAAATTCCGTGTTCGGGTTCTTTTTGATCATAGGCTCAA
Source organism: Desulfobacterales bacterium (assembly GCA_018693105.1). Lineage (GTDB taxonomy): Bacteria > Desulfobacterota > Desulfobacteria > Desulfobacterales > SURF-7 > JABHLN01. Next base: position 1,136 of record JABHLN010000026.1, on the reverse strand, counting down.
AAATATATTCAAGATTTTTAGAAACGTTTTTAATTAAATCCGGCTTAAATTCAAGGTTTTTGAAAACAGGACTATGGTAACTATCAAATAATGAAATTTTTGAGTATACTTTTGAATCGCCCCAGTATCCAACTTTATCAAAATTATATTCATACTTCCTGCCATTATATATACTTAAGAAGTTTATTTTTCTCATTTTTTTCAAAAGATAAAAATCAAAAAAATATTTATATATATTTGTATGGTTTAAATTATAAAGGTGGTGAGGAAATTCATCTCCTAAAGATTCTTTGTCATTGCTGAAAGATATAGAATCTATACTAAAAATAACAAGTTTTAGCGGTTGCTTTTCTGCTGCATGCTTGAAGACAAATTCCTGCTCAAGTATTGTAGCTGCAGGGAAACTCAGTTTAACTGCTTTTACATTATATAATTTATCAACTTGACTCGGTTTAGAATTTTGCATCATTGATGTGCCAAGCAAAACGGCATTAAAGTCATATTGTTTTATAATACCGGGTGTTATATGCCGTTCGTTAAAATCATAAAATGGCTCATATTTCATCTTTCTGAACATTTGCAGTGGATCGATGATATAAACAGATGATGCTATTAAACTAAAAACAACAGCAAGGATACTGAAAAAAAGGAAAGACCATTTTTTATATGGATTCATTGATACCTTTGTAACAAAAACCATTATTAAAAGTTGAAATATATAAAATCACTGGTTTTTGAAAATTGAAGTACTGAGATTACTATGGATGTTACGGCAATGAAAATATATTTCAATGAAGGCTTAAATCCGGTCTTCATGTCAATTGAGTTTTTTGCGAAAACTGAAATCAACCCAATAAAAAGAATAGTAATAAAATAACCGCTTTTTGCATTATATGAAGCCCAATTCCCAAATTCAATACCGTATTCAGAAAGAAATGACAAGGAAGTGGAATATTCGCTTTTAAGTACTATTCCGGTTAGACCTGCCATGCCTTTCAGAACTTTCATTGCATCATTTAATGAATTGGCTCTGAAGAATACCCATGAACAATTTATAAACAGGAAGGTTGTTAACCATGCTATAAAGACAGGAATTCTGATATCAAAATTTTTATAGAATCTATGGAGAGCTAAAC
>JABHLN010000025.1 GCA_018693105.1 Desulfobacterales bacterium | reverse complement strand
GCTAATTAATGCTGAATTCCAGGCAAAAAAACATATTAAAAAGGAGTAGGCATGAACTTTGAAATAAGGAATGTAAGGCCTGAGGAAATAGATGAATTCAGGAGTGTAGCCGCTACTTCGTTAACTTTATCACCTGACGTATTGAAAGGGATTCAGCCAGAATGGACATTGTGCGGATTTGAAAATGAAAGGCTGATATCCTCGTATGCCGCATGGCCTTTAAATATGCGTTTTAATGGTGAAAAAGTTCCTGTTGCCGGTGTTACCCATGTTGGCACTCTGCCTGTTTATCGTCGCAGGGGATATCTTAGAAGCATTACCTCTAAACATTTTGAAGAACTTTATGAACGTGGTGAACAGCCAATTGCAATCCTTGTAGCTTCAATGGCTGCAATCTATCAGCGGTACGGATACGGTGTTGTGTCATTCCAGAATTCATACAAGGTTGAACCACGGTATCTTGATTTTATTGATGACGTTAAGCCTCGCGGAACATTCCGTGAGCTGGGTGATGATGAATTTGAGGCGCTCGTTTCTATTTATCGTGAATTCAGGGCTGAAAGGACGGGATATCTTCACCGTAGCAAAGCTGCTTGGGATTTTGGTATACTCTCGAGTATCCCTAAGAAAAACCAGGTAAGCAGAATAATATATGAAGAGAACGGCAAGCCTCTTGGATATTTCATATTTTCAGTTCCGCTGCGCGGGCCAATACCAAAACAAAACCTTACTATTCGTGATATTGCATGGTTGACACCTTCGGCGTACAGGGCCATATGGAGTTTTTTCGCAAATATGGATGTGATTGAAAATATCGTATGGAAACAGGCCCCTGTTGATGATCCATTGCCTCATATGATTCTTGAACCCCGTATGTTAAATATTGCAACCAGAGATGGCATTCTGGGCCGTATTGTGGATGTTAAACAGGCTCTTTCCATGAGGCGATACAACACTGCAGGGAAATTGGTATTTGATATTCATGATGATTTCTGTCCCTGGAATAATGGCAGGTGGAAACTGGAAACTTCAGGTGAAGAAACCTCTGTCAGTTTGACCGGCGAAAGTGCAGAGGCTTCAATGTCTGTCAACACATTAAGCCTCTTATCTTTCGGACAGATAAGTGCTACCGAAGCCTTTCGCATGGGGCGAATGGATATGAGTAAGAACGCATCCCATGGTAAGTATGATTCAATCTTCAGGACGGAATATAAACCGTTCTGCCCGGATATCTTTTAATAAAGGAAGTGTATGTCTGTAAAACAGTCTGTTGTTAGTACCTTTCAGGTTTTTAAGTCTTTTATGCCTGTGATGATCGGTCTGCTACTGTTTATAAACCTTTTAAATGCCTGCTTTCGGGATTACTATACTGATATTTTTTCAGGAAACCCTGTTCTTGATCCTCTCATCGGAACAATTGCAGGGAGTATTTCATTCGGAATTCCGGTGACGAGCTATATAGTCGGTGGTGAACTTCTGGAAGACGGTGTAAGCCTGCTTGCTGTTACAGCGTTTATTATGGCATGGACTACTGTAGGACTTGCAATGCTTCCCCTTGAAGCCACTTTTTTTGGAAAGCGTTTTGCAATAATTCGAAACACTATTAATTTTTTCTTTGCCATAATTATTGCGATTTTAACAATATATACTTTGAAGGTTCTATAGTGAAAGAAAAAGACAGACCAAATATAAACTCTTTTAGTGGTGGAAAGAAATTCCTTTTGTCCATACTTGTTATTTACCTTGCAGTAGCAGTATTTAATTTTCATACAGCAGAAGCTGCAGTTATTAGCTTTCTTAAGATGTTTGGAAGGATTATTCCGATACTTGGTATCGTTTTTGTGGCAATGATAGCGATCAATATGTTTTTTACAAGGGAAAGGACAGACAGATATCTGGGGAGTAAATCCGGTATTATGGGTTGGATATATGCTGTTATTTCCGGGATTTTATTATTAGGTCCTCCTTATGTGATATATCCACTTCTGGGACAATTGAAAAAAAGGGGGATGAGAAATTCATTTCTTGCAGTAGTATTATATAACAGGAATGTTAAGATTCCGTTTCTACCACCGCTGATTTATTATTTCGGTGTCAAGTATACGGTTGTGCTTTCAATATACATAATTGTTTTCTCAATTCTTAACGGCTTGTTGTTAGAAGCGCTTTTAAAGAAATTCAAATATTGATGAACTTGTAAAAAGTATAACCGATGGCTAAGTAAAAATACAGCGGCGAGCAATACAAATCGGCTCAAAATGCTCACAGACTAACTGTAGCAATGCTTTTTAGTTCCTTTGTATATTACCTTGAGCTCTTATCGTTTATTGAAATAACTTCAATTTTATAAGATCTTTTCATTTGACTTTATCCACCTTGTTTTTTATAATTGTAAATAAGCGTTTACTTTTCAATAGATTCTATTCCTGTCTGTATCCCTGATTTTTTGCCTGATTTATAGTTACATTTATACCTTTCATTATAGTTTTATAAACGTATATTAAAATTTGAGTATTGGTTTTAAATACAAAAAATTGAAGGGGGGGAGAATGGCTATTAAGGTTTTTATTAAAAGGAAATTACCTGAAGAAAGGAAGGCAAAAGAGCTTACTCCATTGTTAAGTCAAATGAGAAACCGTTGCATTCAAAGATCAGGATATGTTTCGGGTATGACTTTGTCACGTGTAGATATCCAGGGAGAAAGCCTTGTGATCAGTACATGGAAATCAATTGATGAATTCAGGGACTGGTTTCACAGTGATGAAAGAGCTGAAATTCAGAAAAAGATAGATGTACTTATAGGTAGAGAAACTGAATATGAGATTTATGAATATTAAAAAAGTATATTCAGTTCATCAAAATTATTTTCATAAATATTATAAATAGAATAGTCTTTGCATCCAATATAATAGTTTGATTCATACTATTGCTATCTTTCCAAATGATTGATTTTCCCCTTCATTTTCTTAGGTTTTATATGTTTGCATGTAAATAGAAATATATTTTTTGCATAATATTGATTTGGCAGATATTTTTTTTTATGCTATACTTCTTCAAATTTGTTCAGAGCTATAAAGTTATTATTTGTTTACTTTAGCTCTTTTCAATAATTTCAGCCCTATGGGCTTTACCTTGCCGGCTTTTCTATTGTCATGGCTTTTTGATATGAAAGGAGTATAGTAAAATGAAAGGTAAAAGCATAATTTTAATTGTGTGCTGTATCGTTTTGGGAACCGCTTTATGTCTAACATCTTATGTCGCTTATGCAGCTGACAAGGCCAAGGTAGGATATATAAATCTTCAAAGGCTTGTTAATGAATCAAATCTCGGCAAGGAAGCCAGGAAAGATATTTTAAAAATTCGTAAGGAAAAAGAAACTGTCGTTGCAATCAAAATAAAAGAAATCAATCAGTTAAAAGACTTCATTAATAAGAATGGGCCAAAGATGAAGCCTGAAGAAAAAAATGTTAAGGTTGAGGCCTTAAAAAGAAAATATAAAGAATACCAGAGGCTTGTTGCCGATGCAAAAGAAGATATAACAAGAGAAGACAGGGAACTTGTATCCATAATTCTGAAGAAAGCGGACAATGTTTTAAAACGTGCTGCAAAGGATAACAAATTTACTATTATTCTTAAAGACCCTAATACAATAGGATACCTTGATCCAAGTGTAGATATTACAGATATTGTCCTGAAAGCTCTTAATAAAAAATAATATTTTAAAGTCGAAATAATAAAAAAATAAAAGGGGATGCATTTTATGCATCCCCTTTTTTATAAATGTCTTTGTAATTTGACGATATATTAATATTCACATGCACATCTGAAACCGAAGATAAACATACTGTAATTGGGCTCATATCTGTCGCGGTTAGATGAACGTATGCTTTCCATGCCTTCTGAGAAAGAGCCACCCTTTACAACATGTTCAGTCCCTGTTTCAGGGCCTGTTGGATCTTTAGTTGTTCTTTCTCCAGTTTCATACCAGTCTTTGCACCACTGATAAACATTTCCTGCCATATCAAAAGCGCCATAGAAGCTCTGGCCTTTTTCATAAGAATCAACAGCTGAAACAGATTCTATTACATTATCAAAATTTGCCGTAGTCTCGTTTGGATCAGTATTTCCCCATGGGTACAGGTTGCCTTCCGGGCCTCTGGCAACTTTTTCCCATTGAGCTTCAGTAGGCAGATCTTTTCTAGCCCATTTGCAGTAACTTAACGCGTCATTATATGAAATCTGGGAAACAGGATAATTGTCTTTATCATCAATCGAAGCCAGTCCATCAGGTGTTTTCCAATTAGCTTCGGGAAGTTTTTTCCAGCGGCGACCAATTCTTACCATACCGGATTCTTCTTTTTCAGCATCGGTAACATAGCCGGTCTGTTCTACAAATTTTGAAAACTGGGCATTGGTAACCAGGTATTTATCAATATAATAATTGCTTAACATTATTTTCTGAACTGGTTTTTCGGCTTCATAATCTTCAGAGCCCATCATAAACTCACTGGCAGGGATCAAGATCATGGTGCTTCCATCACCTGGATGTATAACATCCTCAAACCCCTTGGAATTTGTTTGGGCTTTTTCAACAATTGTAGTCGGCTCCTGATCCGATATACCTGAAGAGGATTTATATAAGGTAAAATACCCCCCTACTACACCTGCAATAGTAAGCGATATAAGAATCGAGGCAATGAGCAGGAATTTTCCCTTTTTTTTGCCTTCAATTTCCTCTTCGAGTTCATCTTCTGTTATGACTGTTTCCGGGAGATCTTCGGCGAGCTTGGCTTCTTCAAAGATTTGCGTCAGATCATCATCCATTATACATGTTTCGTCATCAAAGTCTTCATCATCTAAAGTACCCATTGCATCGCTGAATTCCTGAAAATCGTTAAAGCGGTCATCCGGGGACTTTTCAAGAGCTTTTGATATGGCATCGCTTATCTGGGGAGGAATTTCAGGTGCTAAATTAATAGGAGACTCGGGTATTTCGTTGAGATGACTGAACATTATCTGGGATGTTTCAGTTGCTGTAAAAGGTCTACGTCCTGTAAACATTTCATAGAACACAAGGGCAAGAGAATAAATATCCGATCTTGTGTCAATCTCACTGCTTTTGTCAAATCTCTCGGGAGGTACGTAGTGGACTGAAAGCATGCTCGCTGCAGTGTCGTGGGAAGCGGTTGATGACATTTTTGCAATACCGAAGTCCATGATTTTAGTCATGCCTTCGTTTGAGATCATAATATTGGCGGGTTTTATATCCCTGTGGAGTATTCCGTTTTCATGAGCATATTGGAATGCTTTAAGCGTCTGTTTTGCAAGACCAAATGCTTGTGGAATCGGCAGTTTGCCTTTTTGCTTTAAAAGGTCTTTTAATTCTATGCCGGGGACATATTCCATTACAATTGCATAATTACCGCCGTCCGGAAAGAACTCAAGAAGCTTACATATATGCGGATGATCAAGTTTTGCAAGAATCATAGCTTCATGAAAGAATTTCCTGACAACTTTTTCATTTTCAAGTACCTGGGGGTTAAGAATCTTCAAGGCAACCGTTTCATCAGTTTCTGATTTTGCTTCCCAGACACTTCCGAAACCGCCTTTTCCAAGTGACTTGGTGATTAGATAATCACCTAATTGTTCGCCTATCATTAAATATTACCTCATAAGAGCTTTAAATTTATTTTTTAAGTTGGAAACAAGTCCTATATTATTTATTCTAACGACGATTAGCGAGATATTATCAGGCCCTCCGTTTTCGTTTGCTTTTTCAATAAGTTTTTTACAAATGTCATCAGGTGATTTTAATGTATTTACCGTATCAAGTATTTCCTCATCAGGGACAACTCCATAAAGACCGTCGCAGCATAGTAAAATATATTGACTGTTTTCTATTTGAAGATATTCTTTATTTGTCTCTATCGGTAATTTAGGGTCTATACCTATGGCTTTAGTAAGGACATGTCTTTCCGGATGTGTAAGTGCATCTTCTTCGGTAATTGCTCCTGCCTTTACAAGGTCGGAAACAAAAGAATGGTCTGTCGAGAACTGGCTTATTTCATCGCCGGATATGATATATCCGCGGCTGTCACCGACATTATTATGATACATTTTGTCATCTCTAAGCACTACCGCGTTCATTGTGCATCCCATTCCATTCAAGCTAATATCCTGGTCGCCTTTTTCAACAACAACCCTGTTTGCTTCCTTGAATCCTTTTTTTATAACTACCGGGATGTTGATATTTTTCTTGCTGTAGAAATATTCCATTAAAGTTTCTACAGCAATTTTTGAAGCTGTTCCGCCTCCAGATCGGCCCCCGATTCCGTCAGCAAGGACAAGGAGAAGCCCGTTTTTATGAGTAGGTCCATCATAATATGAAAGATAGTCCTGATTTTCTTCTTTTCGTAATCCTTTGTCTGATGCGCTAGCTATAGTACAATCCATATTAAATCCTGTTATTCTGTTAGATCAACATACCTGATGGGCCAGGCAATTGCCGTTTCCTTTTTTTTCTGGTGTCCGGTCTTTCCTGTCCACATACTTATTACAGCAGAATACTGTGGGCCGAGTTTTTTTGTTTTTGACCAGTAAATAAGGGATTGAACATTTGAAAAGGGATGTCCGGCCGGCAGGGCGGGATTCTGCCGTTTCTTGTCGACAAGAGTTTTTAACTCCTTGATAGTAGGAAGTCTCCATCCGGAATAGCCTTTAATTGAAAGACTTTTGCAATATTCAACACTGTCTTCCCATGTTACAGGGCCGGGTTTAGGCTCTTTTAACCACATTCTGCTGGTTGCAAGATCTGATATTGTTCCATCACCATTATCAAGAAATCGATCTCGTTTTTCACCAGTTGTCTGGTCAGTAACTGTTCCGTCTTTATTATATTTATATCTTTTACTATATACTTTAACAGAGGCTTTTTGAATTCCTCCTTTTACATTATCTTTATTGCTTGCAACAATTGAAAAATTAATTTTACCTGATTTGTTAAGTTTTTTTGCAATTGTCCAAATTTTTCCCGAACCTTTCATTGGATAGTGGTTTTTATCTATGATAAGTGATACGTTTTTTGCGGGAAAGTCAGTATTGGCTGTAAAAGTAAAACTTTTTCCTTTCGGACCTTTTTTCGGGCTTACTTCTGCCAGCAGGACATTAACAGGTCTTGAAGGTCTTTTTGTTGTTGTTATGCTTCCATCTATGGCCTCTCCCTGAACACCATCCTTGTTTTTCGCTGATATCGTGTATTGATTGAGACCAACTTTGTCTATACTGGCAATATAGGTCCAGCTTGTTCCCGAACCTTTCATGGCAAAACTTTCATCTTCAATGTCAACAAATACCTTGTTTGAAGGGACGCTGGTTTCTACTTTAAAAATGAACTTGTCTCCGACATGTCCTTTACCAGGGCTTACAATACTTACATCTGCTCTTGCAACATTAGGAACAGGCAGCGGACTTTTCTTTGTAAGTATGGAACTGCTCATTGCAAGACCGGTAATACCTGCCATATTTTTCGGAAAGACTGAAAATTCTTTTTTGCCAATATCAGGTATTTGGGTTTTTATGCTCCAGATTTTACCGGAACCTTTCATTTTATATGATTTGCCGTCTATTTTAAGAGAAGCGGATCTGGCATAGCGGTCGGTTGTGGCTGTTATTGTGAAACGTTCTCCTGCATATGCAGTTTTCGGAGTGGTTTTAATATTTACAACATTTACAGGGCCGGCCTTTAATTTTAGAACTCCTGTTCCGGGTTCTCCGGTTATACCGTCTGCATTTAATGCAATCATTGAAAATTCTACAGAGCCGGTTTCCTCAATTGTTCTGTCCAAAGACCATTTCGTCCCTGAACCGCTCATTTTATATTCATTTACTCCTATAAGCAGATTTACACTTTTTGCCGGACTGTTTGTAACTGCAGAAAAACGATATTTGTCACCACCTAACCCGCTTTTCGGATTAACAACAGCACTGGCTACATTTACAGATTCAGATAGTTTTTTTATGGTCCTTAAACTGTTCTTAAGACTTTCTCCTTCAGCATTATTCCTGTTTGTTGCAATTCCGGAAAACGGTATATTTCCAAGGTTGTCAATTATGGCAACATATTTCCAGTCTGTACCCGAACCCTTCATGACGTGTTTTCTGCCACCGATCTCAATAAATACTTCACTTGCCGGACCACTGGTTTTTATTTCAAAAGTAAATTTGTCGCCCTGGTAACCTTTCTTCGGGGTGACAGCAAGGTTTAATACATCAACAATCGATGCTGGTGCGACTCTGGCAATGACAAATTGACCTCCTTTGTCCTTACTATTTCTTAACCTGCCCCTTATCATTTTTGTTCCGGCAATTCTTCGTATAGGAAAAATAATTTCTTCATCAAAAATCAGGTTTTCAAAATCTATAATATCAAGTGAGTTGTCATTTAATGCATTGCTTATGTATTGGGTGAAAAGACCTATGCCCCCTGATTTATCGTCCCCCTCCCAGTGCTGGTCGCCAAAAGAAATTACTTCCCTTGACCTGCGCGTTGACTTTTCACTGATTTTTTCTTCGTAGCGAAGATCAAAAGGTGATAGAGTAATAGATTTCTTCTTGATTATTGATGTGGAAAAAAGAGAATCTGTAATAATGCAAAGGTTTTTTGCCATGAAATTTTCTGCTGCGAAAAAATCTTCGCTCAGATCAGAGTGCTTCAGCCAGGTCCTTTTACTGTCTTTTTTTGCATCTATTGGAATCCAGTATGTATCACCCTTGTCATCTTCAGCGCTATGGCCAGAGTAAAATAAAAGGAGATTGTCGTTCGGAGTCAGTTTTTTATAGAATGATTCTATACTATCAAATATGTTGTTTTCAGTAGGTTTTTTATGTGAATTGTCAGTAAGAAGGACAACATTAGATTTTTTGAAATTATATTTTCCGGTAAGTATTTTTGAAATTTCTTCTGCATCTTTGACTGGACTCTTTAGCTTTGACCAGTTTTCATAGTTGTTTATCCCGATAATCAATGCGTGATTTTCACCTGAAACTTTATTACCGGGTAATGCATGGAGATTTACCCCGGCAAGTCCAGCACAGATAATTATGAAAAATAGAAATAATATGACTTTTATTATTCCGGAAGTACGCATATTTTTTTTCCAGAAGAATTAGTTTTAAAAATCTGTTTTTATATCCGATATTCCTTGTGAAAAACATAATTTATATATGATGTTATTATTAAACTGTCAAGTGGCATTCTTTATATCAATTAGGTTATCTATATGTAAAAACACTGATAAAAATAATAACACGTAGTTATTGACAATGTGCTGTTATTTATATTATATAAAAAAATTATCGTTATTGACTTTCTTTGCAGACAAAACACATGGATAGAGAAAAAAAAACTATTAAAGTCGAGACCTCAAGTATTGCTGCCTGCGGTATATCTGATCCCGGACGTGTACGATCTGAAAATGAGGATTCTATAAGTCTGCATGAGGACGGATTTTGTTTGCTACTCGCAGATGGCATGGGTGGGCATGAACGTGGATCAGAGGCAAGCTCAACTGCTCTGGAAGTTATTTCCCAGCATATCCAGCCGGATATATTGTCCGAAAAGGTTATGGATACTACGCAGGTGGAAGGGATCCCTACAGAAATTAATTGTCTTTATTCTATGGTTGACGATGCTGTATCCAAAGCAAATGCAGAACTCCAGAAGCGTAACAAGGAAGCAAATTTAGAGCGTTATATGGGCACCACCTTAGTCGGAGTTGTTTTTGTTGGTATATATATATTGTGGTTCCATGTTGGTGACAGCAGGCTGTATCGTTGGAGAGATTCTAAGCTCCAGCGCCTGACCTCTGACCATTCCGCATTTTCCGAATGGGAAGTTAAAGGGAAAAAAGGTGAAAAGCCCGGGAAAAATGTTATTACAAGAGCTATTGGTCCAAGCAAGGGAGCAGTACCTGACATTGCATGGGAAGAATATAAGAAAGGTGATTTATATTTCATGTGCAGTGATGGCCTTAATGATATGATTGTTGAAGACGAAATTATCAATATCATGAACGAAGAAACTGATGTAAATAATCTAACACAAAAGCTCATTGATGCTGCAAATAATGCCGGTGGAAATGACAATGTGAGTGTTGTAATTTCCAGAGTTTAAAATCCGGTTTTTTTCTACCCCCGTCCTTATTGTCTTCCGTTTGATATTATCATAGTAATATTTTGTTGGAAATTTTTTAATCTTTATAGTTGTCATATAACTATATATACATGGCCGAAAACCATGCTTTGTAGATGATTCTACTTAGTCATATATAATAATTACTTGTGGCTCATAGATCTAAATGAGTGAAAGAAGTAAGATTCGGGAATTAAGTATCCTGAAATATTGTTAGGGATAATGAGTTTATATAAAGAAATCTAATTTCAGTTATAATTTGATTTTATAGCTTATTGCGAATGGAGAATCAGAGTCTACTTTGCGGCCAAGACCAATGACGCCGTATCCGATAAGAGAGTATTCGTCACGTTTGAGTGTAACGCTTTTTTTACCCTGGATAAGGATGTGGGAACCGTTTGAACTCTGGTCAATCAGTGAAAATTTACCTCTTCGGTATTCGATTCGCGCATGTGTTCTGGAAACCGGATTGTCCTGAACTACAATATCATTGTGGTTCTGTCGCCCAAGTGTGACAGCGGGATTATTCTGGTCTACGACAATATTTTTTCCCTGATATTCTAATTCAAGGTGAGTTTGTATGTTCAGAGGATTAATGGAATCATCATCAGGGCTATCAAACATAACAGTAACGTCATGCTGTTCCCATATTATCTCATAAATATCGATTTTTCCTGATTTGCCTTTGATATTAGTTGAATCGATGCATTGCACCATTGTATCGTGGCCGGGAGGCAAGGCTTTTATGGTTTCATCAGTTGTTATGATCTGACGTTGTTTTGCATATGAGACCATTCGGGCGGCAACGTTTACAGCATCACCGAAAACATCACCTTTTTCCATGACAACTCTGCCGTATTGAATGCCTACATAGATATTTGGTGGAGGATAACCCGGTTTTTCAGGAATTACTATTTCTTCAAGGGTCTGATGCATTTCCTTTGCAGCTTCAACTGCATCATAAGGAGTGGGAAACGTACACATCAGCTCATCACCAATGGTTTTAATAATTGTTCCTTTGTGTTTCAGAGTAACATTCGAGAGATGACTCAGGCATACCGCTATGAGATTTTGAGCGATTTTATTGCCCAGCGATTCATATATCTGAGTACTTTTTGCTATGTCAGCAAAGAGGATTGCGACTGTAGCTGTTTCTCTAGGCATGCTTCCCCTTAATATGATATATCCCTGATAATTATTAAATCCAGCGCTTTCGCCATTATATGAAAAACACTATTTAAAAACTGATAATATTTAATAGTATCAGTTGTGTCAATGGAAAAAATTAATTTATGCTTGATTAATCTGTGTTTTATATGTTGTAAAATATTATATCATGAAAAATATTTTAAAAATAGTAATTATTTTTTTCCCAGCTGTTTTTTTTCTAACAAACTGCTTTGCTAAAAGATTAAATGAAACGCACTATAGTATCCATCTTGCATCATTTAAACTTCTACAAAATGCAAACAAATATACAAACTCCTTGAAAACAAAAGAGAAGACAGTTTTTTGGAAAAAGACTGATGTACAAGGTAAAGGAATGTTTTACCGTGTATATCTTGGTAGATACGATGACCGGAAAAAGGCTATGAAAGTATGGAATAAATTGAAAATAGAAGGAGCGGTAAGTTATTGTGGTATATATGAGTTTCATGATCCTGTTGTGTTTAATTCTAAGATAAATAAAAAACGTGCAGTAGAGAAAGGCCAAAAAAATCAATATGCAAATAATACTAAAAAGCGATTCATAGACAATAAAGACGGGACTATAACAGATAATGCAACAAAACTTATGTGGATAAAAAACGGGTGGAGACTGGACTTTTTTTCATCGGTTACCTGGAATGATGCTGTTAGGAGCTGCAGGGATTTCAAGCACGGAAGTTACACAGACTGGGAGCTTCCTACTGTAAAACAATGGAAAAGTTTAATTGATACAGAAATGCAATTTCCTGCACTTGTTGAACCAAATCCTTTTGTAAATATTGTTGTTCATGCATCATATTGGACAGGGACAGGGATATCAGATAAAAAACTTCATGCATATGCGGTCTCACTATATTCCGGAGAAATACATCGTCAGAGAAAAAAAGAGAGAGCTTTTATCCTGCCGGTTAGAAAAATTAATAAAAATAACTTGGAGGGGCAGAAGAATTAGATGGTTAAGGTGAGTCTGGTAAGAAATATACTCGAAAAATTATAATTCAATTTCCTTTAAACGAAAATTAAGACTGAAAAATGAACGTTCCTGAAGGTTTAAATTACTAAATCAAGACTGTCCATAATAGTAAATGAGTTTTAAGTTATGAAGCCTGATACTTTTGGAAAAAGTAAAATGAGTAGCAGAAATAGTATTATCTAAAATATTTTTTTTAATTCCCCGGCTGTTGACTCGTTAATTGTCCCTTTCTGTTTTGCAATTTCTGTTGTATAAAAACCTAGCGTTTTATAAAGGTTCAATAATTCCGGGCTTTTGTCGCTGATATTTTCCAGATGTGTTTTTATAGTGGAGATGTCACCTCTTGCGATTGGACCCGTTAACGCTTTTATAGTGCCAACATTTTCAATGTTTGCAAGGGTGCCTTCTACGAGGGGGCTTAAAACTTTAAAAGCTTCATTTTCCGGTATCCCGGCTTCCCGGAGAATCTTAAAAGCAAAATCCATTAATGTCACAAGATAATTTGATGCTGCTACTGCCGAAGCATGATACATTGCTTTGCCGTCAGTTTTAATCTCTATAGATACAGCACCAAGCTCTTTTGCTATTTTTTTTGAAATATCTACTGCGGCCTTATCACCTTCAACAGAAATAACAATCCCCTCAAAAGGATTTCCGGATTTGTATGATGTTGCAAAGCTTTGCAGGGGATGCATTGAACCTGTTAGAACATTACATTTTTTTGCCCCTGAAAGTATGGTAGATGGGAGTGCCCCGCTACAGTGCAGTACTATTGCGTCTTTTTTAAAACCTTTTTTTTTGGATATTTCTTCACAGCACTCATTAATTACACCATCCGGGGTAGTAATGAATACAACATCGGCAGATTTTGAGGCTTCCCAGGGTGTTTGAAAAGCTTCACCGGTACCAATTATACCGGCAGCCTTTTCTGCGGATGTTATGGTTTTACTTGCCAGCCCGACAAGTTTATAGCCTGTCTTTACAAGTTGTCTGCCAAGGGCTGTTCCCACCCGGCCGCATCCGACGATTGCAAAAGATGGTTTCATTAAAGAGAATCCTTTACTAAGTTAATAACAATGATCTTTTGAAGGAAACACCCCTTTCTGGACTTCCTCAATATATTTTTTCATACCTTTTCTGGCATCTTCACCAAGGCTGGCATATTGTTTTACGAATTTCGGAAGGTGTCGCAGATTAAGGCCAAGAAGATCATGCAAAACCAGCACCTGCCCATCGCAATCAGGACCTGCACCTATTCCTATTGTAGGTATTTTAAGATTGTCGGTTATTTTTTTTGAAATATCGGCAGGTATTCCCTCCAGTACTACCGAAAAGGCTCCGGCCTCTTCAACTTTTATAGCATCTTCCATAAGACGATCTTCATCACGCTGTACCTTGAATCCGCCCATTTTATGCACTGACTGGGGAGTAAGGCCGATATGAGCCTGAACCGGTATAGATGCATCAGAGATTGCTTTAATCAGTTCACTTACCGAAGCTCCACCTTCGAGTTTCACTGCTCCCGCTCCGGCCTCTTTTAAAAAACGGCCCGCGTTGTAAATTGCATCTTTTATGCTTGCCTGATAGGACAAAAAGGGCATGTCACCGATAACCATGGCGTGTTTTACAGCTCTAGATACAATGCGGGTGTGGTATATCATTTCATCCATAGTTACCGGCAGGGTTGTTTTTTGGCCCTGCACAACATTTCCAAGTGAATCTCCTACAAGTATGATATGTATGCCTGATTCATCCGCCATAGTTGCAAACGGGTAATCATATGCAGTGAGAACAGCTATTTTCTCACCCTTTTCTTTCATCTTATACAGGGAGGTAAGTGTTATTTGAGATTTCATGGATCCTCCATTTTATTAAGAAAAATAATTATTGATTGGATTTATAAATTATCGTGTTTAGCCAAGCGCCATGGCTTATATATGAAATACCACGGCTTAATTACTCATCGGTCATACTATTTTTTTACGTAAGCAATTTAACTAAGTAGTAAGTTTTTTGAAGCTATATAACTTTTTTACATTTTATCCCTATTTTAAATGGAAAGAAAGCAAAAAATAATAATCGGCTTCTTTTGTTCCATACCATGTGTAACTATATAAATTATTAGTAAATCAAATATTTTACTTTTACCTAAAGTAACATAAATATTGACTAAACTTGTGCAGTTATATAATATAAAAAATTTATGCATGACTTGAAAACAGAGTTGTGGTTATTGAATAAAACTAACGAAATTGAAAGTTTATAATAGTATGATACAGCTTATCAGGGGTTTCAAAGACATACTTCCAGGTGAAGTTGAAGTATGGCAGCATGTGGAAAAAATAACACGTGCTCTTTTTGAGGATTTTGGTTTCACTGAAATCCGAACACCGATTCTTGAGCGGACGGAGCTTTTTAAAAGGAGTATTGGTGAGGAAACCGATATTGTGGAAAAGGAAATGTATACCTTTCCCGATAGAAAAGGTGACCTTATCACACTCAGGCCGGAAGCTACGGCATCTGTTGTCAGATCTTATATTCAACATAAAATGTATGCAACAGATCCTGTAAGAAAGTTGTACACTATAGGCCCCATGTTTCGCAGGGAAAGACCTCAGAAAGGAAGATATCGTCAGTTCTACCAGATTAACGCCGAAGTTTTCGGTGTCACATCACCACTTATGGATGCCCAGGTAATACTCCTGATTACTAAGCTTTTTGAAAGACTGTCGATTCCTGATGTGAAAGCCCATGTCAATTCTTTAGGATGTCCGGAATGCAGGCCTAAATTTAACAAAGCACTTGAAGATGTGCTGGAATCTGTAAAGGACAAACTATGTGAAGATTGTACAAGACGTAGCGGTAAAAATCCTATGAGAACTCTTGATTGTAAAGTTCCTTCATGCAGGGAGGCTCTTTCAGATGCGCCGTCGATAAGTGATTTTTTATGCACTGAATGCAGAAATCATTTTGAAACATTCATATCTTCTCTTGAAAAAATGGATATACCGTTTAAAGTTGACAAGCGTCTGGTAAGAGGCCTTGATTATTATACCCGTACCACCTTTGAGATCCAAACTGAAATGCTTGGCGCTCAGAATGCTGTTGCAGGTGGTGGAAGGTATGACGGTCTTGTAAAGGCTCTTGGAGGGCCTGAACAGCCGGCAATCGGTTTCGGAGTCGGTTTTGAAAGGCTTATTGATATAGCGGGTCTTAACGTTGAAGATTTTATAAATAAACCGAGCCTGTATATTGCCGCTCTTGGTGACAGGTGTGTTTCCGAAGCCTTTAACTGGCAATGTCTGTTTAATCTTGAAGGTATACGAACTGAAATGGACCTTGGTGGGAAAAGTCTGAAGAGTCAGATGAAACGGGCAGACAGGCTGGATGCAATGCACGTGCTTATATTTGGTGAAAATGAACTTGAAAGTGGATTTGCCATATTAAGAAATATGAAAACAAAAGAACAGACTGAAATAAGTATAAACAATATTATCGATAATATAAAAAAATTAATATAGGGGATTGACCATTGAATGATATTCTTGGAGAAATGAGAAGAACTCACAACTGCGGTGAACTTGATGCGGAATCTGTCGGATCCGAAGTTGTACTCATGGGATGGGTTCAGCGCCGCAGGGATCATGGGGGAGTTATTTTTATTGATCTCCGTGACAGGGAAGGTGTAACACAGGTTGTTTTTAATCCTGAAAATGACAGGGATTTACATGCAAAGGCTCATGAGATCAGGAGTGAATTTGTTTTAGGTATTTGCGGGCGTGTTGAAAAGAGACCGGATGGAATGACAAACACGAATCTTAAAACCGGTATGATTGAGGTAATGGCATCGGAGCTAAAAATACTCAATAGGGCTAAAACACCCCCTTTCATGATCGAAGAAAATGTTGATGTTTCGGAAAATATACGTTTGCAGTACCGACATCTTGACTTGAGAAGGCCCACATTCCAGAGGAATATTCTCTTAAGGCACAAAGCTTCTGTTTCCGTAAGAAATTACATGAACAACAATGGATTTATTGATATTGAAACGCCCATGCTCACAAAGAGCACACCTGAAGGTGCAAGAGACTATCTTGTACCAAGCCGGGTAAATCAAGGGAGCTTTTTCGCTCTCCCCCAGTCTCCCCAGCTTTTTAAACAACTCCTTATGATATCAGGTTTTGATAAGTATTATCAAATAGTTAAATGTTTCAGGGATGAAGATCTCAGGGCTGATCGGCAGCCTGAATTTACACAAATAGATATGGAAATGTCATTTGTGGGTGAAGATGATGTAATGGATATTGCCGAAGGTCTGGTGACAAATCTTTTCAAAGATGTTCTGGGAAAAGACCTGATAACTCCATTTGAGCGAATTCCTTATGATGAGGCTATAAGCAGGTATGGTCTCGATAAGCCTGATCTTCGTTTTGGACTTGAGCTTAAAGATATATCGGACATTGTTGAAAACACCGGATTCAAAGTTTTTGCATCTGTAGTTAAGAAAGGCGGCATGGTCAAAGCCTTGAATGCAAAAGGCTGCGTTGATTTTACTCGAAAAGAAATCGATGGTTTTACTGAATTTGTTTCCATTTACAAGGCTAAGGGTCTCGCATGGATAAAAGTAAGAGAAGATGAATGGCAGTCTCCAATCGCAAAATTTTTTACAGATGAAGAAAAAGCAAGTATGGCCGAGCGTATCAATATGGAACCAGGTGATCTTGTGTTTTTTGTTGCTGATCAGCCAAAGATAACAAACGAGGCACTTGGACATCTGAGAAACGAAATTGGGAAAAAGATAGGGCTGATAGATGAAAATGAATTCAGGTTTGCGTGGGTGACAAAGTTCCCCATGTTCGAATATGATGAAACTGAAAAAAGATACCAGGCTTTGCACCATCCATTTACTGCGCCCCTGGAAGAAGATTATGACAAGCTTGAGTCCGATCCGCTTTCGGTAAAGTCTCGTGCCTATGACCTGGTCCTCAACGGTTCTGAAATTGGAGGGGGAAGTATCCGTATTCATCAGAAGGATCTTCAGGAAAGAGTGTTGAAAGCCCTTGGCATGGAAAAAGAAGAATATGATAAAAAGTTTGGTTTCCTTATTAGAGCGCTTGAATCGGGAGCACCTCCTCATGGAGGACTTGCATTTGGTTTTGACAGACTTGTAATGTTGCTTTGCGGTCAGTCTTCAATACGCGATGTTATCGCTTTCCCCAAAACACAAAGAGCAGCTTGTGTTTTGACTGATGCTCCATCCGATGCAAGCAACGAGCAGCTCGAAGAGCTTGCGTTGAAAATTACTTTATAGTAAAGACTTTTTTGTCTTGACTTTTAAAGCATTTTTTATTACAAAATTCACTTCTTGATTTCAGGATAAAAAAAATGATTCTGAATCAGGAAAAACTGATCCCCAGTAGCTCAGTTGGCAGAGCGAGTGGCTGTTAACCACTAAGTCCGCGGTTCAAGTCCGTGCTGGGGAGCCAACAAAATACAGGGTTTAGAGAATATCATCTCTAAACCCTTTTTTATTTTCCAACCCTTGAGTTGATTTTAAATTGTTTAAACATTTTTTGTTATCATTCTTTCTCTTCTCAGAAGCAAGGTGCTGCACACCCGCAAAGTTATTGCTTCTCTGTGCGCAGTGTGACCACAATCTTTCCTGTAGGAAAAGCCCATAAAGGATGTAATGATGGGTTTTTGATTTCATCTTCTCGGTTTCCCACACTGTTCATTAAATCAAGATAAGCTTCCGCCAAAGGAAGCTTCTGTATTTGACTTGCCAGAAAATCAAATTCGCTAAAAGTGATGTAACTTGAGCCAATATTTTCGTTGTACGCGGAAACCAGAAAATAATACTTGCCGTTCTTATTAAACGTGCCTTCCCAGTTCATCTGAATATTGACCGGGTATTTCATATCCGGATCACGCAACGCAACATCCGAGGGTTTGTTGTTGATTATCTCTCCTTGCGCATCAACAAGGCGCGCTATCGGATAAAGCACCAGCTTGTTCATTCCAAAACAATCACAGAGGCTTCTCAGCTCAATATTGTAACGGGTATTTATGTCGCCCTTGATTTCGAAAACTTTGTAGTTCGAGTAAACATTATTGGTAACTATTATTGGGTCTTCTGTGGTGATTGATGTTTTAATCTTTTTACTAGGCACCAAGTGAATTACGATTGCCTTCTTCAAGGCTTCTTTATCATTAGTTGATATGGGTGCAGATGAGTTAGACACCTGTGCATATTGCTTATAAGGGCTTCTTGCATCGGGCGAAACACAGCTATTCAGCAATAAACAAGCGACTATTACAAGACATTCCTCAAGATAACGATTATTATTCCAGGTCATATTGTAAGCTTCCCTTTCAACTATACAGTTGCACAATAGAGAATCCAGCGCAATAGGCCTGCCTGCGACGTATCCCCTTTGATCTTATAGTGCCTTTTTTACTTTTCAGGAGAAACATTTTGTTTACCAGGTCAGACTTACAAGGAGTATCATGATTTAAGTGTCTCGTAATCAGTATAACCCCTGGCACCTGAAGTATACCAGAATGACATATCATCATAAGGATTTAGAGGCAGGTTATTCATGAATCGTTCTGCCAGGTCAGGGTTAGTAATAAAAGGACGGCCAAAAGCAATCAAATCGGCATTTCCTTCAGCTATTCTTTCTTCAGCAGCTTCTTTGGTGTAACCACAATTACCAACAATTACCCCATTATAAATGGTTTTAAATTCTGCCAAGGTCATTGGTTCACCTTTTTCGTGAAAGCCAAAGGCCAGACCATCCATAATATGCAGATAGCCAAGGTTTAATTTGTCTAGTTCTTTAACCACATAAATATAGGTTTCTCTAAAGTCTTCGCTGCCCACATCATTAAAAACGCCGTTTGGTGAAATACGGACACCCACCTGCTCTTTATCCCAGACCTCCAAAACAGCTTCCAGCGCTTCTTTAAAAAAACGGAATCTGTTTTCAAGGCTTCCCCCGTATTCATCATCCCGGTGATTCGTTTTCGAATCAAGGAACTGGTTAATCAAATACCCATTGGCACCGTGAACTTCTACCCCTGAGAAACCGGCTTCTTTAGCATTTACAGCTGCTTTGCGGTAGTCACTAATAGTCTCTTTGATTTCATCAACTGATAATGCTCTTGGTGTTTCATAAGGCTTGTTGCCTAAAGGTGTGTGTATATGATCTCCGTTGAGCTTAATTGCTGAAGCAGAAACCGGAAGTTCGCCGTTATGAAATTCACTATGTGAAGATCTGCCGCAATGCCAAAGCTGAAGGAAAAGATGAGACCCTGTTGGCTTGATTCTTTCCGTGACTTTACGCCAACCCTCCACCATTCCTTCAGTGTAGATCCCGGGTGAATCATTCCAGCCGATCCCTTGCTTTGAAACCACGGTCGCCTCTGATATCAGTAGGCCGGCACCGGACCTCTGATAATAATATTCGGCCATTAAATCATTTGGTACACGTTCCAATCCAGCACGCCCCCGGGTCATAGGCGCCATAGCAATTCTATTTTTATAATTAAGGTTTCCTATTGAAATCGGTTCAAACAGGTTGCTTTTTCCCATTTTATTTTCTCCTTATGATAAAATTACAAATAGTCTTATCTCAATGTCTTCAACAAAACCTTTGAGTTAAATTGCCTGAGTTGTTGATGTCTGCAATCTGCTCAACTGCACTATTCACTTATAAATTTAATTGGGATTTTAACAATTCTCCCTTTGGATATTGATAATATTATTCATTACCGAATCAAGATTTCACTGTCGTGATAAGTACTCGGTGGAACGATATAATAAAGGATTTGTTTCGATTCAATTTTTAAAAGTTAATAAAGCATATATAAAAAATGGTAAAAATATCCTGCTTTATAAATAGATGGCACCCCATCTATTGGGGAATAGTTTGAATTCTCGTTTTATATCCTATTTCATATCAAAATGCAAAAAAAGGAAAATCATTCTGTTCACATTCTTAGTTTTCCATATCTCACGAAATACCACAGTTTATTAAATCCAAAAAACAAGCTTTGCCTAATCTTGGATTGAAAAATCAAGAAACTTGATATATTAAATGAATCATGTCATTGAATAAATAATATTCTGCAGAATAAGCAACCACCAATAAAAATTGACAGGAAAACCTATGAAGTTAGAAAAAGACTCTTATGAAAATATTATTGAAAACCTTCATGATGGTTTATATTGTGTGGACCGGGACAAGGTTATAACATATTGGAATAATGCTGCTGAGCAGATTTCAGGGTTTACTGCTGATGAGGTTGTTGGTAAATCCTGTTCTGATAATATACTGACTCATGTAGATAGTGATGGTAATAATCTTTGTGCCCGAATGTGCCCTATTGACGCAACCATTGCTGATGGAAAGCCTCGTGAAGCTGAGGTATACATACACAATAAGAACGGTCACAGAATACCTGTTTCTATTCGGGTCAGCAAATTAACTGACAAAGACGGTAATATAATAGGCGGGATTGAATTATTTTCAGATATCAGTTATCAGGCAGCCAATGAATTAAGGGTAATAGAACTTGAAAAGTTAGCTCTTCTTGACAATCTTACTCAATTAGCAAACAGAAACTATATTGAGAGAGAAGTTCAAAGCATATTCGAAGAATATAAACGTTTTAATGTGCAATTTGGTATTTTATTTATGGATATTGACCATTTTAAAAACGTTAATGACAATTATGGTCATGATGTGGGTGATGATGTTCTAAAATTTGTTGCGAGTACCTTTACAACCAACGCCAGGCCTTTTGATTGTTATGGCCGTTGGGGAGGTGATGAGTTTATTGGTATTATACGTAATATTGATGTAAAAGACCTTAAAATATTGGGTGACCGGCTTCGTTTAATGATAGAAAATTCATACATAATTCATGAAAACGAGAAGCTTTATGTCACAATTTCAGTTGGAGCTTCAATAGTTAACGAAAATGACACTATTGATAGTCTCATAAAAAGAGCAGATACCCTTTTGTATAAGAGCAAAGAATCGGGAAGAAATAATTTGACTATCGATTGAATTGTATCATACCCCCTTCATTAATATTTCTACTTACCCATCGTTAATGCTTTTTACGAGTTCATCAACTTTGTTTGCGAGTACCTTGATATCCCTGGATACAACATTAAGTGTCTCCTTAAGATCCATAACTATCTCATTTTCTTTTTCTATTAATACATAATATTTTCTGTCTGCAGGTACCTGTTTCACTCTGTATTCGAGCTTAAGCGCATCACTCTTAGTCATCTCAGAACTTGTGACAACTAATTTTACAGGTCTACGAGACCTTGTGTATTTAGCCCCTTTACCCGAATTATGGGCCTCCAGTCTCTTTTTCAGATCATTTGTTATCCCACAATACAATGATTTATCAGAGCAGCGTACCAGGTAAACTACCCATTTATGTATATTCATTTTTTTAGATTTTTTTTCTTCCATGAATTTGAACAAATATAAATGTTTTCAATCAGTTTCATTGTTTGGGGCTTATTCGTTCCAAACATCAGGTTTTGCACGTTTTTTTTTGAGTTTACCCCGATGCTTTTTCCCGTTTAATCGTCGCTTTTTTGCAGCAAACGAAACCCTGGTCTTTTTCCTGGATTTTACAGGTTTAAGAGATTCCTGCAAAAGTTCAATAAAACGATCAATCACAACTTCCCGATTAGCTGCCTGGCTACGATGGATTTGTGCAACAACCCTCATTACTCCGTATTTGTTGATTCTTGTTTTCAATCGGGTAATAATTTTTTTTTTATGCTCTGCCGAAAGGGTTGGTGAATTAACAACATCAAATAGAAGCGTAACCCTGCTGCTGATTTTGTTGACATTCTGGCCGCCTGGTTTGCTGCTACGGGAAAAGGTGAAAGATAATTCCTCCTCTCCTATTACAATTCCATCTTTAATCTTTAGCATGTGCCTGATTTTATATTAAATGAATGTGTTCTATAAAAAATGGTTCTGTCGTAAATTTTTTTCAACTCATAATATTTTTGAGCATAATGATTTACATAAGATTTCAAATGAGTCAAGTTTGATATAAAACAAATATCAAATCAATAGGGAAAACAATGTTTAAAAGAATTGAATCAGTGAGTATGATGCCTGGAAAATTCAGGTAAAAAAAATACTTTGACCAATACTTCTGCCAAAAAGTTCAACAGCCATACATATGTTAGGTTGGTGTCAAAATATTTCTGCAAATTTTCTATAATAAGTGTTCATAACACTCTAAATATTTTTAAAAATTGACACACAACCATACTCTTGTTATACATCCTCTAAGAAAAGGCAGGTTATTATCCCTTATAAAATATGTAAAAAAAAGGACTTAACATATGAAAGAAGGAACAGTTAAGTGGTACAACGAAAAAAAAGGTTATGGTTTTATTGAAACCGAAGAGAATGATGAACTGTTCATGCACAGTAGTGGTATAAAAGATCATGGTTTTTTTACTTTGCAGAAAACTGATCGTGTTTCATATGAGATACGAGAAACCAACCGAGGGGCTCAGGCGGTTAATGTCAGAAAAATAAAATAATAATATTATTGTTAACCTTTAAAATATAATACCAAGATATTGTTCAGCAATCTAAAATGGAGGAATTTAAAGAAATTACCTATACATATTTATCTTGTTTATGATGAAATAACTATCAGTATTGCATAAGCAGCTGTGAAATTAAGTAATTGTTTGTATGGCGCTTTTGCAAAAACATTTCTTTTTTATCCAATTCCTGTGTCAGTCAAGAAATGCAAAACCCCCTGAGGCGGATAAATCCTTGAGTTACTCAATGTGTTCGCATGGTCTAACCCCTAAATGGCAGAATTACCTTCCTTGAACTTAAATAATAAATTTACAATTTAAAAGGTCAGGCTTCAGCTAAAAAGCCAAAATCAATATGTAATAGTTTATCTATAAACGTTTGAATATATGACTCTTTGAATACGTGGGTGTTTATAAATCTCATTGCTTTAAACCATAAACTACACTTTGGGATAAATATATAAGCTTTTATGATGTATGCTGATTTAGGTGTTTATTGGATAAATTAATAATTAACATTGAAAGAGTTAAGGAAAAAGTTTAAGCTTCATGACAATCACAATATGGATTTTTAATTATTTCACAATTTAAGATAAGAAAGTTACTATATGAGTTTTGAAAATTTAGATTTAAATGACGCGTTACTTAAAGCTGTCAGTGAGCTTGGCTTTGTTGAACCCACACCGATTCAAACTGAGGCTATTCCTGAAATTATTAGTGGTGAAAGAGATCTTGTTGGACTGGCACAAACCGGAACCGGAAAAACGGCAGCTTTTGGCTTGCCGATGATCCAGCTGATTGATTTTGATTTAAAACATGTTCAAGGACTTATCGTCTGTCCCACAAGAGAACTATGCATGCAAATCACAAAAGATATTAAAAATTACTGTAAATATACGAAGAGATCAAAGGTTGTTGCCGTATATGGAGGTGCGAGTATTCAGGATCAGATACGTACGATCCAGAGAGGCGTTCAAATTATTGTTGCTACACCGGGAAGACTGCTCGACCTGATGAATAGAAATGTAATAAAACTTTCTAAAGTAGCTTATGTAGTTCTTGATGAAGCTGATGAAATGCTGAATATGGGATTCCAGGAAGATATTGATGCTATTTTGGATAAAACGCCTGAAAATAAAAGGACCTGGTTGTTTTCTGCCACAATGCCGAGAGAAGTTGCTAAGATTGCTAAAAATTATATGCATAAGCCGGTTGAGATCATTGTAGGTGAAAAAAACAGCGGTGCTGAAAACATAAAGCATGTAAATTATATTATACGGGAAAAAGACAGGTATCAGGCTGTAAAAAGAATTATCGATTTTTACCCTGATATTTATGGCCTTGTGTTTTGTCGTACACGAAAAGACACTCAGGAAATAGCAGAAAAACTCATTAAAGACGGCTACAGTGCAGATGCTCTGCACGGTGACCTATCCCAGCAATTACGTGACAAGGTCATGGGTAGATTCAGGAGAAAATCCATCCAGATTCTCATTGCCACGGATGTTGCCGCAAGGGGCTTAGATGTTCAGGACATATCCCATGTGATAAACTACAAACTTCCTGATGAACCTGACAACTATACCCATAGGAGCGGCAGGACTGCACGGGCCGGTAAAACTGGTATCTCCATCACAATAATTAACATAAAGGAAAGACAAAAGCTTCAGTTCATTGAACGAAAAGCCCGTATAAAATTTAATTATTCAAAAATTCCTGAAGGTTATGAAATTTGTGAAAAGCAGCTCTACTCCATGATAAAAAAACTGGTAACTGTTGATGTTAACCATGAAGAGATAGGAAAATTTCTGCCGCCTGTCTATGATACTCTTGCAAGCCTAAATAAAGAAGAACTTATACAGAAGTTTGTTTCGGTCGAGTTTAACCGTTTTCTTGACTATTACAAAAATTCCGGTGATATAAATGCAACCCGGAGAGAAAAAAATGATGGTAAGTCCCCACGAAAAAAAGATCGGCAGCAAAATCGTTTGAAATCCGGAACAACAAAACGTTTTTTTCTGAATGCCGGTGAAATGGATAATATCGAAAAAGGTGCTGTTATTAGAGTCATATGTGAAAAATCGGGTATCCGCGCTAACAAGATCGGCTTGATAGAGATATTACGTGAGTTTTCTTTTTTCGAGGTAGATGCAAGTGTGGCGGAAAAAGTACTAAAATCAATGAAAGGTGCAAAGATAGACGGGCGTGATATCAGAGTACAATATGCTGAACAAAAGAGAACCCAAAGAAAACGATCTGTAAAAAGTAAAAAAAGGGTAATGCGGAAAAGAAAATAAAACTTTATCAGAGGACATTATTTCCTAAAACATGGCCTGGTGCAGAACCTTTCAAGTGATCAATAGTTCAATCCGGGGTAAGAGAAAAACGAGTGATTGTCAAAATCTCTTACCCCGATTTCAATTCAATTTATGTTATAGTCTTCTATTTTTCCTAAAACACTATCATATTCATCTTCAAGATCAATTAAATCCATCATCACAGGTGGCTTTGTTGAATGAGCCGGGAGTCTTTTTTTTGTTTCTGTTATCAATTTGTCAAGTTCTGCAAGTCTTTCCTTAAGTTCATTTATAGTATTCATCATTAATATATCCCTAATAATCTATCCCTGCCGGCAATACAAACTCGGCACTGTGTGAATGACAAGGCGTGACACCGAATACCATCCGGCAATCAGGGCAAGTGCATTCCATAGTTTTCATTTCAAAGGTTATATCACAGTTTGTGCATTTTATTTCTAGCGGCATTCCAAGCGATGTGTTGTTGAAACCCATCGTTCTTATTTTATCAACAATCTGCATCCCGTTATCAAAGCATTGTGAGCATCCATCATGCATATTTATCTCCTTTATTAAGTTAATATTATATATATAAATATGGTAAAATCTGTACAGATGCATTGACTTATGTCAACTTTTTCAAAGATTTCAAAAAAATGAAAAACCTATTAGAGATATTTCACTTAATAAAGCTACCATTTTGATATACGAATCATTACCATTTCTTCACTTTCATCCGGTTGGCCTTCCTTCTGCATTATATATTGACATCCGTTAATAATATGAATACATTCCTATATAACGATATATGAGGTTATTATGAAAGAATTTATAAAAGTTATGAAGGCTCTTTCTGATCCAGGACGAGTGAAGATCATGAAGATGCTTCAACATCGGGTTATGTGTGTTTGTGAAATTCAGGCAGCATTGGGGATTGCCCAGTCTACAGCAAGCAAGCATTTAAAAACCCTCGAAGAAGCCGGCTTGATTTCATCTTTTAAAAAAGGTTTGTGGGTTAACTATATTCTTACAGATGGCTCTGCAAGCGCTTATGCTGCTAATTTGGTTGGAAATCTTAAGCATTGGCTTGATTACGATCCGGAAATGATGGCATTGATAAAAACTTTGCCTGGAATCAACCGAGAGAAAATATGTAAAAAGTAATCTTTATTATCTATATCGCTATATCACGATATAGAGGCTTTGCGGAGTTCCTCCTGAAAGGGGGAGCTATACTAAAACCTGGAGGATATAATATTGAAGTTAAATTCATTAATAAAATCTATTCTTATTTGTATTCTTTTTACAGCCAGCATTGCTTACGGAATTGACCAGCCTCAGGATTACAGCAAACTCCCTCAAAAAGGAATGGTTACAATGATCGATCTTGGGGCTGAAAAATGTATACCGTGTAAAATGATGGCTCCGATTATGGTGAAGATTGAGAAAGTATACAGCGGTAAAGCTGATATTGTTTTTATTGATGTTTGGAAGAATCGTGACCAGGCAAGCCGTTTTGGCATAAGAGGAATTCCAACTCAAATATTTTTTGATCTTAATGGGGAAGAAGTATATCGCCATTCGGGATTTTTGGGTGAAGAGCAAATTATTAAGCAGCTAAAGAAAATGGGTGTAGAGTAAAGATATGGTGGGCTTGATTTGAAGGTGACGAATGCTTGATTCATTTTTTATGACGGTTAATGAATGGATTGCAGCCGGTTCGATTATTGCTGCTTTTGGTTGTTTTATTTGGGGAATGATAAGTTTAATTTTCAGTCCTTGTCACATAGCTTCCATTCCTCTTATAGTTGCATATGTCGGGGGGCAGGATAGAGCAGTCAATTCCAAAAGCGCATCTATCTTCGCTGTCATGTTTACTACAGGCCTTTTTATTACTATCGCTCTTATCGGCATACTTTGCGCCTATCTTGGCCGTATACTTGGAGATGTAAGCAGTTACTGGAATATTATTACAGGATGCATACTGATCTGGGTAGCTATAGGTATGCTCGGAGTGGATAAATTCAGATTGTCAGGAGGAATGTTTTACCGGCTTAAACTAAAGGGAATCTTTGGTGCTTTTGTTTTAGGGCTTGCTTATGGTTTATTATCCGGATCATGTACATTCGGTTTTATAGCACCGATTCTTGCTATTATTACTATACAGAAAAAATTGGCAACCGGTTTTTTATTTATACTTTTATTTGCTATTGGGCATTGCCTTCCGATCATGGTTGCAGGAAGCTCTATGGCAGTCGTTAGGAATATTATGGAAAACAATGCCTGGAAAGGGGCAGCCAATATATTTAGTAAGGGTGCAGGTATAACTATCGGTTTACTCGGCGCTTATTTTATTCTCAGTCCGTTTGTAAATATATAAAACTAAATATTAAAATATTAATGGGGGGGGTATGTCACATAATAAACGTCTTTCTTTTTTGGATAGATTTTTAACCTTGTGGATTTTTATGGCCATGTTAATCGGAGTGGGAACAGGATATTTTTATCCCGGAATCCGTGATATTATCAACCGGTTTCAGGTGGGTACTACCAACATACCTATAGCCATAGGTCTCATATTGATGATGTACCCGCCACTGGCTAAGGTCAAGTATGAACAGCTCGGAGAAGTATTTAGAAACTATAAAGTGTTGGCCCTGTCACTTGTTCAGAACTGGATAATAGGCCCCATACTGATGTTTTTACTGGCGGTTTGTTTTCTTTCCGGACACCATGAGTATATGGTGGGACTTATTTTGATAGGCCTGGCCCGATGTATTGCCATGGTGATTGTCTGGAATGACCTGGCGTCAGGGGATACGGAATACTGTGCAGGCTTGGTGGCATTTAATTCAATATTTCAGGTCCTGTTTTTTTCAGTGTACGCATATATTTTTATTACATTAGTACCCCAGTGGTTTGGATTAAAAGGGGTTATTGTTGATATATCTATAGGACAGATTGCGGAAAGCGTTTTTATATATCTTGGTATTCCTTTCATTGCCGGTATTATTTCACGTATGATCGGACTGAAAACTATGGGGATAGAATGGTATGAACAGAAATTTATTCCAAGGATAAGCCCCATAACCTTAATCGCTCTGCTTTTCACCATACTGGTTATGTTTTCTTTGAAAGGTGAATATATTGTTCAGTTACCATTTGATGTTATTCGTATTGCGATTCCTCTCTGCATTTATTTTATAGTTATGTTTTTTGTGTCATTTTTTATGTCGATAAAAGTCGGGGCGACATACGAACAATCTGCCACTCTGAGCTTTACGGCGGCTTCTAATAATTTTGAACTTGCCATTGCTGTTGCTGTTGCAGTGTTCGGTATTGATTCGGGACAGGCGTTTGCGGCTGTAATCGGTCCGTTGGTGGAAGTACCTGTTCTTATCAGTCTTGTAAGTGTTGCCTTGTGGATTAAACGTAGATATTTTACTTATGCCGTCGAAACACCAACAGGTATTTGCCATGTTAACAGACTGCCCCGGGACAATCCGGGAACATGATTTACATACAACATGTGTAGATGTAAGTTTGTGTCAGTCAGGTATAGCTGTCTCTTGGAATGAGCTTGGCGGTTATATTGGTTTTAAGGTTTTTGGATATGGAATCCAGAAAATATAATTAATAAATATCCATTCAGGAATATGAAAACAGCAAATTTAACTCCTGGAAAATTTAAGGAATTAATAATGGAATCAAAAGAAGTAATAGACAGCTCATGCAATTCAGATGAAAGCTGCAAATCTGATGTTCCAAGAAGTTATCCGTATCTTTATTTGACCTCAGGAATTGTTCTTGTTTATCTCTGGTGGAAGTTGTACCGGTTTTTACCGCAAATTTCTTCGTGGATAACTTATGACCTTTTTTCGATAACAAAAGGGTCTCACATAGGGGGAGCAATTCAATTTTTCCTCTATGATACGCCTAAGGTAATGATGCTTCTTTTGCTGGTTGTCTTTGGTGTTGGTATAATACGCAGTTTTTTTACACCGGAGAAAACACGAGCCATGCTTGCCGGACGAAATTTATTTCTTGGAAATATTATGGCTGCTTTTCTTGGCATTGTTACTCCTTTCTGTTCATGTTCGGCTGTGCCGCTTTTCATTGGCTTTGTTGCGGCTGGGGTGCCGCTTGGTGTAACTTTTTCATTTTTGATTGCAGCGCCTATGGTAAATGAAATCGCCCTTGGACTTCTATATGGGCTCCTGGGATGGAAAGTGGCTGCGTTATATATGGCGACAGGGCTGACCGTTGCTATTCTTGCGGGCTGGGTTATCGGCCGTATGAATATGGAAAAAGATGTTGAAGGATGGGTAACGGAAATAAATCCAGGTGAAGACAATATTGCTGATGACAGGCTGACACTGAATGACCGTATCATATATGGATGGGATGCCGTTGTGGAAATCATAGGACGGGTATGGATTTATGTGATTTTAGGAATTGCTGTGGGAGCAGTAATTCACGGATTCGTACCTGAAGGACTTATGGCATCAGTTATGGGAAAAGGTTCATGGTGGTCTGTTCCCCTTGCAGTTGGTATGGGTGTTCCCATGTATTCAAATGCTGCCGGGATTATTCCGGTTGTAGAAGCCCTGCTTGGAAAAGGGGCTGCTCTGGGTACAGTACTGGCGTTTATGATGAGTGTGATTGCTCTTTCCCTGCCTGAAATGGTGATTTTAAGAAAGGTGCTTAAACCCCGCTTGATAGGTGTTTTCATAAGTGTTGTCAGTTGTGGAATATTGCTGATGGGGTATTTGTTTAATATAGTTATTTGATAAACTCGTAAAAAAGTCATCATCCTCAAATAAAATTTACCTGTCACATAGCGGTGTTGTCGATCCACACAAGCTATTCTTTAAATTCAACTAATCGTCTTTAGGTGGTGGGTGCAGAACCTCAAAAAAACGCTAAAAAGATCCCAAACTCTAATAAGTATCAAATACAAAAAAGTATCATATGCTTGACAAGTTTCACAGTATAGCTGAAAATAAAATAAGGTTTTTTTCTGTATAATTTTCGAATCTGTATAACGGGAAAAAAATCAAGATTTATCTGTTAAGATTGATGAATTTGTAAAAAGTATAACCAATGGCTAAGTAAAAATCTTCATATACAAGGCATAGCGTTTAGCCAGGCGTGAAGGCATACATGTAGTATGTCGAACGTCTGGCTAAACGCTATAACGCAGTAGATGGAGACTTTTTACGACGCCATTAAGATTTATACATGGTCTGTTTCATTGAAATGGATTGATTAACACTGCGAAAACAATGGATTAAAGAAATATGGAAGACAAAACTAAAGACCATGCTGATCTGGTTGAAGAAAACAGGTTGCTAAGAAATAAAATTGCTTTACTTGAGGAGGCAATTGCAAAAAACAACAAATTAAAGGCTGAAAATGTTCGTCGTGAGGAATACAAGGATGTTGACTTCGGACGGCTTTTAAGTGTTGCCATAGAGCATAATACAAATGAATATAATATTTTGAATCTGATGACCGAGGGTACAAAAAGGGTAGTCGGAGATGGTGTTGATGTTGCATTGTATATAGTAGAAGATGTTACGCCCGAAGAATTTCAGGTGGTTATATCAAAAAGGGGAGTAATACAGAAGGACCTTGTTTCCAGAGAAAGGGTTCTCTACTGCCTGATTGATACAGAGATTGGTGATAAAATCGATGAGCTGGAAGAAATCGATAGGTATGTCACTTTGAAAAAAGGAACTGTTCTTGGAGATACCGATATTTATGGAGAGGGTGTAGTATCTGTAAGCAAGCTTGAGGGTGGGGAACGTGTAAAGAATTTTATTTATGGTGATTATAGTTCAGGCCGGTTTCATCACCTGGACAGTGATAAATACAAAGACAGGAATTCTTTAAGAGTAAGTTTTCCCATATATCATATCGAGACGGACAGACTTGATGAGATTCAATATATTCTTTTAGTGAGAAGGACCGGAAATATACCGTTTTCAAACGATCTGGTTCGCGCTATACGCGGTTACGGTAACTATGCAACTCTTGCTCTTGCGATAAAACAGCTTGAAGAAAAGGAACGTCAGATCCTTGAAAAGGACAGGCTTATTGAAGAACAGGACAAATTTATTGTGAACGGGGTTCGAAGATATCTTCATAATATTGTTACCCCCCTTTCAACAATTGAATATATTGTCAGCTCTCTGAATGAAATCATTAGCGGGGAATCTGATAGTGATATGTCTAAAAAATATTCTGTACTCCTGGCCCAGGTTAATAAAGTCAAGGATTCGCTTCAGAGGATAAGGGATACAATCACAAAAAATATATATTATCAGGAAAAAAAGTTTAAATCCCCCAAATTGATTGATAATTCCGTGAACAAAACATTATTGGAACTTGATGGCTTTTTAAAGGAATATATACAAACTGTAGATATTAAAGAGTCATACGGAAGTATTGTTGATTTTGAATTGAACCTGGGAGCAGGGAATAGGAAGGTTCTTATAGATCCGATAAAATTATCGTATATACTTGATAATGCAATAAGAAATACATACCAGGAGTGTGAGGCACATGGAATAATGAAGGTGGTTTTTGAACTGAAAACCTTATATAGTTCAAAGACCGACTCAATTGTTCTTTTCCTGAAAGATTATGCCGGCGGATTGAGTGAAGAACAGTATGCGTCATATAAGTCAGGAGGTGTGATAAAATCCACCAAAGAAGATGGGACAGGAGAAGGCATCCCCACCATACTGGAATATTTCAGGGAGATGGGGTGCAAAGATGTCGAACTTTTGAATTTTCCTTTTAATGGTATTATGTATACTGCAGCATTCTCCATTGAGAAAACTTCAATTTAAAAAATACGTTCTTCGGATTAATCCTGCCACACAGGTGGTACTTCAAAATAACTCATTCTAAAATTTAATGAAATTAACAAGTTATTTTTCTTTATAGCGGTAATGCACAATGAACTCTTGTAAACTTTAATCAATGGCTAAGTAAAAATCTTCATATACAAGGCATAATGTTTAGCCAGGTGTGAGGGCATACATGCAGTATGTAGAACGTCTGGCCAAACGCTATAACGCAATAGATGGTGACTTTTTACGACGCCATCAAATTTTGTAAAGTTTCATTTCCCTGTCTTTAAGTTCACTTTTTGCCTTTTTCAGTTTTTCTTCGCTGGATATAACGGCTATGGACCTTTCAGATGTGTCACTACCGAAGTATTTCTCCGCAACTTCTATAATATTATCCCGATTTATTCTAAGAAGCCTTTCTTTGAAACTGTTCCTTACTTCATCAGTTAGTGAAACAACGCTTCGAAAAAAGGCCTTGACTGCTGAGGTCCCTGGGGTATCGGGTTTGTCAATTTCCGAACATATCTGCAGAATTGCTTCCTTTACATCAAGGTTGCTGAACTTCCCGGAAGTAATAAATGATGTTGCATTGTCAAATACCTTCAGGGTATTAATTATATGCGGGTCTCTGTATGAAGCAAAGCAGAAAAGCCCGTTTTCAGGTTTGTACATGGAAAAACCGCCGTATGCTCCGCCCTTTTCACGAATTTCCCGGTGAAGGTACATGGAACGTAATATTTTGCTTATTAAGGATAATGCCGGTGCATCTTCGTGTTCCATGCGTACAGTTTTGAAACAGCTTGCTACAAAAGAAACCGACGACGATGTGCTCCAGCCTTCGATTGGGAGATCATTTCCGGGGATTAAATCAGGACTACCAAAACCGTTGATCTCCTTTTTCTCAAGACAGTCATGAATTTTTCTGGAATTTTCTATTAAAGAAGGTAAGGATTCTTCTTCAGATATCAGGGCCATTTTATAATTGCTGGAGAAAAACAGGTGTTGAGGTATCTTTGTCAAATTGTCGGAAAAGTCTTTAAGTATGCCGTCCCCGTTGTTGTTTTGTAATTGATCAACCAGGGACTTTATCATTCGGACCTGGCTTATTCCGTGCCATTTCTCATCCATAGCGCATGTGGTGGAAAAGTTTCGTGAAGCTATAGATAGAGCGAACACATGGCCATTTTGAATAATAGTATTTTCCATGCCGGCGCGGTATTCAAAAAGGAGTTTTTTAAGCCTGGATAAATCAGAAAAATCGTATTCGCATATTAATTCTTTAATAATATCAAACATTTTATCCTGGTTTCTTTTTAGGCATTTTCCTGTAAATGATATTATTGGAACACATTCCCCCTGTTCATCGTATCTGGTGCGGGCACTAGAGGACAGGCCTATGCCTCCGGTATAGGTATCTATCAACTGTGCCATTTCAGCATAGTCGTGCTTCTTTGATCCCATTTTTGAGAAAGCAGTACTGAAAAAAGGAACATATGGAAGCAGACTTCCCGGAATATCTGCAGCCCCTGCAGCAGATACAAAATAGTTTATTCCTGATGTCGGCTGTTTATAGCATACTGCGGGACATTGATCATAAGGGTCTGTAGTTTTAACACTTAGAACATTTGGAGGGATTTCTTCAAGCTCAAGTGTAGGCAGACAGGATATGTTTTCATCATCTTCTTGAAGATTCTTCAATGCAATTGTGTCGTTATAAATTTTTTTTATATCCTTGTCAGACAATTCCTTTTTAGCACGCTTGAGTTGATTGTTTATTTCCCGGTTTTTTGTATCCTCCATTGTCTGGTCGGGAACCAGAGTTAAATTTACCATGTGAGTATTGTTAATAAAGTATTCCCTTATTTTATTTTCAAGGAAGAAATCGGTTGAAAGGTCCTTTTTCAGCCTTTCCAGTACTGTATCAAAAAGAAGTACCTCTTCTGGTTTTCCTCCGTGAAACCAGCTCCCGGAAAATGAAAGAAGTAGTTTTATCCCGTATGGATATGGAATATTTG
The DNA here is from genome assembly GCA_018693105.1 of Desulfobacterales bacterium. GTDB lineage: Bacteria > Desulfobacterota > Desulfobacteria > Desulfobacterales > SURF-7 > JABHLN01. Next base: position 6,561 of record JABHLN010000025.1, on the reverse strand, counting down.
TGACCTCTTTTCGGTGAAACTCGATCTGATGAATAGCGGATTCAATAAATTTTTTGTCTATCCCTTTATCAGCAAGATCATTCAGGGTATTGAATATAATTGTTTCAATTTCTTCTACAGATGATTTTTTTATATCCTTGAGACCGCAGGCAAACATTGTGTCCCTATTGTCAGAATCAAATCCTGCTCCATCACATAGGGCAGATCCCAGTTCCGAATCAATAAGGGCCTTCCTGAGAGGTGAGGCTGAATTTCCTAAAAGGATCTGTTCAAGTATTGTGCATAAAAGAATTTCATATGAATCTTTTATATCTCCAAGAAGCCAGGCCAGGCAAAACTGATATTTCTTTGAAGGATCTTCATCTTTGGCAATAGGGTATGGATATGATACCTCTCTTGGTTCTTTCCAGCGTGGTTGTGACGGAACAGCAGTATCTGGGTCAATGCCGATAAAATTATTTAAAACTTTGTCATTGATAAAATCAAGATTGCTTTTAAGGGGAATATCACCGTATGTATAGAAAAAGGCGTTGCTAGGGTGATAATACCTTTTATGAAACTCAAGAAGTTGTTTGTAAGTGAGATCCGGGATTACTGCAGGATCACCTCCAGAGTTGTAACTGTATGTTGTAGAAGGGTAGAGAGCATTTAGAAGAGACCTGATCATTACCTGAGATGAAGAAGACATGGCCCCTTTCATTTCATTATAGACAATACCTTTATATTCAAGGTCGAATGAATCCCTGTTTTTCAGGTCAATATTTTTTATGTCTCCTATTATTTCCATTCGGTGACCTTCCTGCATGAAACTAAGTTCTGTCAAGCGAGGGAAAAAAGCAGCATCAAGATATACTTCCATAAGGTTATAAAAGTCTTTTCTATTTTGCGTGGAAAATGGATACATCGTCCAGTCTGATGCAGTAAACGCATTCATAAATGTGTTTAAGCTTCTTTTTATCATGGAAAAGAATGGATCTTTGACCGGATATTTTTTTGAGCCGCAAAGGGCTGTATGTTCAAGAATATGGGCAACACCTGTTGAATCAGAAGGTGTTGTCAAAAAGGCTACACTGAAAGTATTTTCCTTGTCATTGTTTGCAATATGGACGTGCTTTGCTCCTGTTTTCATATGTTCCAAGTCGTAAAAGACAGAATCGATTTCTTTTAATTCAACAATTCGTTTAAGAGCATAACCGCTTATTTTATCACCTTCTTTTAGTTCGTAATTGTTATTATCTTCATGATTATTCATAATTATCTCGCTTTCATTTTTATCTGGAATGGCTATAGAATCATAAATACTTTAAATCCGACAGAAAAATACATGGTAATCCAGCATGTAATCCAATATTGATATATAGCAAAAATCTATAAAAGATTTCAATATCTGATTTATTGGTCACCCTTAAGAAAAACAGGTGGTTCGGCAGAAAAACTAACTTCTTATCTTATTGATAGGAAAAGGCGAAGATTTTTTATGACACGAAAAATGCTAAGGGTGATTATAGGGTGTGCTTTTGTAGATATGGTAATTCTTATTATTTGATCCAGATTTACTTCAGACGTATTTTTGAAAAACAGGTTAATCTGCATGTAGTTTAGAAGCGATCATTTACTTATCGGAAAACAAAATAATGCTATATATATAGAAAAAAATGTATAATTTGGAATGTCTATTATATATCTGGTATATATCCGGCAAATATCCGGCACATATTCGGAGAAATTTAAGCTACGCTATAATATATATGCCCCTGTTTTTCCTCTTTATTTTTTTTAATTTATTAAGCCTGAAAATAATATTGCGAAGTTTTTTGTCCTCAAAACCTGTTTTTGACTGAAGCTGGTTGAAATCAACACCTTTTTTTGATCTTTTAACAACTTCAAGTACAATATCGGACGCAGTCATATTAATTCTTCCAGATTTAATGCTGCCTGTTCCGTAAATCTGCCTTCCTTTACCTGATAAAACGGCCTGCTTTTTAATAAGTGTTTCAAGTCGATCTATTTTGGTTAACAGCTTATTAAAATCCTTTTTTGTTGGTAAATCGTAATGCTGCATGAAAAACTTAACCATAGCATCAAAACTCACTGACTTCCCTCCTTTTTTTCGTGTCATGTGTTCCTCCTTGTTAAATAATAATTAAAAGGTTATATTTTTTTATTAATGATGGTTTTATATTGGCCATTTTTTTTAAATGTTACATGGTATTTTATTCAATGTTAGCTAACGGGAGTTGAATTTCTTTAAGCTGAATTGATTTATTACCGTGACAATGGCTTATCTCTAACAATAAGTAAAATTCCAAGATCGACTATTATTTATATCTTGTTATATTAATTGTGAAAAACAATTGTTTGAATAATTGCCCGGTCTGGAAAAAAGGAAAACAAAATTCTTAAAAACGGACTTATATTATCTAATAAACAAGTAAAAGTCAAGAATACCGAAATTTGATGGAAATTTTGCATTTATTAACCGGGCAGAAAAACTGATATCTTATTAAACAGTTTTTTATGAAATATTGAAATAATGAAATATTGATCACCCATAGATTCCATGGTATTTGGTTCGTTCTAAGATGAGGCCGGACTAAAAAACAATCTGAAACTATGAAGATTGATGGCGTCGTAAAAAGTCTCCATCTACTGCGTTATAGCGTTTGGCCAGACTCTCGACATACTGCATGTATGCCTTCGCGCCTGGCCAACCACTATGCCTTGTATATGAAGATTTTTACTTAGCCATCGGTTATACTTTTTTACGAGTTCATCAAGATTATGAGTTATATTTTATACGGAAGCATTAAATAAGAAACAGGTTATATAAGTTTATGAGATCACCGGCATTAATAATGAAAGAATCGAATCTTCGGCCCAAGAAAGGGATGGGACAGAACTTTCTATCTGACAAGAATATGGTTGAAAAGATTGTCAGTCGCTCTAAAATTATGGCTGATGACATTGTTCTTGAAATAGGGTCAGGCCTTGGGGCACTGACGGTTCCGGTCGCCCGAATATCACGGAAAGTATATACTGTTGAAAAAGACCGCCAGTTAATTCCCCTTCTAAATACAATGTTTACAGAGAAAAGTCTTGAAAACATTATTTTAATTGAAAAGAGTATACTTGATGTTGATATTGATGAAATTGCAGTAAAAGAAGGATGTAAAATAGTTGTAATAGGAAACCTGCCTTACAACATTTCTTCACAGATTCTGGTTCGGTTGATAAATTCCAGACATCTGGTAAAGAGTTCAACGCTGATGTTTCAAAAAGAACTTGCTGAGCGCATTTGTTCAGGGCCGGGCAGCAAAGATTACGGGCGGCTCTCTGTAATGCTTCAATACTGTGCTGACATAAAAAATATAGCAAATGTCCAGGCAAAACATTTTTATCCGAAACCCAAGGTAGATTCGTCGGTTATTAAAATAGATTTCAAAGATGAACCTGAATTCCCTGTGACTGATGAGAAGTTTTTCTTTAAAGTAATTAAGGCCGGATTTGGGAAAAGAAGGAAAATATTGAAAAACGCACTTATGGGAAGTGAACTTCATATTGATGCACAAATTGCAACTGAAGTGTTAACCGACTCAGGTATAGATCTTAAAAGACGAGCTGAAACACTCTCGGTAGAAGAATTTTCACGATTGAGTAACAAACTGTGGAATAAGATAAAAGTCGGTTGATGTAAAATGTTATACGTTCTAATCATTCCTGCCAGCACGATGCATACAGACTGAAATTTTGAACTTTTCACTTTCCCACAAACACTTTTTTATTCCATCGTCTAAAAGAACTGAATCGTTCCTTCCAGTAATAATTCCATGAATCAGAGTCGGTTGATGTTACAATAACTCCTTTACTTGTAGAAGCATGAATGAAAGATAATTTTGCCGGTTCTATTTGTATGATAATTCCGGCATGGTTTATTTTATTATTACCCTTTGATTTTATGAAAAAAACCATATCACCGATTTTTAAATCTGACCGCTTTACTGGATAACTGTTTTCTTTTAGGTTGGGTGTGGGCAAATAGACCGGCTTAAAATTAAAATTTGATCCGGTAAGGCTGTTTCGGGTAATAGCACATATGAGATTGGAACAATCAGAGTATCCGGATTTATCTGGGTTGGCTCCTAATTTAAAACCTTTACCAAAATATTTTTTTGAAGTATCGGGTACGGTTTCTTCCAGGATTTTATAAACACTTTCAGATGGAGATTGAGTTTTTTTATTTAAAGTAAAAGCAGGTTTTTTAACCGCAGTTGAACATGCATTAAAAATTGCAAAGAAAATGATCAAAAAAATATATATTTTCACTTTTTCAGCCATTGTACACCTTTGGTTTTTTTATCCTCTTGATGAGTTGGATGTTACATGCTGCAACATATAACATTTCAACTTCTTTGGGTCGATAGTAGACTTTATCCTATTTTCTCCGGGAAAATGATTCTGATGCCTCTTTCTTTTTTTAAGCAGTAAAAAGTATGACAGGCTTTTGGCAAGTCACAACCATAAGCTTGTCCACATGTTTTTTTAAACCTCATTATATCAAATTCTGCTATACAATATCAATTAACTTTCTTAAAAAAAAGTGCATCATTTAAAATATTATTTAAAGATTAGAAATTCGGTTTGCATGATTCTGTACCGCATGGCTTAACTATAGGCGGTGTTGAACAAATGTTTCTTGTCCTTAAATGATTGTGGTGATATTAATGTCCATTCTGAAGGAAAGTGTTTCGTATGGAAAAAAATAATATAAAAATATTTACCACTCTTTTCTTTTCCTTATTTACCGCAGTACTGGGTGTAGGCATTGTTGTACCACTCCTCCCTGTTTACGCCCATGACCTTGGGGCCAGTGGCATTTATATCGGCCTTATATTCGGATCTTTTTCACTCTCAAGAACTTTTCTTCTACCATATTTTGGAAGGGTTTCAGACAGGAAGGGGCGTAAACCATATATTGTTGCAGGTCTACTGGGATATGCACTTGTTTCTATTGCCTTCATTTTTTTCACAAATGTAGAAAGCCTTATAATTATACGATTTTTCCAGGGAATTGCTTCCGCCATGATCATGCCTGTAACACAGGCTTATGTCGGTGATATAACCCCAAAAGGAAGAGAAGGTTTTTATATGGGGCTTTTTAATCTTTCAATTTTCGGAAGTCTCAGTATCGGTCCTCTTCTAGGTGGTGTAATAAGTGAATATTTCAACCTTCAGACAGCATTTATTTCCATGGGCTTTTTTTCATTCATCAGTTTTTTTATGAGTCTTGCATTTCTTCCTTCTGTTAAAACAGAGAATGTTGTAAGCAGGAACATGGCACCGGTTGAATGGGGGCGCCTATTAAAAGATCCGATTATTTCAGGTCTTTGCATCGTCAGACTTGCTTATGTTACATGTATTGGGATTATCTGGTGCTTTTTGCCTGTTTATGCTGATTCCAAATTCGGGCTTTCAAGTTCATCTATCGGGATTCTTGTTATGCTCGCTGTTTTTATAAGCGGACTGATGCAGGTTCCTATGGGATATCTTGCAGATAGAGTAAATAAAGTCTATATGATAATATTTGGAGGTATTGTAGTTTGTTTTGCATTTTTTTTCTTCTTATTGGCGGACGGCTTCAAGGATCTTGTTATTGCAAATATCATTTTTGGCCTTGGCGGTGGAATAGCAATGCCTCCTCTTATGGCAATGTCAGTTCTGAAAGGTAATGAAACCAGCTCCATGGGTTCCGTAATGGCTCTTATGACTCTTGCTCACAGCCTTGGGATGCTGAACGGCTCAATAATTGCCGGTTTGGCAATGGATCTTTTTGAACTCAGCTATTCTTTCTACTTTGGTTCAATAATAATGTTTTTTGGTGTCTTGTTGTTTTATATTTGTACTTTGAGACAACGGGCTGTCTGGTCAGGATAAACCGCCATGCATTTCAGCATTTCAGGAATTGATATAGCACCATATATACCTTTTACAGTCGCCCTTGTTGTTTCATTTTTTTCTTCAATGGGCGGTGTTTCCGGTGCATTCCTGCTTCTTCCTTTTCAGGTCAGTATTCTTGGCTTTGACAGCCCTTCGGTAAGTCCTACAAATCTTGTGTATAATATTGTAGCCATACCAAGTGGTGTGTACCGTTATATCAGGGAGGGGCGTATGGCATGGCCTCTTGCAATTATAATTACTGTAGGGACACTTCCAGGTGTTTTTATTGGTGCTTTGATAAGGGTGAGGTATCTTCCTGATCCGGGAAACTTCAAAATGTTTGTGGGGTGTGTTCTTCTTTACATTGGCATACGTCTTTTTAAAAGTCTTTTTGAAAATAAAGGTGTGAATGCTGAAAAGGCAAAAGAGCTTGAAAAAAGATTTAATAAAAGAGCTGATGATATCAGGAAAGGGATAATAAAGGCTTCGGATCTAAAGGCTGAGATCAGAACTATTAATTATTCATTAACAAAATATACATATTCCTTCTACGGCGAAACTTTTTCTTTTAATGCCGCAGGGCTGATACTTCTCACATTTGTTGTGGGGATTGTGGGTGGTACATAC
>JABHLN010000024.1 GCA_018693105.1 Desulfobacterales bacterium | reverse complement strand
GGCATACATGTAGTATGTCGAACTTCTGATCAACCGCTATAACGCAGTAGATGGAGACTTTTTACGACGCCATCAACAATTAATCTATATCCGGCAGCCCCCTGGATCGTCTTAACTTTTTCCAAAACGGTTTGTATAAAAAACTTTCTTCGTCAAGGGCACATAGAAGCTCAAACATTGGTTTGGTGACTGTAAAAGCCATGATATCAGGTGGAATGTGATTTCGCATGGCTGTGTCTGTTGCACCTATCACAGCCTGTGGTGTTTTTATGTCGTCAAAAAGTGCAACAAGTTGACTGCACCCGGAACCAAACGGCGCTATAACAGGTACTGCATCTGAATTGCTGTTATATTGAGCGCCTGTCATAAGAGAACTCAGCTGATCCGGATTGACATAAAAGGTAATGCTTTTTAGATATTCGTATTGATCATCTTTTAACGGGCCTATAAAAAGATTAGGGTGTTGGGGTGTATATGGTTTTGTACTGTCCAGCCATTGGTTCATAAGGTCGTGTGAGCTTTTCAAACCTTCCGCATCTGCAAGAAACATAACGAATCTGTCTCTGGGCAAAGATTCGATTCCGCAAAGCCAGTATCCTGCACCCATACAGCCGAATTTGTCTTTTGTTATATGAGCTGTTTCCCCTTTCTTCCAGTTCTCATATAATGAGAAGAGGCAATGTTTGGGTGTTACAAACGGTTCAAAAGGTTTTGTTTCCGGAGTGTCGTAAAAACCGATAAGAGGTGTTGTAAGATCAATTCTTTTAAGAAGATTAGTACAGTCAGGCTGGTTCATGGCTGCCCCCTTATTTTTATAAATAAATTTATTTTAAAATATTGCATGCAGCAGGTTGAGTGTCAAATTATAAAATCGTAACAATTTTTTGAATTCAATCTTCTAGTAGTTACCCGTGTTATTAGCTCAGGTTTCTTATTTAATTTCCCGGTTTTTGTTTTTTTGAATCAATTCCTGAAAGCATACTTACATAATTTAACAAAGAACCATTAATCAGAAAAAATGAACGATGATCAGGACTGAATTATGGACAATTTACAAGGTATCATTGTGAAAATTAAAATAGAAACCGCTTGCCATGATGATTTGGATTCTTGTTTAAATCCATATATTTTCTTGACATAAAACAGTGTAATGACGTAAATTTAGAATTTTTTTAGTAAAATACATCCATCGGAGGATATTATGGATTATAAGAAAACACTCAATCTTCCCACTACAGGATTCCCAATGAAAGCCAGTCTGGCCAAACGGGAGCCTGAACAGCTAAAAGCATGGGAAGAAAGTAAAATATATGAAAAAATCAGAGAGGCTTCCACAGGTAGGCAAAAGTTTATTCTTCATGATGGACCGCCATATGCAAACGGGCATATTCATATTGGCACGGCATTAAACAAGATACTGAAGGACATTATTGTTCGTTCCCGTCAAATGACCGGATTTGATTCACCCTATGTACCCGGATGGGATTGTCACGGGCTTCCGATTGAACATAATGTAGATAAAAAGCTTGGTTCAAAGAAAAAGGATATGTCTAAAGTCCAAATCAGAGAGGAATGCCGGACATATGCTGGAAAATTTCTCAGTATCCAGCGTGAAGAATTCAAAAGGCTTGGTGTAATGGGTGAATGGGGAAACCCGTACCTGACAATGAACTATGAGTATGAGGCTATTATTGCAAAGGAATGTCTTGACTTTGCACTTGACGGGAGCCTGTTCAGAGGGAAAAAGCCTATTCACTGGTGCTGCACTTGTAAGACAGCCCTTGCAGAGGCAGAGATTGAACACAAAGATGAAACCTCTCCCTCAATATATGTAAAATTCCCTGTAAAGGATGATTTAAGTAAGCATTTCCCTGTTCTTGAAGGAAAAAATGTTTCTGTTGTTATTTGGACAACAACCCCGTGGACCATACCGGCAAATCTTGCTGTATGCCTTCACCCTGATTTTGTTTATGCTGCTGTTGATACCGGGAATGATGAAGTTCTTATTCTGGCACGCGACCTTGTTAAAGGGTCCATGGAAAAATTCGGGATTTCTGAATATTCCATTCTTACTGATATAGATTCAGCTGAACTTGAAGAAAAAACCTGCAGACATCCTTTGTATGATCGTGACTCCATGATTATTCTCGGATCCCACGTAACTCTGGATGCCGGTACAGGCTGTGTGCATACCGCACCTGGTCATGGTGCGGAGGATCATGAGGTCGGACTTTCTTATGGTCTTGATTCATATTCTCCGGTCAATGATAACGGCTGTTTTACAGATGAGGTTGGTTTTTTTGAAGGTCAGTTTGTTTTCAAAGCGAACAAGAATGTTATCGAAAAGTTGGGTGAAAATAACGCATTGGTTGCAGAGGAAAAAATGAGTCATTCTTACCCTCATTGCTGGCGTTGTAAAAAACCTGTAATCTTTCGTGCGACACCACAGTGGTTTGTTTCCATGGACAAGACCGGCCTCAGGAAAGCCTCTCTGGCGGAAATTGATAAGGTTAGGTGGATACCAAACTGGGGGCGTGACAGAATTTACGGTATGATTGAAAACCGTCCCGACTGGTGTGTTTCAAGGCAGAGATCCTGGGGTGTACCCATAGCTGTATTCTATTGTGAAAAATGTGAAGCCATTCATATCAATAAAGATGTAATTGATAAAATATATGAACTTTTTTCAACGCATGGTGCTGATGTGTGGTTTACAATGGATGCAAAAGACCTTATGCCGGAAAATTCAGTATGTGAAAAATGCGGAAATGATACTTTCACCAAAGAAAGCGACATTCTTGATGTTTGGTTTGATTCCGGTGTAAGCCATTCTGCAGTGCTAAAAGCAAGATCATATCTTAGCTGGCCGGCAGACCTTTATCTTGAAGGAAGCGACCAGCATAGGGGCTGGTTTCACAGTTCGATTCTCACAGCAGTGGGATTGAAAGGAGAGGCCCCCTACAAATCGGTTCTTACACATGGCTTTGTCGTGGATGCTAAGGGCAAAAAGATGTCAAAGTCCATAGGAAATGTTATTGCACCTGAAAAGGTGATAAAACAGCATGGCGCGGAAATTTTACGCCTGTGGGTTTCTGCATCTGACTATAAAGATGACATCCGCATTTCTGATAATATTTTAAAACAATTAAGTGATGCGTACAGAAGAATCAGGAATACATGCAGATTTTTGCTTGGAAACCTGGACCAGTTTCTTCCTGATAAAGATAGTTTACCTGTTAAATCCATGTCAGATATAGACAGATTTACACTGCACAGGCTTAACGGTCTGGTAGAAAAAACCTTAAAGGCTTATGAAACATATGAATTCCATACAATTTATCATTCGCTTTATAATTTCTGCACAGTCGATCTTTCAGCCTTTTATCTTGATATTGTAAAAGACAGACTCTATACGTCACCTCCGGAATCGGTTGAAAGAAGAAGTGCCCAGACCGTGATGTATATTCTTGTTGATACTCTTGCAAAAATTATGGCTCCAATTCTTCCTTTTACATCTGAAGAGATATGGAAGTATATGCCTGAAAGGGATGGTAAAAAAGAAAGTATTCACCTGGAATCTTTGCCTGAAATCAACGCTGAGTATAATGATGCTGAACTTTCTTCAAAATGGGATATTATTCTTTCAGTCCGAAGCGAAATAACAAAGGCTCTTGAAGAAGCAAGAGCTCAGAAGATGATAGGGCACCCCCTTGATGCATCTATTACAATTTACGCAAAAGGTGATATATATCATCTGCTTAATACATATGAAGGAGATCTTAAAACCATTTGTATTGTTTCAGACGCTGCCTTAAGTGATGATGCCCCTGGGCCTGAAGCCTATAAAAGTAAAGAAATCGAAGGCTTGGCTATCCAAGCAAAACCGGCGCCGGGTGAAAAATGTGAAAGGTGCTGGATATATGATACTACCGTGGGTGAAGACTCTGAGCACCCTTCGGTCTGCAAAAGATGCAGGGATACTTTAGAAATTATTCAATGATGATGGATTCGTAAAAAATATAACCGATGGCTAAGTAAAAATCTTCATATACAAGGCACAGTGGTTGGCCGGGTGCGAAGGCATGCATGTAGCATGTCGAGTGTCCGGCCAAACGCTATAACATAGTAGATGGTGACTTTTTACGACGCCATCAATGATAACTTTTCATAAATTACTCTTTATTAATTCGTGATATAATTTCAATGATGACAGATATTGACAAAAGAAAGTATATAAAACTTGGGTTGATTTCCGGGATAATCATCATTCTGGATCAGCTTACAAAGGCGATAGTCATAATAGGGATTCCACTATACAATACCGTCCCAATAATACCTGCTTTTTTTAATTTAACTCATTTGCAGAATCCGGGTGGTGCTTTTGGATTTATGGCAGGTCAAAGTGAAGCAATACGGTTATTATTATTTATTTTTATGACATCTCTGGCCATAGGTCTTGTCTTTTATTTTTACAAAATTACACCCAGAACGCACTCAACCCTTGCAACCGGCTTTGCGCTTATATTCAGTGGAGCCATCGGCAATATGATAGACAGGTTTCGCATTGGAGCCGTTGTTGATTTTCTTGATTTTTATATGAAAGGTTATCATTACCCGGCATTTAATATTGCAGATAGTGCAATTACAATCGGAATGACTATTTTTGTATTTCATATTCTATTCAAAAAAATGCCGGAGTAACTTTTTATTATAACAAATCAAAATATTTATATATAACCGAATGAATATATTCAGGAATTAATTATCATGTATCCTGTACTTCTGAAGATTGGCGGCTTCTCTGTATTTACATACGGATTTTTTGTCGCCATGGGGGTGTTGTCCGCAATTTTTTATGTAAAACACGAGGCAGTAAGAGTTGGTGAAGATCCGGATAAGATAATTGACATTGGGTTCTATATGATAATTTCCGGGATAATTGGCGCAAGGGTGTTATATATAACAATAGCCCCTGCCAGTTATCTGGAAGATCCACTTGAAATTTTCAGGTTATGGAATGGCGGACTCGTATTTTACGGTGGCTTTTTTTTCGCCTTGTTTACTGCGGTTTTCTTTATCAAAAAGAACAATATGCCGTTCTGGAGAACTGCAGATATATTAGCCCCATCTTTTGCCCTTGCTCAATTTCTTGGCAGGATCGGATGCTTTTTTGCCGGTTGTTGTTACGGCAGGGTATGTGATCTTCCATGGGCAATTACCTTCAACCATCCCGATTCTCTGGCAAATCCCTTAGGTGTACCTCTTCATCCAACACAGCTATACTCTTCGTTAAACAATCTTTTCATTTTTGTGATATTATTTCTCCTTAGCCGCCGCAAGAAATTTGATGGACAGGTATTCTGGACATACAACCTTATTTACGGAATAACACGGTCGATAATTGAAATTTACCGGGATGATTTCAGGGGAGAAGAGATCTTTGGAATCTTCTCCATGTCCCAGGCAATCGGATTGTCTATGGCGTTATTATCAGTCGTAATGCTGATAATTCTTGGTAGAAATTCTGGATTGAAACCGGAAAAAAATGCCTGATATAAAATATAATGATCTGAAAAAGTACCTTAAAGAACTTGGACCCGCACAGTTTGCTCAGGTATACCTGATTCACGGTGAAGAGTTTCTTTACAGGAAGGCACTTGAAGAACTTTTAAATATTATGGTGCCTGGTTCAAAAAAGGAATTTAACTATGAACCGATTGACGGAATTGAGGGGGATTTTCTTTCCGGAATAGAAAAGTTAAATACATTTTCATTTATGTCGGGAATTACGGTTGTTGCTTTTTGTGACTCTGGAATATTTTATTCAAAAAATGAAGAGTCGAAACTTCTTGAAAAAGCAAAGGAAGCTTTTGGCAACAAAGATATGAAAAAAGCTTCAAAACACCTTGCGGGTCTTTTGAGCATTTTGAATCTCACTTATGATGATATAAGTAAAGGCGAACGAAAATCAGTGTTAAAAGAAAGTTCTGATCTCTTGAGTGATGACAAGTGGCTTGATGAGCTTATCGGATACTCACAGAATAAAAGCCTTTCCATACCCCCCCCACCCTTAAACAATTCTGAATTGTTACATAAAACGATTCTTAAAGGGTTCCCAAAAGGGAATCATCTTATTATTACTACCGACTATGTTGATAAACGTAGAGCATTGTTTAAATCAATAAAAGAATGCGGCGTAATTATTGACTGTTCTGTACCAAAAGGTGAACGCCATGCAGACCGACAGGTTCAGGAGACCATTCTTTATGAATATATGAGGGCAACTCTTGCAGAAAACGGGAAAAGTGCTAACAAAGAAGTTTTTAAGGCAATATATGAAAAAACGGGATTTGACATGCGAGTCTTTTCCGGGAACCTTGAAAAGCTTATCAATTATGTCGGGACGCAGAAACAAATAACAATTGATGATGTGAAATCCATATTAAAACGAACAAAGAGTGACCCCATTTACGAATTTACAAATGCTATTGCCGATAGAAACCTTGAACAGGCTCTTTTTTATATGGGATCGCTTATTTCAGGTGATGTTTATCCGCTTCAGATCCTTGCTGCAATGGTAAATCAGATAAGAAGACTTCTTGTCGTAAAGGATTTTACTGAAAGCACTTACGGCAGGGTGTGGTATCAGGGGATAAACTATAATCAATTCAGAGATAATGTCATGCCGGCCTTGATTGAGTATGACAATGCTCTGGCGGAGCAGATTGAACAGTGGGACATAGTTCTTGTCAACGAGAAAGCTTCTAAAGGTAAGAAGAAAAAAAAACCTAAATCAGGCCTTTTTATTGTAAAAAATCCCGGGAATCCCTATCCTGTATACCAGACACTCCTTAAATCTGAAAATTACACTAAGGCTGAGCTTATTAACAATCTTCAACTTCTCGGTAAAGCAGACCTGAGGTTTAAAAGATCGGAACAGTTACCAAAGCTAATTTGTGAAGATGTTATTATAAATATCTGCAGGTAATTATTTGAGCAATCGGGGCGTTTTTCCAGTGAAGCCGCTCCATGGATAATTATCGTTTTAAGCCTTGAGAACTCGAGTATAAGGGATTGTAAAGAAAGAACAGTGTGATGGCATTAAAACAGGATTTCAAGATGTAATGAGGCTTTGTGGGGCCATGATGCCCGGATTCGGTATCAACCAGTCCTTTATTAACAATCCCTAATACTCTCAAACAGCGCAAATCTTAACCGATAGTTATCCATTCCGCTCTTTGTAAAGCTTTTAATATTTCCAACATAGAAATACTTTTTTTAAAGATCAGATTACACTTTTGCCTCAACTTAGGATTTGACTATATTTTTATAAGCATAAAGCAAAATAATCGGAAAATACAGGAGGAAAACGATTGATATGAAAATAGGAATAATTGGAGGTTCGGGCCTTTATGAACTTGGTATTGATAATCAGGGAGTTATTCCATGTAGAAATGATAACCCGTACGGGGATCAGTCCGCGGAGTTAGTAAAAGGAACTATTGCCGGTGTAGAAATTGTAGTTCTTGCCAGGCATGGAAAAGATCATCAATTTAGCCCCTCCCAGGTGAATTACAGGGCAAATATTCATGCTTTGAAAGTTGAGAATGTTACTCATATCCTGGCGACAACAGCATGTGGCTCATTAAGGAAGCATCTAAAACCAGGAACATTTGTAATTCCGGATCAGTTCATAGATTTTACAAAATTTAGGAAAAATACTTACCATGACTCTTTTGAGTCAGGTATGGAACATCCTATGATGGCGGACCCTTTTGATGATTTCTTATGCGACAGGATCAGGGATGCTGCTATGGATATGGAGCTGGCACCTGAATCAGGGTGTACCGTTGTATCAATAGAAGGGCCGCGTTTTTCGACCAGAGCTGAATCAAAAATGTTTCGTGTTTGGGGTGCGGATATAATAAACATGACTACCGCCACCGAAGTATCCCTTGCTAATGAGGCAGGGATACCATATGGGGCAATTGCCATGGTAACAGATTTCGACTGCTGGAAGGAGGATGAACCTCTTAAAGCCTGGCAGGAGATACTGGATGTTTTTAACCGGAATGTTACAATAGTTAAAGATTTGCTGGTTAACACTGTTGCTCTGATAGGAGAATCATAGAGACGGTCTTTTTTGATGGCGTCGTAAAAAGTCTCCATCTACTGCGTTATAGCGGTTGATCAGAAGTTCGACATACTACATGTATGCCTTCACTCCTGATCAACCGCGATGCCTTGTATATGAAGATTTCTACTTAGCCATCCGGTGTGTTTTTTACGAATTCATCTTTTTTAAAACTTTATAAGAACAGATAACACAACTATCTTATGATAGGTGTATTTCTTGGTATAGGTTTTATTATTTTTATTTGACTTTTTGTAAGAGAACCTTATTTTTAAATTAATATAAACGATAAACAGAATTCTTTGGAAGTGTATAATGCTTGTATTAGGATTGCAGGGAAGTCCCCGGAAAAAAGGTAATACCGAATTCCTTCTTAATGAATTTATGAAGGAATCTGAAAAAAAAGGTGCACAGACTCATATTATTGATGCATGTGGAGGAAACATCAACCATTGCATAGGATGCGGTAGCTGTGAAAAGAAGGGGTTCTGTATTTTTGATGATGAAATGAGCAGGGAAGTTTATCCCCTGCTTCGCAGGGCAGATGTGATTTTGCTTGCAACGCCGGTTTATTTTTATAATACAACATCTCATTTGAAAACTTTAATAGATAGAGGGCAGGCGTTGTGGTCAAGAAGATATAAATATTTACTTGAAGACCCTTATAATAATCATAGAAAAGGTGTTGTACTGTCGATAGGAGCAACAAAGGGGGAGAATCTTTTTGACGGGGTTAATCTTACTGCAAAATATTTTTTTGACGCTGTCGGCGCTATTTTTGACGGCGGATTAACTTACAGGCGAATTGAGGAGCGTGGGGCAATTGCATCGTATCCCGGAATATTGAATGATATAAAAAATGAAGTTGAAAGGATTGTAACACCATATTTGAAAAGAAAAAAAATTCTCTTCGCCTGTCGTGAAAATGCATGCAGAAGCCAGATGGCCTCCGCCTTTGCACAATATATTGCCGGAGACAGAATTGAGGCATTTTCCGGGGGGAGCAGCCCTGCTGAAAATATTAATCCTGTCATGATTGAGGCAATGAATGAAAAGGGACTTGATATGGCATATAAGAAACCACAATCAATAGACTCTGGAGTTTCACAGGTAACACCCGATATTATTGTTACAATGGGATGTTCTGAGGAATGCCCGTTTATACCCGGGGTTGAAAAAATTGACTGGCAACTTCCCGACCCTGCAGGAGAATCTCTGGAGTTTATGCGGAATGTTCGTGATGAAATTGAAAGAAAAGTTTTTGATCTGGCTGATGGTTTATAACCGTTGGCAATAATATTTTTTCTTTATTGCACTGATTTAGTAAAGTGTTTATAAATAATTTAATAAGAGATCATCGGGTGTTATTACCCTGGTTTAATAATTTTTTAATTTGAATAGGGAGAAATAAAATGTATTCTGAAACAGTTATGGACCATTTCAGAAATCCTAGGAACGTTGGCGTTATAGAAGATGCAAACGGTGTGGGAGAAGTTGGCAACCCGCTTTGCGGAGATATGATGACAATTTATCTGAAAATTGAGGATGATTTTATTAAGGATATTAAGTTCCAGACATTCGGTTGCGGATCGGCAATTGCTGTATCCAGTATGCTTACTGAAATTGCTGTAGGTAAAAGCATTGAAGAAGCAAAGAATATTACAAACAAGGATGTGGCTGCAGCTTTAGATGGATTACCAAAAAACAAACTCCATTGTTCAAACCTTGGTGCTGATGCTCTCCAGGATGCTATTAAAGATTATGAAGACAGGAAAGCAGGTAAAAAAAGGCCTGAAAAAGCAATAGAGGAAAATGGCCCTGAGAAGCTTGAAATAATACATACTGAAAAAGGTTTCTGCCCGTATTGTGATTCGAAACTCGATGGAGGGGTAACCTTTTGTGATGCCTGCCAGTCTGATCTTGAAGATGAACATTAATATACTATTATGGAGGAATCGGGATGACTGCAATAAATCTTGATCATATGGCGTCAAGTCCTCTTTTACCCGAAGTAAAAGAGGCAATGATTGAAGCTATTAATATGGATTATGGTAATCCTTCGAGTTTACACAAAGTTGGAGAGAAAGCTTCAGAAGTAGTTGAAAATGCCCGCTCCTCTGTAGCCAATCTTATAAATGCTTCGCTTCCTAAAGAGGTTGTGTTTACGGCAAGTGGTACCGGGTCGGTGAATCATGCTATAAAAGGTGTTGCATATGCAAACTCTGGCAAGGGTAGGCATATCGTCACTTCAAATATTGAACATAGTTCGGTTATACGAAGTATCCGCAGACTCAAAATGATGGATTACAATGTTACGTCAGTTCCTGTAGATGAACACGGGCGTGTTAACCCTGATGATGTTGCAAATGCAATAAAAAAAGATACCATACTTGTTTCAATAATGCACAGTAATAATGAAATAGGAACAATCCAGCCGATTGAAGAAATTGCTAAGATTACAAAAGAAAAGGAAATTATATTTCATACCGACGCTGTTGATTCAGTCGGAGTAGTACCTTTTGACGTTCAGAAAATGGGAGCCGATCTTGTAAGCTTTGCTTCAAATCCTTTTTACGGACCCACAGGAGTTGGCGGATTGTACATACGCAGGGGAACCCGCATCTGGCCTCTTCTTGACGGAGGAATGCAGGAATATGGAAAACGGGCCGGAACTGAAAATATTATCGGTATTACCGGTATGGGTAAGGCGGCTGAACTTGCTAAAAGGGATATGGATTCCAGGCTAATCCATTTGAAGGAACTTAGGGAAACACTTTTATCGGAATTCCCGAATTTTATTGATGAATATTATATTAACAATCATCCTGAATTCAGCCTGCCGAATCTGGTTTCCGTTTCTGTTAAATATATTGAAGGTGAAAGCGTTTTATTGATGCTGGATGATGAAGATATCTCAATAGCAACACGTTCAGCATGCGCTACAGGCTCCCTTCGTGCCTCTCATGTTCTTATGTCTATAGGAAGAAGTCATGCAGATGCCCAGGGAACAATGATAATTACTTATGGTGTGGATAATACCAGAGATGATATTATGCGTTTTCTTGAAGAGATTTCTAAAACTGTTAAGACCCTGCGTGATATTTCTCCTCTTTATAATAAAATAAAGAAATGATTCTTTATGGCATAATATCTTATCAGTTATTTCCCTGCTTTGTTTTTTTTTCTGCAGATTTTTGTAATATTTTTTTCAATACTACCCGTAGCATGTCACGATTGTATCTTGCGTCTGAATAATCCGGTTCAATACTTACAGCTTCATTAAAATGGGATAAGGCCTTAAAAACCTTTCCCTTTTTCAGAAGCACAGTTCCAAGATTATTATGAGCAATTGCGTCATCAGGGTGGAGGCGCAGAATTTCATTATATTGATTAATTGCTTCATCAGGCTTACCATGAGATGTTAGTATCAATGCGAGGTTACTCCTGGCCTTGGGCTGGTCAGGCAGCACGCTTAATGTTTTAATATAATGGTTCATTGCTTCGGTTTCCCGACCGTGGTTATCAAGGGCAATTGCAAGGTTAAAATGAGCAGTGGAATTTTCCCTGGTTACCTGGAGGGCATGTTTAAATAGTGTAATACTGTCTTTCCAGTAACCGGTTTGAATTCTTGCAATAGTTACAAGTAATAAAAAATAAATTACCGCAAGTCCTGCTAAAATTTGTTTCCTGTATTTCCGAGCGGCAAAGGTTATCGGAAAACCCCATGCGATAATGATATATATCCCTATTAGAGGTATATATGTATACCTGTCGGCCATGGCCTGAGACCCGACCTGGACCAGTCCGATAACAGGCACGAGTGTTCCCAGGTACCACAACCAGCCTGTACAAAGGAACGGGTGGCTTTTTAAAGTTCTGAACGCCGTAACTGATATTACTGAAATCAGCAGGAATGCCCAGGTTATCTTCCACCACGGCAGCGTGTCAGGGTATGGGTAATAGGCAGCAAGGTTATAAGGATAGATCATCTTCCAAATATAGAGGACATAAGATAAGAGGGCATTTGATATTCGTAAATTTAATGGATAAGTTTCCAGACCGGCAATTGCTCCGCCTTTTTGCTGGAAATAAAGTGTAATATATATTGATAGGCCAGTTATTATTAAAAAAGGAATTTTTTCAAGAATAATTAACCGGATTAAAGACTTTTGTTGAGAATACAGTTTGTTTCTTTCATCGTGGTTTATGATACGTTTCAAAGGCCAGAAATCAAGCAAGATAAGAACAAAAGGCAAGGTAACAAGCATCGGTTTAGCCATCAGGCCAAAAATAAAAAAAAGAATTGATAATAAATAAAAAATTGATTTTGATGAGTGAACATATTTGACGTAATTCCACATCGTAAGAAGCCAGAAAAAAGCGCTTAATACATCTTTACGTTCAGATATCCAAGCGACAGATTCCACATGCAGCGGATGTACGGCAAACATGGCGGCAACAAACGCACTCTTCCACAGGTCTCCTGACATTACTTTGAGGATATGAAACAGCAGCAGTATATTTAATAAATGGAAAAATAAATTTGTGAGATGATGTTTGCCAGGGCTCATTCCAAAAAATTGAAAGTCAATCATGTATGATATCATGGTCAACGGATGCCAATTACAGGCAACTGGTGATGTAAATGCCCATTTTATACTTTCGACGGTCAATCCTTTTTGAACATGAATGTTATCGCTAATATAATCGTCATCATCTAAATTAACAAAGTCAAAATTTTTAACCTGACCGTAAACTACTGTTGCTGCAACAATGAGCAAAAGGCATATGAGAAGTTCAGGGCGTATATAAAATAATTTTTTTTTAAGCTTTTTTTCGCTCATAGTAAACTGACTGGCCTGTTGAATAAATAAGAATGATTTATCTTTTAATTTCAAATATAAAAACATATAATGTTTGTGGTTTTTTTTTACAAGTGGAATCATGATGGCGTCGTAAAAAGTCTCCATCTACTGCGTTATAGTATTTGGCCAGACGTTCGACATACTGCATGTATGCCTTCACACCTGGCCAAACACTATGCCTTGTATATGAAGATTTTTACTTAGCCATCTGCTATGCTTTTCACGAGTTCAGCAATAATTCAACTACCTTAAGAATTTCAGGAGATATATATGAATGTAAGACAGTTTCAATATTTTGAAGACAATCTTGGGTATCTTGTATACGGAAAAGAGGATGCCATTGCAGTAGATGGGGGTGCAGTTGATGAGATACTTTTTTTTATTAAAAGCAAAGGACTTAAACTGAAATATGTTGTAAACACCCATACTCATCCGGACCATACTTCTGGAAATAAATCACTTATAGATAAGACAGGAGCAGTCTTTATTTCTGTTGATACCCTGATAATGAATAAGGAAATTAAACTTGAAGGAGAGAAAATCACTATATTTCACACTCCCGGTCATTCGGATGATTCTATTGTTTTTTATTTCGACAATATTCTTTTAACCGGCGACACACTTCTTAACGGTAAGGCCGGTAGATGCTTTACAGGGGACTTAAAAGGTTTTCTGAGGTCTATTAAACATGTCATGACATTCCCGGAAAACACATTGATATATGGCGGTCATAATTATGTGGAAGAATATATGGAAACCGCTATAAATATTGAACCCGATAATGAATATATTGATGATTATATAGAGAAATATGATCCTTCACATGTGTATTCTACTCTTGAAGAGGAGCTTAAAGTAAATCCAAGTTTAAGGTTTAATGATAAAAAAATGATTTCTATCTTAAAGAGTCGAGATCTTCCAACTGAGACGGAATATGACTGCTGGAGTTCAATTGTTAGAATTGTATAGATGTTATATGATAATTACAGAACTGAGATTTAGAATGTGTTTTTTGAATGTTCCTATCTACAATAATATTTTATTTTAATACTACCTGTTATGTTTTGACCATACATTTGCGTATGACATTTTATGAAAATTGTTATCAAACGGTCTTTGTTCGAATATTCCGGCAGTAGATTGAAATAATCTGATTTTATGTCCGATATATAAAGCAAAAAATCCGGCTATTATTATAATACCTGAAGCAAAAGCAATAAGTACTTCAGGGAATGAAAGAACCAAAAAAGCTATAATTAACAATGCAATACCTGGAAAATAAAACCTGGCTGTTTTCATTTCAGAACTCCCATTTAAAGAATAAATTATAAACACAAAAACTCAAAACATTTACAATAAGATAATAATTAATATAATGCTGTCAATAAGTAAACCGACTATAACCTGGATTAGAACCCTTAAAAAAATCTTATAAGACAAAAAAATATATTAAAATAAGCTAATACTATTCTTATATTTAATAAATTATTTTGGAATTATTCTTGATTTTGTTAGAAATGTTCTTATCGTTAATATAACGACACTTGGAATATAACGACATTTTGGCAGATTTGCTAAATATATTGAATTTGGGTAAAAATTAAAAATAAATTATGGTTGATTTTGGAAAACTAAATATCGTTTTACACCAACCTTTATATCATTGAAGCGGAGAATGTGAAAAAATGTGTGGTATACACGGAATTGTTTCACGCTCACTTTCCGGAGAAGAAATCAAAAAACGTCTTGATCAAATGGGCAACCTTCAAAGGCATAGAGGGCCTGATGATAAGGATGAAAAAGTTTTCAAATTAAAAAAAAGCCTGCTGGGATTTGGATTTGTTCGTCTTTCAATTCTCGACCTTGAAACCGGTATGCAGCCAATTATATGCCCGAAAGATAATTCAGCGATTATCTGCAATGGTCAAATATACAACTATATTGAATTAAAACCTGAAATATCTGATGAACCTTTTATTTCAAAAGGAGATATTGAAGTCGCTCTTCATTTGTATAGAAGAAAAGGGCTTGATTTTCTTCAGCATTTAAATGGTATGTACGCCGGTGCAATTTATGACGCTGCTAAACAAAAATTAATTCTTTTTCGGGATCGTTTTGGCATAAAACCGCTTTATTATACAGAATGGGATAATAATTTTGTTTTTTCTTCAGAAATAAAGCCGCTGCTATCAGGAAGTTGTCGTTCGGCTGAGCTTAATAAGGAAAGACTTGAAACGTATTTTACATACAGGTATCTTCCCGGCGAAGAGACCATGTTTCACGGAATAAAGCGTCTTCCTCCAGGGACGTATCTTGAATACGACCTTAATAACGGAAGATACAAAATAAAACGGTATTGGGAATATAAGCTGAATCAGGAAAATAACAGAATGTCACTGGATGATGCAGCAGATCATTTTAACGCTTTGTTTGAAGATTCTGTCCGTATAAGACTTCGATCCGATGTTGAAGTAGGCAGCCTTTTAAGCGGTGGTATTGATTCTTCAGCAGTTGCTTCACTGGCTGCAAAGTCCAGGCCGGATATCAGCCTGTTTACAATGTCTTTTGATGAAAAAAAATATAATGAACTGCCACAGGTAAAGCAGTTCCTGGATGCAAACAAGGAACGTTTTTCTTCTGCGAAACATCATATCAAATTATGTAGTATGGAGACACTAAACGGACTTCCGGATATTGTCAGATCACTTGAGGAACCTGTTTCACTCGGTACTGTTCTTCCTACCGATCAGGTATGTGAAATGGCCGGGAAAAAGGTTAAAGTTGTATTGACCGGAGAAGGCGCAGATGAAATTTTTGCAGGTTACAGGAAATTTCTTGTTGAAGCAGCGGCTCATCAGTTTAATTTCCTTTCAGAGCCTGAACAAAAAGATCTTAATGAGATTTACCCGGAACTTAAAAATTATATGACTGAAAGGGATATTAATCCTTCACGTCGCTATGTACAGAGTGAACTATTGTTTAATTCGGAAGAAATAAAACAACTTACAGGCAATTATCCCACTGCAGATATTTTTCCTGCAGATGCTCTGCCTAATTTAAACGGGTCTGAACATCCTGTAAATGCTGCAATAGCATTTGAAAGCAGGGCGAGACTTCCGGATTATGTAATTTTAAGGCTTGATAAGTTATCCATGAGGCATTCCCTTGAGACCCGTACTCCGTTTCTGGACTACAGGCTTGCAGAATTTGCCGCATCATTACCTGTTGAGTATAAAGTAAATCTTGAAACCGGCAGGGGAAAATTTATATGCAGCTATGCCTATACAAAGTATAATGTTCTTGATAGAGGAACAGCCTTCAGAAAAAAGCAGCCTTTCACAATACCCCTTGCAGACTGGTTGTCTGAACCGTTGTCACTGCCTGATTTTATGCAGGAAATAATGCTTGGAGATGTAGTTAAAAAGCATGGTATTCTTGATCATAAATTTGTGAAAAAACTGGTTGGGAAAGTTTCATCTGAAGGCATCGGCCCCCAGACTCTTGTTTCTGAGGCTGATAGAGTTTTTGCAGTAATTGTTTTTACTATGTGGTATAATGAATTTTTTAAAGGTGAATCCTGGTGTTAAAAGATGACAAAGAACTTTATATAGTCCAAGACTATACTGATAGACTTATAGATGAGATCCGGGGAAGAATTGTTGGCGGGCCACGGACTTACGGTTTTGAATATGAATTTATTCCCGATGAAACTATTACTCTTGAAGATATGGGAAAGCTATATGAATTTATGCCTAAGTGTGAATTTAAACCTGATGGGGATTGTTTCATTAATGCGTCAGGGGTATATATAACTTTTGAACCTGGAGGCCAGATAGAGTACCACAGCCCCCCGCTTTATGCCGAAGATGAACGCGGTTTTAAGAGAGTTCTTGAAATAATAAAAAAGACAAACTCTGGTATAAAAACAAAGCTGGGTATTAATTACATTGCTAAAGGTTATATCCCCGGTCGTGAAGATGTCCCTTTATGTTTGACATCGAAACGGTATCAGAACCTCTATAAACGCTTGTGCAAAAGCGGTACAAGAGGCAGGGAAATGATGAAAGGTACTGCTTCAATACATCTTCATGCCTGTATACTCAGCAATAATGATCTGCCGCTTCTTTTTTCTCTTCTGAAGGATATGTCTGTAAGTGAAGAATTTAGAATGCAGCCTGAACGTCGTGATATATGGAATAATACTGATCCGAGTAGATGCGGGCTGCCTTATGAAGGGCTTAACAAAAATTCCGAGTCAAGAGAAGTAATTGAAGAATTTGTCAAGGTGGCGCTGAATGCTGATATTCTTGATGAAAATATTCCATTTTATATGAAAAACAATATAAACTTTGATGCGTTTTTATATCATATAACAACGATCTTTACAGATATTCGATTGAATATCAAAGGGCCGACTCTGGAACTAAGGACTCTTGACAGCATGCCACCATCAAGTTTTGAGCTTGTATGGAAAAAATTCATAGACCTTGTTGAGGCTATAAATTAAATATTCCGGGTATGCATAAGTTAGTTTGTGATCTTTTAGGAAAGATAAAATTGAGAACAATATGAAGGAGTAACAATAATGAAAAAGGTTGTAATATACAGTTCGAATGCATGTCCTTATTGCGTAAAAGCAAAAAATCTTTTTGAATCCAAAGGTGTGGAGTATCAAGAATTAAGGGTGGATAAGGACCCGGCTCTGGTAGATGAATCTATACGGAAAAGCGGTGGTATGAGAACAGTTCCGCAGATATTTATTGATGATTATTATGTGGGCGGATGTGACGAACTCTATGCTCTTGAAAAAGAGAATAAGCTGGATCCTCTCTTAAAGGATTAAGAGCGCTGATTATATTGAAATATCCAATTATCCGCTTTAGTTTAATTTTAGATTTACTTTTCAGCTTGATTGTTTTTTTGTTTCTTTTTCTGTCACCTGACAGGCATTCCGTAGTCAGGTTGAAACACCAAACTTTGGGAGTATATAAAGCTGCATAAGGAAATAAAATAAAACAAATATAAATATAAATAGTATTTCTTCCATAATTCACCTTTTTATTATTATGGCTTCTCGAGCCATTTTTTATTAAATACCATACAAAATAACCCTGTCATTAAAATAAGTATAACCGCACCTAGGTGAATGAGATCAAGATAAACAATGAATGACGATGAAAACAGGTGTCCTGAAAAGTTTCTTATAACAAGTAGTATGCCTGTTAATGATAGAGTTGAAAGAAGTAAAGAGCCAACATATCCTGATGTTGTTATTATAAGTTTCTCACGTTTTGTAAGAAAATATTCCATTGAAATATAGGAAATAAGGGATAGGAACATAATTGCAAACAGATAGTGAAGGTAATGTGTGATGTAATATTTTGCAAGCCATTCAAGCCCCGGTATATCTGCCATATAGTATCGTTTAAATATAGGCATCTGACCAAAACCGCTAATAGTCATCATGAAAAAAGTAAAAATATACGAATAGCTTATGAGCTTATTCTGATTCATTTGAAGGCCCTCCTTCATCATTCTTTTCCCCGGTCTTCACTATTTGGTAATATTTCCCGGCTGCTGCAGCAACTCCTGCAAAAGGAGCTATGAACATTGCCGCTGCCAGATTATTTGCATTCTCCATCGTATCCTTTACCGGTTTTAAGTGGGGTTTACCGTTCCCTTTTTCTATTGCATTGTTAAGTTTATCAAAAGGAACGGGTGAAATATATATTGTATTTGTTCCTCCATTTTCTTTTTCTCCGTAGATATATCCTTTGGTTTCTTTTGCCAGATTTTGGGCCTGTTTAATTATTTCATCCCGAGGGCCGATAGTTTGTACGTTCTCAGGGCATTCTTCTATACATGCTGGAAGCTCCCCTTTTGCAATTTTATTATAACACCGGTCGCATTTGTACATAACGCCATTTCCGGCAAGAGAGGGCAGAATATCAAGGTATATTCCCACCCCTGTTTGACGTTCAGGAATGTGCCATGGGCAAACTGCCTTGCATTTTGATCCACCAAGGCATATATCGGACTTAATAATTGATATGCCGTTTTCCAGCTGTCTTGCTGAACCAAAAGGGCATAGTTTCACGCAGGGGGGATTTACGCAATGCATGCAGCGCCTTGGTATCGTAAGATCAATCTCTTCTCCGTCAATTTCTACTGATGCATTCTGGATAAAAAGCCAGTTATATGGAGTCAGCCTGTCACTTACATTCTGCTTGTCTGACCAATCCGCCACAGGAACTCTTTTTGGAAACATTTTCGGAAACGGTTTTTTGGGATCCGGGAATTTTTCTGCATTAACTTCCCTGCAGGCATCAACACATGCTTCACATCCAATGCATTTACTAATATCAATAAGTGTTAATAACTGAATGTCAGGCTTTTTCTCGGCAGCAGCAGGAGTACCGGATATTGCAAGTGTGCAGGCTGAAGCAATTCCACCCTTAAGAAATGTTCTTCTTGAAATTTCTTTAGACATTTTAGTTCTCTCTTTTTTCAAATTTATTTTTATTCGTCAATTTCCTTCCCGCCTCTTTTATCAATAAACCAGATAGGGCATGAGGTACGATATTTACAATAAATTTCCGGGTCACGGCAGAGTGTGCATTGTTCACACAAATACAATTTGTGTTTCATGCATACCATATCTGTCTCAGTTTCAGGATGATTTATACAGGTTCCCATTTTTTATACATAAACATTAATTAAGGGTTTCTTCAAGAGCTACTTTCAGATTTTATTTTGACTAAAAGGTTGTAAGCCTTCTAAATAAAAAGGTATTATTAAATATTACAAACATAGAAAAACTCACTTTTAATCCATAACCAGAGACTTCAATTAAAACGTATTCGGTTTAAGAAAAATTGTCTGGAACTTTTTAAATATGTTACAAAATTCATGCCATATTGCTTTTTGAAGGAGGTGAGTTAAATAAAACTCTGGCTGATCAAAATAGACAAAAAATATCTGCTTTTTTCCTATCGATACGACCTGTAATATGTCAATTTCAAAAAGTTTTTGGGGAATATCTATTAAATTGTTTTCATAATAATTTAATAATTAGATTAATTTCATATTGCATTTTTTTTAAAATTCGGAATATGATGATTTTATTAAAATATTTTATCTGTATACTTATGTAGTTAGAATTTTTAATATTCTCATTAATAATGCTTCTTTTATTCTTATAGAAAAAAAACAAAACATACATAATCTTGTTAGTTTCTTTAAATGTTATTTTGAAAACCGTGAATGCATACATGGAGACAAGAAATGAGCGACAAGAAAATCCTGAAAACAAAGCTATGTGAAAGATTAGGTATTGAATATCCTATTATGCAGTCCGGAATGGCATGGACAGCGGGTCCAACTCTTGCTGCTGCAGTTTCCAATGCCGGAGGCCTGGGGGTTCTGGGAGGGACCAATTTAACACCGGACGAAGCCAGGGAGTGGATAAGGCAGACCAAAAGCCTCACGGATAAACCTTTCGGGCTGAATCTTATTTTACCACCTGATGTGGCTTCAGATGATGCTCCTACGGATTTTAAAGATCTTCTTCCACCCGAAAATGTTGAATTTGTAAACAATATTATGAAAGAACTTGAATTACCCGGGACAGAACATTATGTGCCCTGGGGTGATTTTAATTTCGAAGCAATGCAGAAAATAGGCCGTGTATGTATTGAAGAGGGTATTGCTCTTTTTGGATCGGGATTGGGAGATCCGGGCTGGATAATCAATGAAGCTCATGAAGCAGGCATGCTTGTTTCCGGTTGTATAGGAAATACAAAAAATGCTATGCGGTTGAGGGATTCGGGTGTTGATATCATAGTAGCACAGGGGTATGAAGGCGGCGGTCATACAGGAAGAATCGGAACCATGGCACTTGTTCCCCAGGTCGTTGATGCTATACAGCCGACAACAGTTGTGGCTGCAGGCGGAATTGCAGATGGTCGTGGTCTTGCAGCCTCCCTGATGCTGGGTGCGGAAGGTATATGGATGGGGACCGCATTTGCGGCCACTAAAGAGGCAAATGTGGATCTTGAAGGTATGGGGAATCATTATTACTTTAATGCCTGGAACGAAAGCTGGAAGAAAAAAATTGTTGCCGCCATTGATGAAAGTACTGTTGTGAGTAAAATGACCAGTGGTAAACCAGCCCGGCATTTCAGAAACAGTTTGATCGACTACTGGGAAAAAGAGAAGTTTTCATACCTGCCTCTACCATTGCAGAGTATACTGGTATGGGATTTATATTCAAATCTTGCAAAGAGCGATAAAAGTGATTTTATGCCCCAGTTATCCGGCCAAAGCGCGGGCTTGATTAAAGAGATTAAAAGTGCAGGGGATGTTGTCAAAGATATTGTTGAACAGGCCGTGGAGATATTGAAAAAGACTTGTCCGGAAGGGTGATAGCAGAATGACAGAGGTTAATTGATGTAAAAATTAATGGAGGTATATAATATGTGCCGAATCTGTGACGAGGGTGGTAGTGGAGAAGGAAAGTTCTGGTATCTGGATCCGCGCAATCACGCCAGAAGAT
The DNA here is from genome assembly GCA_018693105.1 of Desulfobacterales bacterium. Lineage (GTDB taxonomy): Bacteria > Desulfobacterota > Desulfobacteria > Desulfobacterales > SURF-7 > JABHLN01. Next base: position 19,644 of record JABHLN010000024.1, on the reverse strand, counting down.
TATATAAACTGCGAAAGCCCGGTGTAAAGCCCGCTGAAACAAGTTCAGATGAAACAGGTGATCCGCTGTTTGTACTGCAAAAAGCCATTGACGCTAAATGCGAAGGTGACATGGCAACATATGAAAAATATCGTTCCAGGATGAATGACATTTATTTGAAAGCCGGCGGTACCTGCCAGGTAATCACATTGGACGAGGCCAAACAAATAACTGATATTGCATCACCACTTGCAAAGCTCGCCTGTACCTGCCGTAAACACACCCGGGGTATTGAGGAAAAACCTGACAATTTCACATGCCTGGGGCTTGGGTCCGGCATGTTTAAATGGGAAAGGTGGCCGGAGCGATATCGCGGCGGGGTTGTTTTTATGTCTCCCGAAGAAACCAGGGAATGGCTGGACTACTGGGACGATCGGGGTATGATGCACTGTGTAATGAATTACGGGGGGCAGATAGGAGGTATCTGCAATTGTGATTATCCGGATTGCATTGCAATAAGGCAACGGCTTGACTATGACCTGGATAATGTTCTGATGAAAGGTCATTATGTTGCCAAGGTTGATTATGATCTCTGTATCGGTTGTGGAACCTGTGCCCAGCGATGTCAATTCGGGGCTATAAAAATGGAGGTAACGGTTGATAAGGCGAATATTGACCATTTTCGTTGTTTTGGCTGCGCTCTGTGTTATACAGAATGCCCCGAACAGGCAGTAACAATGATTGATAAACAAGAACTTCCGGCATTAATGGAGGTATGGTAAAATGTATCCCAAAATTGATATTGATTACGAAAAGTGCACAACCCCTTTTGATTGCAACAAATGCCTGCAAATATGTCCCCAGGCGGTTTTTGATTTAAATACTTTGAAGTATGTAAGGCTCAAAGAGACAGATAAAAAGGAACCCGGTGCATATAAAGTAACACCGATTTATCGTGACCGCTGCAGCGGTTGTAATGATTGTGTTGATGTTTGCCCCCTGCAGGCAATAACCCTGAGTTATCCGGAGGTTAAAAAAAATGAGTCATAATCAACTTGATCTGCCGGCAGGTGGTAATGACGCCGGTCATGAAGAAGAATTTTCTTTTGAACTCGATGAAAGAATAATAACTGCTCTTGCCGGGGAATGTGATCCCCTTGAAACCATAAAAGAGTTTATTCAAGCTGTTGAAAAAGGTTCGGACAGGGAAGCAGCTGCAAGAGACATCTTTGAAACTTATGGAAAAGAATGGATGATCAAAACTCTTGAACTCGGGGAAAAATACACGGATCAAACTTATGAAGTGCTTAAGGAAGCAGCAAAAAAAACCGGAGCTATTGCTTTTCCTCATATTCCCCAGAGGGCTCTTGAGATCGCTTATACCTGTACGAAAGGAATACGTGAACTTCCCATAGTGGAGAATAACCCCGGACGGCTTGCTTATAAAATGGTTAATTGCTCAACCCATAAATACCTTGTAGAGCAGTGCGGCAGGGAAACTGCGGACATGCTTCCCTGCAGGTATGCATGCCTTAAAGCTTGTGAAACATTAAAAAAGGAATTGGGGATTATGGTGGATATTGTTATGGAGGCATCAACTCCAAAAGATGGTTTCTGTCAATTTTCTCTGAGCGCAACCCCTGCATCTTAGGACTTGGAAGAAAGGAGTTTTTGTTTTCTTTGTACAAATTACGTTAACGCGTAACGCTTGATTGGACCAAATGACATGACAGGAAAATGTCCAAATCCCGGTTTACCGTTAACAGTGGCCTGAACCGGTTGTTCACGATGTCCTGAGGGAATTTTATTACCATCAAGATCCAACACATTCTCAGGATGATTCAGGTCATAGATGTCCCATTCCAGCAGGGATTCACCCCGCCATGCTCCGAGGCCCTTACCGTCGTTATAACCTTTCCCATATCCGGTACCGCTGTACGCCCATGGTCGAAAAAGCGACTTTGCAAATACCTTCAATACTTCATCATTTTCGAGCTTCAGGTTATAGGTGAGACTATAATAGGAACGAGTGCCCGGAACAAAGTAAATATCATGGGAGACATCAACAATTTTCATTGGCTCCCTGCCAACTTCCTCAAGCCAGTGGACTTGTCCGTCTAAGAAAATTCGGTTTCCTTCTCCATCTTCTTTTAGTTGAAACATACAGCCTAACTCATCGTTAGAACAGTAGGCCCATAACCATAACATGGACGAAGGTACGGTAACAGATGTAGGTTCGAAACCACCGACTCCCGGTCGTACCCCCCAGGAATGATCACGAACACTCCACCAGCGTTTTACTTCATACCGATTGCCATTTAACTCAAGCCATCCGCTTACAGAGCCAACCTGATCATAACGGGTTGAGTCCTGTGTGACCCGGCCAGTCTGATATTGCAAATGGCGGGCTTCAACATACGGGGGGAGGGCGGCTGTCCAGGTGAGGTCATAAGATGCCGGATGTTCACCGGGATCAAGTCTAAGGCGAAGCTTTTTGAAAGGTTCAATTATATCCACATGGAGCGGCCCAACGCTTGAACTGTCAATATCCGGGCGAAGGGTTCGTGAAACCCGGGTGTTATATTGCATCCGCTGATGCTGAACCGATGCAAAGCCGTCTCTGACATTCATGTTTTTATAAGTTCCCATACCTGTGATAAGACCTATTTCTCCATCCGGATGCACGATACCAAACCACAGTCTGTCGAAAAAGCGGTGATCGGAGGTGTATGTTTGTTCGAACAAAGTGGGTGTCTGATGCATCATGGTTTCATCAAGGTTTGATAACATTTGTTTTCCTTATTTTTGCGCCTTAAAAATAATTACTGTCCCCGAAGTTTTTCAAGGTTATCTCGTGCAAAATCTATAGAGGGGTCAATCTCAAGTGCTGTTTTGTAAAATTGGATTGCTTCATCTTTTTTACCCATATCACGGTAATTGGAAGCAATATTTGCATAGTCAATTCCTGAACTCGGGTCAAGTTCTATTACTTTTCCAAAACACTCAATTGCTTTTTCATGATCTTTTTTCATGAAATGACAAAACCCCATCAGGTTATAAATATCTGTCCTTTCATTATCAAATTGTTCACCCTTTTTTAAAACCTCAAGGGCTTCATCGTACTTACCCATATCTTTGAGACATACACCCATATATGAATATATACTTGGAATATCCTGTTCATTAGGATTCAGATCAAGAGACTGTCTTAAATAGTTCCAGGCTGTTTCAGGGTCATTCAATTCAAGGTGGTTAGAACCAAGGTAGAATTTTGTATAATATTTTCCGGGAAGCTGTTCATCAATTTCTTCCAGCTTCATTATTGATTCTAACGGGTTATTGTTTTCCGAAATCATTTTGGCTGAGAACATTCCAACACTTGTTCCAAGTGCCCTTTCCCGGAAATGAGCACCGGGAATAATTGTGTAAAATGCCGGTATTTCAAGTTGTGAATGCATTGTGTCTATAAGGATCACATCCATTCCTTTTTGTTCAAGGGCGGACACACAGTTTTCAACCTCAATTCTTATATTGTTGTTTGAAATGTCAGGAAGATCAGAAATATTTATTTCCCTTTCCGGATTTATTATAAAATCAGCTTCTGAAAGTTTGGTGAATTTTGGAAGCCCGCTTGCAACATAGTTCGAACCGGTGTTGAAATCTCCAGCCAGCTGAGCAACCTCTGTAAGCGCCCTGCTTAAAGCTTTTTCAGGGTCAGGTGTTGTGCCTGCTGTCCATACCAGTTCGCTCATCGCGGGAAATGATGAGGGATCATATCCAAGTATACCCACAGAAGGTATCCCCATTCCCAGTGAAAAATCCGAGATGTAAAGCCGTATGCCGTTATTTTTGTATTTTTTAAGCATTTCCACAACCATGGAATCTGTTGCAGAATCCGGATTTATGGCATCCACATTAAGTTTCTGATGACTTACAATAGAGGACACATGCCTTTCCACTATCTCGCAGATCCCCTGTGAAATTGCTTCTTCCCGGCAATTCCCGGCAGATGGTCCGTTAAATTCGTTTATCATGAAAAACCAGTTGAAAGGAACGAGAACTTCACGGTTTTGTGTTAAATTGTATGCCTTCGTCCATTGGAGCGGTAGTGTTTCAAAGATTTTTTTTGAAATATCAAGATCACCGGATTCGTCATGAACCGATTTTGCAATCATTTCAAAAGGGATAGCTTTGTCTTTGACATTGGCGTATGTATCGGTGAAAAAATTTTCAGGTTTTTTACAGAAGCTGAAAAAACTGAACCTTTCGGCAAGTTCCATTACGGCACTTGCCTCTGCCTGTTGAATTGTTGCACCTTTTCCCATCTGCTTTGTAGTACCTGTGACTGTTTTTGCGTCATGTCCGCAAACGCTGAAAAATACAGGTATATCAAGTCTACCGTTATCAATTCTTCTAACCTCTTCAAGGATATTAATATCCATTTTTTTTATTTTGTCTCTGAACCTTTTTACCGTATCTTCAGGTGCAAGAATCTTGTCCTGATCCAGAGTATGTTTTTTATATGCGTCATTTAATCCGATTTTGTAGCTCATATTAAATCCTTATATATTACTCATGTTCTCGAAAAAATATAATCAATGCCTAAATGAAAATCTTTATTTATAAGGATAGTTACATCCATTTTTAAAAAATGTAAATTGAAAACTCGGTACATGATATTGTATATGGGCTGCCGTTACTTATAAATGCCAGTCTATTCTTTTTCCTAAAACAATTTTTTCAAGGTCAATATATACGTCATAAACAAGAATTTCTATACCGTTTTTAACAGCGTGTCTCAGCTCCTTTCCGTAAGCAGGATCGATATGATCTGCAGGTTTGAATATTTCTGCATCCATACGCTGAATTAGATAAAACATGACACATCGTATGTCTTTTGATACAAGATTCTGAAGCTCAACAAGATGTTTGAGTCCTCTTGATGTAACAGCATCAGGGAAGTATGCCCTGCCGTTAGAAACAAGTGTGCAGTTTTTTACTTCAATATAGCATTTTCTACTATTTTCTTTAGTAAGAAGAAAATCGAGTCTTGAATGCTCACCAGCTTTCACTTCCGGTTTAATCCTGTCATATCCTGTAAGTTCCTCAACGAGGTCGTGTTCTATTGAATTTTTTACCAGCCTGTTTGGAACAAGAGTGTTGACCCCGACAAGTGAAGTGGGCATTTCAATTATTTCCCAGGTATATTTTAACTTACGTTTTGGATTGTCGTGATATGACAGGTAGACTATTCTTCCCGGTTCCGAGCACTCTTTCATTGTTCCGGAGTTTGCACAATGAGCTGTGACTGTTTCACCGGATAAGAGTTTTACATCAGCAAGAAACCTCTTGTATCTTTTAATCAGGTTGCCGGGTATTAGTTTTGGCCATTTAAGACCGGATAAGTTTTCTTCTGTCTTTTTTGTCATTTGGAATCCTTACAAGGGGAATCCTTTCATGGGAAATACAGTTTATAAAGAATGTTTTTCATACATTTTTACGACTTCATAATCTTTAGTGACTTATTTGTTTTAGCGGCCTGATTTTGTCATACGCCACTTGTCTTTTTTTTGACAGGTTTTTGTGAATTTTCTGATTTCCCCGTGAGTGATTTCATATTCATATTATCAGATTGGATTGAAAAAACAGAAAATTTGTTATATTAATGGAAGATAATTTTAAACTATCTATTCAATATAGAACCAGCACTTAAATAATTACCAGAAATATTATTAACTTTTATTAAGGATTCTTATATGAAAAACTATTTAGCTGTTATCAGTGTTTTTTTTATTATTTTCAGTTTCATACCAGATCAGGTTCTTGCAGAAGGTTCATGGTGGAATAAAGGGGCTGATATTTTAAAGAAAAATTTGAGCGGGCAAAGTAAAGGGAAAAAAGTTGAAGGGGCGAATTATGCTGAGGTTGGAGATGCTTTCAAGCAGGCTCTTCGTATTGGAACTGAAAATGTAGTTAAAAAATTAGGAACTAAAGACGGTTTTAATAATGACCCTTCTATTCATATTCCTTTACCTGCAGAATTAAAAACAGCGAAAAAGATGTTATCAAAGATAGGGATGTCTGCAATCGTTGATGACCTGGAACTGAAGTTGAACAGGGGTGCTGAGGCTGCAACTCCGAAAGCCAAAAAGCTCTTCCTGAAAGCAATAACTGACATGACCTTTAAAGACGTAAAAAATATTTATGAAGGACCTGAAAATTCTGCAACAAAATATTTTCAGGGTAAAATGTCCCCGCCTTTAAAAAAGGAAATGCAGCCTATAGTTGAAAAAACTCTTTCACAGGTAGGTGCAGTTAAAGCGTACGACAAAGTTATCGGTCAATATAAAAAGCTGCCTTTTGTACCTGATGTTAAAGCTAATCTGACAGAGCATGTTATAAAAAAAGGTATGGACGGAATATTCTATTATATAGCAAAAGAAGAGGCTAATATTCGCAAGAATCCTGCAAAACAGACTACAAAGCTTTTGAAAAAAGTTTTTGGTGTTAAATAGCAATATCATTATTAGTTAATTAATAAAAAAGTACCAGATATTGCATTTGCTGTATATGCTCCGCCACTGCGGGGTTAATTAGCCATCAATTGTAATTTTATCAAATTTAGAGGTGAAAATGGATAAACATAAGATCAGTCGCAGAGATTTCATTGGATATTCCACGGGAATTGCATGTACAGCACTGCTTCCAACCCTTACTCCCAACCTCCTTGCCGCAGCGGAAAAAAAAGCAGCGGATCTTCCGGTGCTGAAAGGTTATAAGCCGGGTGTCAGCAGCGGCTGGATTCCGAAAGGGGATCATGAAAAATCATACGATCTCGTTAAAAAGGTCATTGAGGCGTCCACCGATTTTTCATGGCTCTCGAAAGGAGATTCTGTCTTTATAAAACTCGCCCTTAATTCAGGATTTGAATTTCCGGCAACAACCGATCCCTGGATGCTGGATGCAACTATAAAGATCCTAAAGGAAAAAGGGGCTGGTGAAATTTATGTGGGAGATAAGAGTGGAGTGGAAAATGTTCACTGGTCCGAAATTGAAGAAAGGGGATCATCAAGGGAATTGTGTAAATCATCAACACTTCTGAAGGTGATTAAGGATAATGAAGTTAATCCTGTTTTCTTTGAGGAAGACGGTCTTGATTCTTATATAGCGACAGCTCCCGAAGGCTCCCACCACTGGAAACAGCCAATGATGATACCTGCTATTATCAAGAAAATGGATCATATTATCTATATGCCAAGGGTTTCTTCTCACCTTCTTGGAGATATTACATCAGGATTTAAAATAGGAGTTGGTTTTTTACGTGATGACAGCAGACTTGCTTTTCACCAGGGCGGTGATAATTTTTATGCAATGTATGAAGAGATAAACCATGTCCCTGAGATTAAATCAAAGCTCCGTCTTACAATTACCTCTGGGAGGAAGGTTCTCAGCACCTTCGGCCCTGACAAGGGCTTTATCTCCGAACCGGACTACGGTCTTATATTTGCTACCGAAGATCTTCTGGCAAATGAACTCCTCTCATATGCCTGGCTTCAGTGGAACCGTGAATTTAACACTTCAGCTTTCTCACTTGCCACTATTGGAAATATAACGAGATTCCGGTCGCTTTTGAATAAGTTTTTTCTAGGACAGATTTGGAAAGATGACATGGAAAGTGAAACTCCTGGCCTGCCCATGTATAGGCCTGGAAATATTTACAATCATCCTTCTATAGTAAATTTTCTCAGTAGAAAGGGAGGGCGTCCTGAAAAAATAATCTGGAACCAGATAAATAAGATTCCCGATAAACCTGTAAGCAGTTATATCAAAAAACAGATTATGGCATGAAAGACTTTTATGGATATTAATTATATGAGCAGTCTGGGGGTTTTTCCAGGCACGCCCCTGCCGCTCCATGGATAATTATCAATTAAGCCTTACGAACTCGAGGATAAAAGGTTGTAAAGAAAGAACAGTGTAAATGACATTAAAGCAGGATTTTAAGATGTGATTAGGCTTTGGGGGCATGATGCCCGGATTCGGTAGTACCCTGTTCTTTATTTGCAATCCCTAATACTCTCAAACAACGCGAATCTTAACCGATAGTCATCCATTCATCTCTTTGTAAAGATTTGAATAAAAACTCTGCCCTCCAACTATTTATGATTTCCACATAATGTGATCGCAAAAATATTCTTAGTTCATGTAGAATTGACCTAAATCAATGCTTTCTTAAAAAAATGTGATATAAAATTAATAAATTATTGTTGCACTGATTGGGAACTGAGCCCTTTATCTCTTCCACGGATACAGATTGGGAAATATTATAGACGTCATATCTATTGAAAAGCATTACTATACTGATAGTATTTTTATCTGTTCGGAATTTGATTAATTTATAAAAGCAGATAATAAATTTTGTGATTTTTAAAGTACGATCGTTTATGATGAACTCGTAAAAAGTATAACATATTGAGATATTGCATTAAGGAGGATGAAAAATGAAAAAAGTAGATTGTACTTTTCCTGGTTCAGATCCTCCTGATATCTCTGATGATGACGTTTTTGAGGCTATGAAATCTATAGGTGGTTTCCTGGATATCACTCCCGGTGATTTCAAGCAGGTCTACCGCGTTGCATTCAGACATGCGATTGAACGCCTGAGAAGTTCAACAATGGCAAAAGACATTATGATCAGGAATGTAATTTATGTTTCAAAGCGGTCTTCATTGATTGAGGTTGCTGAAAAAATGGCAAAAAACGGCATTTCCGGACTGCCGGTTGTTGATAATGATGAGAAAATTCTCGGAATGATTTCCGAAAAAGATATTTTGTTTCTTATGGGGAGCAAGGATGTTCGCTCCTTTATGGACCTTATTACTCAATGTTTGCAACAAAATGGATGTGTTGCCATAGCAATAAGTGAAAAATCAGCGGAAGATATCATGACAACTCCTGTCATAACTGTCAGCGAAGATACTCCTGTTTCTGAAATAGCTGACATATTAAGGGTAAATAATATTAATAGAGTGCCGGTAATTGATTCCAACAGCAGAGTTGCAGGTATTGTCACACGAACCGATATTGTGGGGTCTACTTGCGCTAAAACCTGATAAGAATGAGGAAAATCTTCAATGAAATACTTCAGGAAAATGAAAGGCAATACAAAAAGCCCACCACCGGTCAGCTTTACCGAAATCCTCTGGTCGTGGATAGGCTCCTTTTTGGGTATTGCAGCAGTAGCCTTTGCTAATTTTCATTTTTTAGAAGGGACAGATCTAACCATGATTATTGGCTCTTTCGGTGCTTCTGCCGTACTAATTTACGGAGCTACACGAAGCCCCCTGGCCCAGCCTCGCAATCTCATAGGGGGGCACATGATTTCGGCTATTATTGGTGTCCTGGTCTATAAATTATTGTTCAACCATATGTGGCTGGCCTCATCAATCGCAGTCGCAACTTCTATTGCTGCAATGCATGCAACCAAAACTCTGCACCCGCCAGGAGGTGCTACAGCTTTGATTGCTGTAATAGGAAGCCAGAAGATTCATCAATTAGGGTATCTTTATGTAATTATCCCGGCCTGTAGCGGTGCAGTGATTATGCTTGCTGTTGCCCTTTTAGTAAACAACATACCGAAAAGCCGCCGATATCCTGAATATTGGTTTTGAATATATCAGAAAATCTGAGGGAGGAGCTATATGAAGACAACGGAAGTTCTGGTTAAGGAGCATGTACTGATTCGCCAAGTGCTGGACTCTCTTTCCATAGCAAGGGAGAAACTGGAAAAAGGAGATAGGCCTCCGAAGGAAGTTTTTGAAAAAGCTGTGTTATTTTCTAAGAATTTTGCTGATAAATTTCATCACTATAAGGAGGAATATCTATTGTTCGGTCTCCTTGCTCAGAAAAAAGAGGGTGCACTGGATCTTGAAATTGGTGCCTTGCGTTACCAACACGAACGTTGCAGACATTTTGTAGCCGAGATAAAAAATGCTGTTGACGGATATTCATCAGGCAATGAAATTATAATAACGACTTTGCTTGAAAACCTTGCACCCTATATATCCCTTCTGCGAAGGCATATTTACATGGAAGATTATGTTTTTTTCAAAATGGCAGGAAAAGAACTCTCAGATGATGAGGATAGAGCTCTTCTTGGTCAATTCGAGAATGAAGATAAGAGAATCGGAGGTAAGGATTTTTATGAAAAGTATAAAAAGATCGCCCTGGAAATAAATTCAATGATGCAAGAAATGACAACCCCATCTGTATGAGGTGAAAATGGTATTAAAGAAGTTAAACTGCTGGGAATATATTAAATGCGGAAGGGAACCCGGAGGGCAGAATGCCATAGAACTCGGAACCTGTCCGGCTGCAATGGACAAATCGTATAGTGGAATTAATTCAGGGAAATACGGGGGAAGGTTCTGCTGGGCTGTGTCCGGGACTTTCTGCGACGGAGAAACTCAGGGAACATTTGCCGAGAAACGTGACTCTTGTCTGAACTGCGGTTTCTACAAACTAGTTCGTGCTGAAGAGGGAACAGCAAACCTTAGAACCAAGTTTTTGAGATTTGTTCCCCTTGACAGGCAGAGATCAATGCTCGATGGATTGACATATAAACATATTAAAAAAGGTGAACGATTTCTGACCCAGGGAGAAGAGGGGAATTCAGCATATATTATTGAGCGTGGATCTTGCATAGTGATTGTTGAAAAAGACGGAATAGAGCATCCTGTGGGACACAGAGGGGAAGGAGATATTGTCGACATGATGGCTCTTTTGACCGGAGAACCGAGAAGCGCTCATGTTGAAGCTGAAACCGATATGAGTGTATGGGTATTAGATAAGGACAGGTTGGACCATATCTCTGATAAAGATCATGAATTATTGGATTTTTTTACTGAACTCGTGGCCGAACGGTTTGATTCAAGAAGACCGACTGCGGACAGAACTATAGGCAGGTATATTGCCACAGATATTATCGGAAGAGGCGGATACAGCCTCGTATATAAGGGTGTGCATGAACGATTGAACATGCCTGTTGCAATTAAGATGATGCGGCACGACCTTGCGATGAGATCAGAATTTTTAACTACCTTTAGAAATGAAGCTGAAATTATCGCTGAAATGAACCATGAAAACATCATCAGAATGTACAATTTTAAAGAGCGTTTTCGAACAGTCTTTATTATCATGGAATACCTGGAGGGGGAAAACCTGAGGGAACTTCTTCAGCGACTAAAAACCATTCCACCCATGCTTACTGTTAATTACCTGTTGCAAACATGCAATGCCCTGGCATATGCACATAATAAAAACATCGTTCATCGGGACATCAATCCGACGAATATTTTTATAAAAAAAAATCATAGGCTGAAATTGATCGACTTCGGAGTGGCCTGTCCGGTTGGCACGGATGATCATTTTTTTGGCGGTGCATTACACTATCTGGCTCCTGAGCTGTTTGACGGGGAACCGGCTGATCGGAGGAGTGATATCTATGCTTTAGGAATTACCGCATACGAGATTGTTACAGGAAAACGGCCTTATCCTGAGGAGGGTGCTGCAGCACTTATGAAAATGCATCGTAACCAGGATATTCCTGATCCTATCGAAGTGGTGCCGGATTTGCCTGAAGCCTTGCGGAGGTTTATTTTAACGGCGTGTATGCGTGATCCGGATAAGAGATACCAGGATGCCGATAGTGCTTTAGAAGAGCTGAATAAACTGAAATAGTACAGGGGAAGTAAAGCAATGGTGTTAAAAAAAATAAATTGCTGGGAGTACATGAAATGCGGAAGAGAGCCCGGGGGGGGGAATGCGGAAAAGCTTGGTTTATGCCCTGCAGCTACTGATACTACCCTTAACGGTTTTAATATGGGAATTAATTCAGGCAGGATCTGCTGGCTGGTTGCAGGCACTTTCTGCACTGAAAGTGTGCAGGGAACATCTGCCGAAAAGAAAGATTCCTGCAAGAATTGTGAGTTTTACAAACAGGTTCATGCAGAAGAGGGGATGACATATATATCTGAGGGTAATATAAATATTTTTGCATTAACTCACATTGGATTGGTAAGAAAAACAAACGAAGACCGGTATTTTATCAAAAAGCTGGACGACGGATCTATACTGTTTGCTATTGCAGACGGTCTGGGCGGAGAGGTAGAAGGAGATTATGCTGCTGAAATAATGATAGGTAAACTTTCCGGCGTTCAGCAAATACCTGAGGGGAATGAACAGGAATACCTTACCGGTCTTGCAAAAGAAACTGACATTGCCATAACAGAAAAAATGGAATTAGATCCTGATCTTAATGGAATGGGAAGTACTCTTGTTTGTGTTCTTTTACGTGACGGAGTTGCATACTGGGTAAATGTCGGAGACAGCCGGCTATATCTTTTCCATGATCGAAAATTGTTTCAAAAAACCGAAGACCAGACACTGGCCCGATTTCTTCTTGAAGAAGGTGAAATATCAAAGGAACAGTTTTCAACCCACTACTCCAGAAATGTAATGGATCAATGCATCGGTTGTGGTTATTGCGAACCTGAGACAGGCAGTCTTGAAGTAATTGAAAAAGATCTTCTTATTCTTACATCAGATGGGCTCCATGGGAGTGTGAATTATGACACAATGACTTCTATCTTAAATGATTCAAACGATATGGAAACTAAAATCAGAGCTCTTGTAAATACCGCACTTGAAGCCGGAGGAAAAGACAATATCACAATAGTCGCGATTGAAATATAGGCTTATGCAGGCCGGAATATAAACAAAGAGACAGGGGTAAACAATTAAAAAACACAAAATAACGCTTATTAAGATCTCCGGTCTATCAATATTTGAGGTTTTATTGTTTTCGAGAGCAGTAGTACTACAATTGGATGATATCAGTAAAAAAGATTATATGGTCTAATCTATAATTTTCGGTAAAAATTTCAGATTTTATCAGGCTTTGTATTTCTTTATCCACGCCCTCTTTTTTCATTTATAATGCGAATTATTTCAATGAAAGTAGATATTTATCAATAGCACTTTTCAATTCTCCAGGTTTAAATCCGTAGGGGCCAGGTCCTCCCGCATAAGACACCTTGCCGTCTAATCCAACCAGATATAGACGTGTCGGTTTGGCTGCATATGCTTTGCTGACTGTATCGTCTATTTCATCTACATAGGTTTTAATATCATATTGAAGCGTGCTCTGGCATTGCTTTGCAGCAGAGCGCCGGTCTTCGATCGTTTTTGGATCATAGATGTCAAGTGACGTTGAAGGACTGTAAATTTTTATCATTTTCCCTACTATTCCCTTTCCGAACCACCAACCATCCACCGGGTGTGCCTCCCTGATATAGATCATTAAAAATTGAACATTTTCATGATATTTTTGGAATAGCTCTTCAAGACTCACGGTCCCATTTACAAATGGCGGTCAGGTATAACTTCCGAATATTAATACCACTGGCTTATCACCCTGAAAATCGGATAGGCGAACACTTTCTTTTCCTTCAATATCAAATAATTCAAAATCAGGTGCTAAATCTCCTTTTACGGGAGCCAAACGGTTATACTTTTTCTGCCAGGCCCTTTCAATTTTGATGTATTTTATTGATCTTGAAATTAAGTTCATTCTGTTATCTCCCTTTTTTACTGCTTATTCCCATCATTTGAAGGCTTTGCCTGCTTATCAATGAGCTATTGATATTCTTCCGTCAGCAGTGCACAAGAATCAGATTTAGATAGCGAAATAAATAACTAAATAGATTCATACTTACACTTCTTCTTAAATTTTCTTCCCCAAAATAGCCTTTGGTATTACTTTTAACATTCCCAACATTCCTATTCTTTCAAGTAAAATCTTTTGGTACATTGAGTCATGGTCTTTTGGAGGAATAAATTTATTTACTTTATTTTTCAGTGTTATAGCGTCAGATGGGCATTTGGGGACACAGACTCCGCATCCTATGCATCTGTCAGGATCTACAGTGGAAAAGTCATCTACAAGTGCCAGGGCTTCCATACTACATATTTCAATACACTCCTCACATCCAGAGCACATGTCAGAGTCTATTTCTGATTGATAATTTGAATGGAAATATTCCACAGGTCGAGGAAACATTTTAAAACTTCCTAAGGCTTCACAACAACATCCGCAACAACAACAGACAAATTGTGGTTTTTGACTATTTGAGGGTTGGAGAATAAAACCAGCAGTTTCAGCCTTCTCAAGTATTCCTAATGCTTCTTCTTTCGAGATACAGCGTGCGCGCCCCATGTCTAATATCATACTTGCAGACCCCTCAAAGAGGAGGCAGGTCTCACGGATATCAGACTGCTTGCAGGGGTCTTCAAGAAGATCCTTGCTTTCCCTGCACACGCAATGAAGCGCAGCGATCTGGCCAGTAGAATTTTTTACTATTTCTTTTATGTTATCATAGGTGTCGATATTATTTTCAGGAGTAACACTTAAATTTATCGGGATTGTGCGCATCTGTGAGGTTTTTTTGCTGAAGACTTCCCTGTAGAATCCCTCCTTCAAATAATCCATGAAATCTTTTGCATATTCCTTTGTTAGCTTCTCTGCCTGGAGTTCAAACATTCCAACTACCATCATAGCCTTGCTGTAATACTTCCCTTTTCCTTTTTTAACAAAATGCTTACAATCTAATATGGCGCCCTTTTTAACAAGTTTGTCAAGGGTTTGCTCAAGCTCTTCAATTGGAATCCCTTTCCGTTTCAACCGTTTATGAATACGTTCTAAAGGTTCTGGTAATGCGCTAAGTTCCAATGCTATTTCTGCATCTTCAGGTGTAAATATATGTTTCAATAATTTAATATCTAAACCGGATTTTGATTCTGGAAGTCCAACCGGCATATTATTATCAATATGCTTTTGTAATTTTCGATAGATATCATTGCTTGTATCCATATCAATACCTCCATTTACTTTGTGCATTACAAAGTCTCATTTGCCTTTTTTGAAAAGCGTCTGATTCAAACAACTTAATTGCTTTTTGATATGTTTTCAATTTAACACTTAGGGCAATTCATTTTTTATGCCCCTTAATAGAATCGTTTGAAAAACTCAGCTGAGAAGATAGCATCTGATTTAGGAATGTGTTCAGAGCTATAACTAAAATGTGAATTAATGTCAAATTCAACAGATAATATTAGCTATAAATTCATTTAGATGGCTGGTTCATATAGCATTCGGTCAGCGCAAGGGAATTGGTACTCCCTTGGGTTTTGTTAGATCTTTGTGGATTCAGATTCTAAGCAAACATTCTTTTCTACACACACCACAACATATTGATTCTATAAAAATTAAAGATTAGCTTTTGTTTCCCTCTTTTTAGAATATAGATATTTGCATGCTATTGTTTAAGCTGTGAGGATATTTTGCGTTTTTTTATGAAATAGGATATGGGTAATGAGAATTTATGCGTTTCCGTTTGGTTTGATGGTAAGTTAACACAATCAATGATAGGGGGAATCGTGGAACAGGAAATCCAGCAGGCACAAGCAATATACCAGCTCATTACAGAATTCTTCGTCAATTATAGTTTTCAGATTATCGGCGCTTTTATTGTTATGATATTAGGAGTGCTGGTGGCCCGCAAAGTCAGTGATTTAGTGTTGAAGTTTTGTGAACGGAAAAAAGTTGATATCACTTTGAGTCATTTTATTGCCGGCACTACAAAGCTTGCCATTATTGCAATGGTTGCGATTGTCTCGTTAGGAAAAATTGGTATTAGTGTAACCCCTTTTGTTGCAGCTATAGGTGCCTTGTCTCTGGGGGCTGGTTTGGCGATGCAGGGCTTGTTGGCTAATTACGGTGCAGGCTTCAACATTATCATTGCCCGGCCCTTTGTTGTTGGTGACACGATTCGTGTTCAAGGTGTTAACGGTCAGGTGAAAGAAGTACATCTCGCATACACATTGCTTACCGATGAAGATGGTGTGGGAATTACTATACCAAATAAACATATAATCGGGGAAATTATTCACAATTCTCATGCAGAGACCCTTGCAGAAGAAGTTATTGGCATCGCCTACAATAGTGATCCTGATAAATCTATTGAAGTAATTAAGGAGGCGCTGGAAAGTACTGATAAGGTAAGTAAAGAAAGAGCGCCGCTTGTAGGGATAGAGGATTTTGGTGATAGCTGTATCAAAATAGGTATTCGCTTCTGGGCACCGACCGCTCATTATTTTGAAACACGATACCGAGCTAACGTTGCTATTTTTCATGCTTTAAAAACTGCGGGTATTGCCATTCCCTTTCCGCAGAGAGAAATACGAATTCTTAATGAAGAGCGTTTGCCCGGGAAAGCATGAGCCATTTTAAGTTTCTTGTTATTTAGAGGTTGTAAGCTGCATGCATATGTTCAAAGAATACTATCATTTGTTAAAGGAGCTAATGGGAAATGAATTATAAAGGGGGATATGCAGGAAATATTCTACGCATTAATCTTACAAACAAAGAGATTGACAGGTTACCAACCGGGAACTATTCTCCATTGTTTCTTGGTGGAAGAGGAATAGCCGCCAAAATATACTGGGATGAGGTGCCCCCGGATATTACTCCCTTTGATCCTGAGAATCGTTTGATTTTTATAACCGGTCCGGTTTCAGCTACAACAGGTTTCTGTGGGTCTCGCTGGCAGATCTGCGGCAAGTCTCCTGTCCACGATATGTTTTCATATTGTAATATGGGCGGCAACTGGGGGGGCAGACTCAAAATGGCAGGGTACGACGGTCTGGTTGTTTATGGAAGTTCGGATAAGCCGGTTTATTTATGGATAAGTAATGATGAAGTGGAAATCAGGCCGGCAGATAAATTGGTTGGCAAGGGGGCAATTGACTGCCGCGAAGAATTGAATGAAGAGTTAGGAAAAGACGTCTGCGTTGTGGCTATAGGTCAGGCCGGAGAAAACAGGGTGCGTTTTGCAAACCTTATCGGTGATAAGGATTCGAGTGGTTCAAGTGGTCTGGCAGCAGTCATGGGTTCAAAGAATCTTAAGGCAATTGCTGTAAGAGGAAAACAAAAGGTGATGCCGGCTGGCTTGGAAAGAGTCAAGCATATCAGAAAAAGGGCCCTTTCCCTTATGTCCGGCCTTGACGAAGAGTATGTCTCAGCGGTTGCGCCTCATCGGGAACTGGTGCCTCAGGACAGGACAAAAAAGGATATTTGTTACAGCTGTATCGGGCATAAGTGTATAAGAAGGAAATATCGTTCAGAAGCCGGGAATCAGGGGAAATTCATGTGCGGCTCCTCCTTTTACTATATTGTAAGGGCTAATCGATATTACGGAGAAGTAAATGATGTTCCGTTTGAGGCCAACAAACTCTGTGACAATTATGGTCTTGATACTCATGTGGTTGAGCCTATGCTAATGTGGCTTATAAGATGTTATAAGGCAGGGATACTGACAGAAGATACAACAGGCCTTCCATTTTCAAAAATAGGCAGTCTTGAGTTTATTGATACATTACTGAGAAAAATATCCTTAAGGGAAGGCATCGGGGATATACTTGCCGAGGGGCCAAAGAAGGCGGCAGAAGCGCTGGGCAGTGAAGCCCAGGAGTTGATTTCTGATTATATCAACAAGAACGATCAGCTCCCTTTTTATGGGGCAAGGATGTATATTACAACCGGGCTTTTCTACGCAATGGAGCCGAGACTCCCCATACAACAGCTTCACGAAATAAGCACTCTGGCCATGCGATGGGCAATTAACGAACTCCAGAAACCTGAAAAAGAAGGGGTCACTACTGATACGTTTCGGGCCATTGCAAAACGATTTTGGGGAAGTGAGCTGGGTGCTGATTTTTCAACCTATGATGGAAAAGCTCTTGCTGCAGCTAAAATTCAGGACCGCCAGTATGCTAAAGAGAGCCTTATACTATGCGACTTCAACTGGCCCATTATGTATGCTGATTCAACAGAGGATAATGTAGGTGACCCTACACTTGAGAATCAGTTATGCTCAGCTGTCACAGGAATTGATGTTGACGAAGAAGGTCTTAATAGAATTGGCGAAAGGGTTTTTAATCTGCAAAGAGCCATACTTATAAGAGAAGGGTGGGATGGAAGAAAAAATGATACCTTGGATGAATTCGATTATACCAGTCCTTTAAAAGGTGATATTGGTAATCCTGAATCGCTATTACCGGGAAAAGATGGTGAAAACTTCTCCAGGAAGGGCTTGGTGATTGACCATGAAAAATTCGAAAAAATGAAAGACGAATACTATGATATCAGGGGCTGGGATGTACAAACAGGTTTACAGAAAAAGAAAAGACTTGAGGAGCTCGGCCTTGAAGATGTTGCAAGAACACTAAGTGAGGAGAATCTCCTATCTTAATAATTTACACATTGCCATTGATTATATTTATAATAAGTATTTCTAAAATGCAGGGAGGAAACACATGGATAAAGCGGCTCAAGAGTTGTTGGATTTTCGTGCCATCGAGCAGGTGATGGTTCGCTATGCCGATCGTATTGATGCAAATGATCATGAAGGAGCAGCCGCGTGTTTTTCTGAAGACGGAGTCGGTAAGTATTGGGGTGAATTTAAGGGGAGAAAGGCAATTGCCGACCGTTTGGAAAAGATACTACTGGCTTTTACTTTGACGAGTCATCACTTGTCTAATGTAAATATTAAACTGGATGGTGATAAAGCAACTTCCCTGTCTTATGTATATGCATATCACCGCATGGCAGATTCAGGTGAACCCATGCATTATTGGGGACGATGGGTTGATAGTTTTGTAAGAGTTGATGGTGAATGGTTTTTTGCTGAAAAAGAGGTTGTAGGAATAGACAGTATAGAACCGGGTGGTAAGGAAAAGGATCATGTCCAGCCTGGGCATCCGGGCCGCATCAAACGTTGATGGCTTCGTAAAAAGTCCAATATCTGCGTTACGCTGCATCTCTCGTCATTGCGGCGTACGTTAAGTACGCCTCATTCCTCGGGATTTGCGGTGCCTTGATCTTGAACTTGAATCCTGCTGAAAAAAAGTGGGGACGCTTTTCAAATGTCTCACTTATCCAGGGCTTATACTTATAAATAAATCATTCCAAAATTTAAGGAGGGAACATATGGATAAAGCAGTTCAAGAGTTGTTGGATCTTCACGCCATCAAGCAGGTGATGATTCGTTATGCTGATCGTATTGATGCAAACGATCCTGAAGGGGCGGCCGCATGTTTTGCTGAAGACGGGATCGGCAATTATTGGGGTATTTATAAAGGAAGATCGGAAATTGCTGCCCGTTTAACAGAGCTTATAAAAGATTATGCTGTAACGAGTCATCACCTGTCTAATGAAAATATTCAACTGGCGGGTGATAAAGCAACTTCAATGGCTTATGTATATGCATTTCATCGCATGATAGATTCAGGTGAACCCATGCATTATTGGGGCCGCTGGATTGATAGTTTTGTGAGAGTTGATGGTGAATGGTTTATTGCTGAAAGAGAAGTTATAGGGATCGACTTAATATTTCCGGGTGTTAAGAAACGGGATAGTGTCAAGCCCCGGCATCCTGGCTATATTGAGCGCTGATGGCGTCGTCTAAAGTCTCCATCTACTGCGTTATAGTTTTTGGTCAGACATTCGACATACTACATGTATGCCTTCACGCCTGGCCAAAAGCTATG